>CAIMDZ010000044.1 GCA_903839875.1 uncultured Bacteroidota bacterium
AAGGCGGAACAAGAACTAAAAAAGCAGATAGCGTCCCAAACTTCAGAGTGAAGTAAAAACGGGCTTACTACCTGCAAATACAAACATAAAAAAAATGTTTGAAAAGGTTTGCTTTTGAACGGTATAACTTCGACCAGTGGGAGCTTTATAATTGCAATGCATCCATGGCAGCCTTTTTATCTTTTTGTGGCGTAATTTTTAGCAGTAGGTAAATATACTATATAAGCGCAACAAAGGCTACCCGAAAGCAGCCTTTGTAAATTATTAATACGAGCAACTGTCAACTGAATCCCGATAGCTATCGGGAGCCAACTGCCAACTGTAAACTATGGGAATATCCCCAGTTCCTCATAAGATACGCCCACCTTGTTGATAGCCACCGTGAAAGCCGCAGTACGCATATCAGCAGCGCCATTGAGGCTCAGCCATGCTTCGCGGATCTCGTGGTAAGAACCGATCATAGTATCTTCCAGGCCAGAATAAACAAGGTCAACTTCATCCGGTCCGTGCGACAGTTGGTTGCGCTCTATATCAGATGCTTTTTTGCCTGTAAGGTTTTCCAGTGCATGGAGAATATTGCCGTACTGGTTTTCCCTGAAACGTTTGTCCATACGTCCGAAACGAACGTGGCTCAGGTTCTTCAGCCATTCGAAATAAGATACGGTAACACCACCTGCATTCAGGTACATATCAGGCACCACTATAACGCCTTTTTTATTCAAAATATCATCGGCATCGGGCGTCAGCGGTCCGTTGGCGGCTTCGCCTATTATTTTGGCCTGAATTCTTGATGCGTTCGACCCGTTGATCACATTTTCCAGTGCAGCAGGAATAAGAATATCACATGGTTGTTCCATGGTTTCTGCGCTGTTTTTAATATTGGTTGCTCCGGGGTAGTTGTGTATACTGCCTGTGGCTTTACGGTGCTCTACAACCTTATAAATATCAAGCCCTTTTTCATCATAAATACCGCCTTCATATTCTGCAAGTCCTACAATGATAGCGCCATTATCGAAAAAGAATTTTGCAGCATGATACCCAACGTTGCCAAGTCCCTGAACGATTACCTTTTTACCTTCAATACCTGTGGAAAGACCTACTTTCTTCATATCTTCAGCTACATTGCACAACTCACGGATGCCATAATAAACACCAAGACCTGTAGCTTCAGTACGTCCGCGAACACCACCCTGGCTCACAGGTTTTCCTGTTACGCAGGCAAGAGCATCCACTTCTCCCGGTTTCAGGGAAGCGTAAGTATCTACGATCCAGCTCATTTCACGGGCGCCTGTACCATAATCAGGAGCAGGAACGTCCATACCGGGGCCAATGAAGTTTTTCTTTACCAGTTCACTCGCATAACGGCGGGTAATTTTTTCCAGTTCAAAAGCAGTGTATTTTTTCGGGTTGATCTTGATACCCCCTTTAGCGCCACCGAATGGCACATTCACGATAGCGCATTTGTAGGTCATAAGAGATGCGAGCGCCATTACCTCATCCTGGTTCACATCCATACTGTAGCGGATTCCGCCTTTACATGGAAGCTTGTGATGCGAATGCTGCACACGGAATGCTTCTATTACCTCAATTTTGTCACCTATCCTGACAGGGAATTTCATACTATACACCGAATTACAGGCCTTTATCTGTTCAAGGATACCTGATTCGAAACGTGTGAATTTGGCAGCTTTATCAAAGTTGCGTTCTACACCCTTGAAAAAGCTGTAATGAGCTTCCTGGGTTGGTTTAGCAGTTACTGTTTCCACCTTGCTTTTTTTTAATTTTTAGTGATTAATTATGATTTTTTTCCTTTTCTAACTTACTGATTTTACGGTCAAGATACACGAGGTACAAAATAATTCCGGCAAAGATAGTAGCTAATACCAAAACAACAACGTATATTTTGTTCTCGGAGTCAAGCGTTTCTACTATGCCTTTCGCATGTGCTGTAGCGGACAAAAAAGTCCCTAAAATACACAGCAGCAGCGTTAATAAATATTTATTCATCTGAAAATAATTGTTTTTTTAGTTGCCAGATGGAACTCCCATGAACTTCTGAATGTTGCAAACGGAAGGATTTTCATTCCTCTGTGTGCTAAATTTCGGCTTAAGCATGGTCGTTTCATTTTGACGATCAATTGGTTTTAGCTAAATCCCTGTTATATTGATATAAACGGATTCTCAGTTTAATATTAGTTATCCAAAGTGACAGCAGGAACCAGCCGATAACTCCCGGCCAGAATACAAGCCTCATTTTAGGATCTAAATGATCGGGGTTAAGAGCCGGGTTACCTTCAGAGCCTCCGGGGTGCAAAGAATATACAAGCCGTGGGATAATAAATATAAGCGGTATCATAAGGGCGCTGGCAAAAATATGATAAACGGCTGCAATTCTCCCACGTTTCTCCTCATCCTTAATACCATCCCTTAGTATTATATAGGCGAAATAGATCAGCATACAGAGCGCAGCGCATAATTGTTTGGGATCACCTGTCCATGGCCCGGAGCGCCCTGTCTTGTCCGACCAGGTAAAATTGGCCCATTCCATGCCGGTGAGCATACCCAAAATACTGAACAACAAACCGATTTTTGTGAATTCAGCAGCTTTGATGTCATATTCAGGATTGAAGGTGCGTAAATAGGCAATGGAATACCCGCAGGCTATCAGGAACAGTAAAGTCATATTAAACCACATGGGTACGTGGAAAAATATGTTACGGATAGACTCATAAAGCCCTCCTTCTCCAAGGACCGGTGTACTTATTAAAAAACCTGCAATAATTGTATAAAACAGTAAAACAACACTCAAGCCCTTCCACCAATGTCGCTGCATTCCGGTTTAAATTTTGGCAAAAGTAATTCTTTAATATGCAATCAAAAAATGATTATTGTCAACTATTAATAAACGATAATATTTATACTTATATTTCTATATGTTTTGGGTTATATCTCTTGTCGTTATAAATTTTTTGACCTGTTAATCTAATGTCATTAACTTAAGGGAACTGCTCATTACCAAACTACTATTGCGCCCCTTCAGGGCTTTGTTCCCTATGTATTTGTACCGGAGGCTTCACCTCCGGCTATTATATTTCACCCTTTCAGGGCTTTTTTTTATTCTTAAGTTAATTACATTGGACCTCAATCCTTAATAAAATCGAAGTGCGCGTCCTTATATGCGGGCATTTTAACCCGCTCCCTGAGATTTTTGAAGGTTTTGTAGGGACCATCAGCAATGAACATATTTACTATCCAGGAGGGCACAGAGCCGGCGGGATCGAACTGTATCATGTACACTACTTTTACATTATTGTCGCCGGTTGAGGTTATTGTCCATTGCGACATTGAATTTCTTATACGCACTAATCCCGGCTGTTCAGGAAGCATATCCGGCACTGCGTGTGATGTAATAGAAAGTATAGCAGGCGCAGGCTGAGTCATTGAGAAATCTATAATAAAATCGCGGTTGCTGACCGGCCAGGGTGCGCTGACTTCGGAGTAATAAAAGAATTGGGCTTCATTTACTCTCTGCACTATCCTTGCCGCCTTCACACCATATACCCATTCATTATGATGGTCTATATCTGAAAGCACAGCAGCTACCCGGGATAATGTAGCTGTCATAGTACATTCGGCTTTCACCGATTTGAAGCTGGTATTATCATTCTTTGCTTCATAAACCTGTATACCGTCTTTGTCTTTTTTCAAAACCCAGTCCTGTTGCGCACCGGCTTTAGAATAAATGAAAACCAGAAAAAACAGGCTACCTAACCATTTTGCACACATAATAATTTGAATTCCACCCTCATTGCAAAGTTACGGAACTAGTTCAAGGGTATCAGCCCACTTATTACCATTTAACTTTTTATACTTTACGCGGCATAGATATGTGCAAAGTAGTTTCGCCACCGCCGATGGCGGGGCAGGCAGCAAAGGTGCAATTAATTGTCATTTAATAGTGTTCTGATTACATTTTTAAGCTTGCAAAGCCCATATGGAATGCACAAATTTACCCCGACTATAATATGGCTATTTAAATAGAAATACCGCGAATACACGCGCCAGTGCGAACTTTTGGGAGACAGTGCGAACAGCGCGAGTGTCCGGCACGAGCCTGCCTGTCGGCAGCTACCCTGTACACACATGTATTTGTAAGCTAATATGGAATGCCTCTGCGAGGCTACCTGTTAGTAGTTTTAGATGTAATAATGCCGTCGTGCCCCTTCGGGGCTACCCAATTCGCGATGGAAAATGAGTCATAAAATGATAATATAATAAGATGTGTGTACAGGGTAGCTGTCGGCAGGCAGGGTTGTTGGTGAAGAACACAGGCAACGGTGGAACGGAATAATGGAATATAAGAGTGTAACAGCGTAAGTTTGCTACCGAAATAAGGAAGAAGGAATTCTATGCTGCTTCGTGGGAAACTTCAGGAGGTTTACTTCGTTGTTGATGTCTTTTTAACGGCCTCAGTGATAAAGTTCTCCGTTTCGCCCTGAAATGGGCTTCGCAGCGAAATGACGGCTTCGATGGGGCTTGCCCAGCAGAATTACAGAACGTACAAGCGAGCGTGGCAACGGACGCCTAATGGCACTACCCCAGCCAAGCCCATAAACAAATCATAATTCCTCTAAACCTTTCCAAATCCCCCTAATTCCCCGTACCTTTGCGCCAAATTTTAGAGGAATGAATTTCAACTCAGAAAAAATTACGGCAGAACTGGTACTGACCAGTGAAAAAATAGCCAAGGGTTATAAGGTGCTGCAGGAAATAGGAGATGTAGAAGTAGGGATGAGCCCTAAGGACCTGGTATGGCAGAGTGATAAGATTAAAATGTATCATTACCACAGGGATACGCCAGTGAAATGCAAGACGCCGGTGCTGGTGTCGTTTGCGATGCTGAACAGGCACGATGTGCTGGACCTGCAGAGCGACCGAAGCCTGATGAAGAAACTGGTGGATGAAGGTCTGGATGTGTACATTATGGACTGGGGCTACCACACCCGTGCGGACCGCTACCTGACCATGGAAGACTACATAGACGGCTACATGAATGACGCTATTGACTTCCTGCGCAAGCGGCATAAGGTAGAAAAAATACATAAGATGGGTATTTGCCAGGGTGGTACTTTCTCCATGATCTATGCATCATTGTATCCCGAGAAACTTGCATCACTTACGACTTATGTGGCTCCGTATGACTTCTCTACTACCAAGTGCATGCTTTATAAATGGACGCACTATATTGATGTGGATTCTATGATAGACGTGGTAGGCACAGTGCCGGGTGAAATGATAGACAGCGCTTTCGGGATGCTGAAACCAAGCATGGGTGTGAGCAAGTACCTGGGCCTCATCAATTCGCTGGATGACAGTGACAAAATGATGAACTTCCTGCGCATGGAAAAGTGGAAGAATGACCTGCCCGCTATTCCGGGTGAGATGTACCGTAAGTACATCAAGGATCTGTTCCGTGATAACCTGCTGATAAAGGGCGAGTTTGAACTGGGCGGCAGAAAGGTGAATCTGAAAAATGCAACCATGCCTTTCCTGAATGTATATGCTACCGAGGATACGATCATACCTAATGAAAGCACGCTAAGCATTATGCATGTAATAGGCTCGAAGGATAAGAAAGAGTATGCTTTCCCCGGTGGTCATATTGGTGTGTTTGTAGGTGGCAAGTCGCAGAAAGAATTGGGCCCGGCGGTGGCGAAGTGGGTGATAGATAGGTGTTGATTGGTTCATTGGTTGATCAGTTGATTGGTTGACTATAAATAAAATTGATTTTAGAAAGGTGCGCTTCTTTTGGTGCGCCTTTTTAATTGAGAAGTGAAAAAAATGGGTTCAATGCCTTGATTGGGATGATGTAAAGTACCCGGCAGTCATGGTTCGACGCGGCTCATCATGACAGATATATGATCGGCTTTTTTCAACGGTTTTTTTAATTAATCAGGGCTAAGCAATAAAATGAATTATTCATACAAGACATATTTTAAGGACATACCGGGGGCGGGTAGTATTGCTTATGTGGATGAGGGCAAGGGGGAGCAAACGCTGCTGTTTATACACGGACTGGCAAATTATGCTATGGTGTGGCAGAAGAATATCGAGTACCTGAAACAATTCTATCGTTGCATAGCCATAGACTTGCCGGGGAATGGCTTATCGGGGAAGGAAGATCATCCTTTCGGCATCAAGTTTTATGCGGATAGCGTGAATCAGTTTATACAGGCGCTTCAGCTTAAGCATGTGTGCCTGGTGGGCCACTCAATGGGCGGGCAGATAGCGATGACCACAGTGTTGAATTATCCGCAATGTGCGGATAAACTGGTGCTGTGCTCACCTGCAGGCTTTGAAGAGTTTTCTCCTTTCGACAAATCTCTTTTTTACGGCACCATACATTTACGCGATATGCTTTCATCGGACGAAAGCCTGCTGAGGCACACGATAGAAAACAGTTTCTACAAACAGCATAAGCAGGGCGAAGGTGTGATAAAGGAGCTGATAGATATCATGAAGACCTACCGGTCGGGGTACTATAAAAAGATGGTTGAGGCAAGTATAAAAGGCATGCTGGAGGAATCGGTGACAGAGTTGGTGCAATTAATAAAACAGCCGGCATTAATCATTTTCGGACGTGAGGATGCGCTGATACCCAACAGGCTGCTGCACCACTTAACTACAGAACAGGTGGCTAACCACGGCGCGAAAAGAATACCCAACGCAAAGCTGGTGATGATGCAGGATTGCGGCCACTTTCTGCAATGGGAAAAGGCGGATGAGGTGAACAGGGAGATTGTGTTGTTTGTGCAGTAGGGTGGTTGTGCGCGAGGGTTTTTTCGCGCAAAGGCGCAGAGGCGCAATTTTCCAGGTTACGTAATTAAGGGCGCTAAGTTCATGGCTAGGTCAGGAAATTTTCACATTGGTTCATTTCCACATTTTCTCAATCCCTCCAATCCCTGAACCGCAGATCAAACAAGAATTCCTTATCGGTCAGGGTTTGCAGAAAGGCGATGAGGTCTTTTTTGTCTTCGGGGGTAAGTATCATCGGTTTGCTCAATTCTATTGCAAGAGAGGGGCCTTCCACTATGCCATCGGAGTAATGGTCCATTACCTCCATCAAAGTTTTGAAACGGCCATCGTGCATGTAGGGGTAGGACATAGCTACATTGCGGAGGGATGGCACTTTGAACCGCAGCGAATCATGGAAGTCGCGGGTGATATTCATTCGGCCATAGTCTTTTAATACTGTGTCAACAGCAAGGCCTATATTCTGGAATGAGTTGTTGGTAAACAGAGGCTCATTGTGGCAGGTTTCGCAATTATCACGAAAGAGTTTCAGGCCGCTCAGTTCCTGTTCTGTCATTTCGCCACCTGGTTCTTTGCGAATGTACTTATCATACTTTGCATTGAATGATTCCAGCATCACCAGGAACTGTGCCAGCGCTTTCAGTACATGCTGCCCTGTAATAGTACTATCTCCGAATGCCAGGTAGAAACGGGTGCGGTATCCTTTGGCGGTATCCAGCGTTTTCACCACATTTTCAAGCGAGTTGTCCATTTCCACATGGTTGGTTATTGGGCCAAGGGGCTGAACTTCCAGGTTGTTGATGCCGCCATCCCACATGAATGAGGTATTCCAGGCAAGGTTGGAAATGGTGAGCGAGTTTCGCTTTCCTTTCAGTCCGTTGATGCCATGGCTCAGGCTGTGATCTACATGCGTGAACCCCGACCATTGTGTATGGCAACCGGCGCAGGAAGTGGAGCCATCGCGCGATAAAATAGGATCATAAAATAGCTTCCGGCCCAGCTTAAATCCTTCATCAGTCAGTTTGTTTTTTGACAGGTTGTATACAGGTTTCGGCCAGCCATCAGGGATTATGAATTTTATCTCTTTCATCCCGTTGTCAAATCCCGACGAGAGGCAAATAACAATTGCGAAAAGGCAGACCAGGATCAGATACTTCATCGTGCATTCAATGGTGTGAAATCCACACTTTCTATGGTGAACATTTTTGCATAATTATCTGCCATCATCATTGCCTCTTTACCTGGCGTAAGAATACTGTTAACCTTCGAAAGGTCAATGCCATTGAACCATGCAGCTATGTCGGCATTGAGCGTAATAGTAGGCATGCTGGGCCGGCCTACCTCGAAGTATTCAGGTATTGGCAGAGATACTCTTCTTGAAGCATCATTTGGAGGCATGTAGCCGCCTATGTGAAATTCAAATGCATTGTGCAGGGTTTTACAAACCTTTGAATGCCCTTCCAGTTTAGCCATAATGTAACCGCTGTTCCAAGCCCAGTACATTCCTTTCGTTGGGTCAAGGTCACCACCGTTTGCTCCAGAAGTGTTTTTAAAACTATCAATGCCTATCGTAAAAGTGAAGTCTCTATATACGGCTGGAGGTATTTTTTTTAATACGAATGAATATGTATTTGTATCAAGCAAATCGTAAAGGTGGGTTTCTCCGGAATCACACTCGAACATGCCTCGAATACAATGTCCGTTCACGACTTCCGAGCCGGCGAACGCGAAGTTCGTAATATAGAACCGGAAAGCATCCACATAAAAGGTGTCGCCATGGGCGTTTACATAAGCCTTCTTACCCGGTACTAAAGTATTGCCGTTAAAGGTTGCTCTTATGTCAATTTCTACTTTATCAGTATCAGCAGGCGTGAGCACCCAATCAGTACCTGCTTGTGCATAACCGATGCATGGAAGCAAGTAGAAAAAAAGCAGTAAAAACAAGTGCATCAGTCGCATCGGGCAAAAATAGGATTTTTACCTGTTTCCGGGAGTGGGTGGTGGCGGGCCATCATCACCGGGAGGGGGAGGAGGAGGTTCATCACCTTTTTCCCCGGGTGGTGGTCCTTGTCCATCACCCGTTGGCGGATGTGGAGCGCCGGGACCGCCATTCATTTTTTTTATAACCTCGCCTATGATATTATCGAAGTCTTTTTTCTGAGTATCATTGCACAAATCGTGCACCTGTGCAAAATGGTTGTAGGTAACCAATTCAATTTCTTTCTGGTTGGCAGCAATCAGTTGACTGAGCGAATCTGCAAAATTATTTTTCTGGTTTTCGTTTTTCAGGTTTGCAAATAATTGCTTCCGGTAATCCATTGCATCGTGTCTCAACCGGCGCATTGCCTGCTGGTGATCCCGGATCAATACGTCATATTTCTTAACCTGGTCGTCAGAAAATTTAAGTTCACGAATTATATAGTCACGTGGAGATGCTCCGTGTGGAGGAGGCTCCCCGTGATGTGGTTTCAGCCATATGGTTACTATCAGGCCAATATTGCACAATACCAGCAGCAGAACTGCCCATTGCCATAATCGTATACCTTTTTGTTCGTTCATAAAGCCTAATAATTATAAGTTGTTTCAGCCTGTATTTCAGCGGCTATCGGGTTAGTTGATGAGTTTGTGCTGATGGTATTCCTGTTTGTGTAATAAAGAACCGAGCCGAGGTTTAACGCAAGCAACAATATGGCGGCCGCTACCCATTTGGTAACAGGCGCCTGGCTACGAACTGCCGGCCGGGATATATTACCCATTACCTTTATATACAGGTTGTCACCAGGCTGCGCTTTACCCATGTTATTGGTGCTGTTCATCACCGCGTCAATCCATTGTTCTTTACTATTGTTATTTTCCATAACAAATATTTAGACGTTCTCTATTGTTTTTTCCTTCGGTCGTACACATCTCCCAGTTTTTTCCGCAGGTTCGCCTTTGCTCTTTGCAAAAGCGATTCTACTGCCTTAACAGACAAATTCATAATTTCCGAAATGTCTTTTTGTGATAATTCTTCAATATGTGCCAACACAAATACCGTTTTTTGCGTGTCAGGCAAGGTTTCGATGGCGGCGAAGAGATATTTGGCCTGTTCACGCCTTTCGAGCACAATGCCTGGGTGAATAAAATCCGGCTCCTGTACCAATGGTATTCCGGTATCTTTGTTAAATAACTGGCTGAATAAACCGGTTTTCTTTTTACGGTTGGCGGCCCGAAGATGGTCGAGACATTTATTTACAGTGATCCGGTAGATCCAGGTAGATATAGACGATTTTTCGTTAAATGAGAGAATGGATTTATAAACGGTCACAAAAACTTCCTGGGCAATATCTTCGGCCATGCCATGATCCTGCACCATGCTGATTGCGGTATTGAACACTTTCTCCCGGTATTGTTCTACCAGTGATCTGAATGCTGCATGGTCTCCCGACCTTAATCCGGAAATGAGAAAATCTGAAATAAGCGAATGTTTGCTGCGAATGTAGTGATTTAACCCTCATACAGGAAAGGGTATTTGTTGATGCAGCAGAATTTCAGGCATAAAAATGGCAGTCTCTATTGTAGAAGACAGCCATAAAGCCCTTACTTTTTAATTTCTTTAGCTTCTGTTTTTTCTATGATAGGTTTGAAAGTATTTTTGTCAATGGGTTTGTTTATTTCGATAGTTTTCCAGGTGATCTCCTGGCCTTGTGGAATAATAGACATAGCCATTACTACCCCTTCATCCATTTTTTTGTAGTTACCATAAACTACTGCTACTTCCGTTTCTTCGTCATCATGTTTTACTTTAGTTTCCGTACGCATCAGGTAGTAAGTGCTGCAATCAATAAAATTTGTTGATTCATTACCTTCTTTATCTGTAATTTTCACTTTATAGCAGGCGCTGTTGTTAATTGTGTCTTTACCAACGTATTCTAATTTGGATCCGTTTGTTTTGTAATCCAGGAGTTGATGGCTCTTAAGGTCTAATTGTTTCTGTTGCCCTTTCACCATTTCCGGTTTCATGGTATCTACCTTTGCCGAACCCATAAATGGCATATAAGACCATCCATCATTTGTTGTAACAATCTGGAAACCACTCATGCCCATTGCGTTAATATCCATGCGCAGACCTTTACCTGATTCAATAGTCTGGACAATAGCTATTTCCATGCCTTGCTGCGACATCGAACCGCTGGCTTTCAAAGTTTTTATCTTGTTCCAGTTATCCAGGCCTCCAATGGCTTTTTCATGTTTATCCATTATTTCATCGGCAGTTTGTGCGTTTACATACACGAAACCTGTTGTCAGCATTGTAGCTGCAAGGAGGGACGTTTTAAATAAGTTCATTTTTCAGGATTTAAATATTGTGCAAAGGTAAATGAAAACCGGCAGGTAAGGAAAATTTATATGCAAAATTAACTTTTGGGTTATTGGATATATTCACTAAGCTCCAGCCATCGTAACTCCTTTTCTTCGAGTTGCCGGGAAATAAATATAAGCCTGTTGCTTAGTTGCTGTATTGCATCATAATTCAGGCGCTGGTCCATCATTTTTTCAGTGATGGTTGCCTTTTCTGCTTCCAGTACCGGCATTTCCTTTTCCAACTGGTCGAATTCCCGTTTATCCTTAAAGGAGAATTTCTTTTTCTCCGGTGCCGGTTTTACTACCTGTGCCTTTGGTCCGGGAGCTTCGGGCTCCGGTTTACTGTCTTTGTTTTTTTCTTTTGCCCGTTCTTCTATCCGGTAGGCAGAGTAGTTGCCGGGGAAGTCGCGTACCACGCCGTCGCCTTCAAAAACAAACAAATGGTCCACCAGCCGGTCCATAAAATAACGGTCGTGCGAAACAATGAGCAGGCAACCTTTATATTCACTCAGGAAATTTTCAAGTACTGAGAGGGTAGGGAGGTCAAGGTCGTTGGTAGGCTCATCGAGTATTAAGAAGTTGGGGTTGCGAAACAGTATAGACAATAATTGCAGACGTTTCTTTTCGCCGCCACTTAGCTTTGATATGTAAGTATATTGCTGATCAGGCGGGAAGAGAAACAAGGTGAGGAATTGCGATGCGCTCAGGGTGCTGCCATCAGCCAAAGGGAAATTCTCAGCTATGTTTTTTACGTATTCTATCAGGCGCATATCTTCCTTTATCTCCAGCCCCTGCTGCGAGAAATTGCCGAAGATCACCGTATCCCCAATATTTATTTTTCCGCTGTCCTGCGGCTCCAGCCCCTGCAGCATTTGCAGGAAAGTGCTCTTGCCAGCGCCATTCCTGCCAATGACCCCTATCCGCTCACCTTTCTTAAATGTATAATCAAAACCTTTCAGTATTAATTTGTCGCCATAGCTTTTATACACCTTTTTCAATTCCGCTACTTTTCCACCCAGCCTGCTCATTTTCATTTGCAGTTCCACCTGGTTATCTACTACCTTCTGTTTTGCTTTGGCTTCTATTTCATAAAAGTTATCCTGGCGGCTTCTCGATTTGGTGGTACGGGCTTTGGGTTGTTTACGCATCCATTCCAGCTCTTTCCGGTATTGGTTGCGGGCTTTATCAATGTTTGCGATTGTGTTTTCTATACGTGCAGCTTTTTTCTCGAGGTAGTCCTGGTAATCTCCGGGGTAGGCATACAGTTTTTCTTCATCCAGTTCCCAGATTACATCACACACATCTTCCAGGAAGTAGCGGTCGTGGGTTACCATCAGCAGTGTTACTTTCTCATGGTTCAGGTAATTCTCCAGCCATTCTACCATGCCTACATCCAGGTGGTTGGTAGGCTCATCCATTATCAGCAGCACATGTTTGTGCTCAAAGCCTATATCTATGAGTACCTGTGCAAGCGCAACACGCTTACGCTGGCCACCGGATAGCGTTTTTACTTTCTGGTCAAGATTGCTGATATTCAGCTTGTTGAGAATCTGGTGCACTTTTGCCTCGAAATCCCATGCGCCCAGTTCATCCAGCTTAGCCAGTGCTGTATTCAATGCAGTTGTATCCTTGCTGCCATCCGCCAGTATCTTCTCATAATTCCGGAGTGCCTCAGCCACAGGATGTTTATAATGAAATATGTTATCCAGCACCGACAGTTCTTCAGCGAATTGGGGATCCTGTTCAAAAAGAGCCACAGTTACATCTTTATGAACCCACAGGGTTCCCTCATCGAGGGTATCTTTGCCTGCAAGTATTTTAAGCAGCGTACTCTTGCCACTGCCATTACGCGCAATGAGCGCTATCTTATCCCCTTCGCTGATATTAAATGAAATATCCGTGAAAAGAGGTTTTATTCCGTAAGTTTTACTGATCCTGTCTGCTGAAACGTAATGCATAAGCGCCTGCCTGCCGGTAGGCAGGGGTGCAAAGGTAGGGTTATTGGTTAATAGGTTGAATAGTTGAAAAGTTATTTGCTGCATTCATTCTGTTATTGCTTATTCACTTTTCTTTAGGATGTCATAAAACTGTCCCAAATATTAATTATACTTTTGGGATGGATGGACAAAGGCTTTGGTCGGGATATTCCGATACTCTTATTATGGCTTTAGGACATGTGAAAACTGATATTTATGACATAACATTATTAATCATCATTATTGATCCAGAGACTATTCAATTTTTGGGTTTGCATTAAGTATTGATGATAAATATAATTCCGACAACTCTTATTATTTCACCGGAAATAATAGGTCATTAACTTATTTTATCGAAAGCAAAAAAATGGTCTTTTTTTATTATAATGCTCCCGTATTAGCGCATAATTATTTTGCAAGTATGTATTTATCTACTTTATAAGGCTTGGTCAGTAGCTATGCATACTCCGTGGCATCCAAGTCATCTTTCAGACGCCCGGAGGTAATTAATGCTACAAAAACTAAAGTATATTTCAAACACAAAGCACGTTTAAATCTCATGTAAGCCGGTTCGAGATTTGTACCATCGGGTTTACTTTTCATAAAAGCCGCTATAGTAGCGGCTTTTATGCTATAATTTTTATGAATTGCCGAACCAAAGCAATAATCGTCTACAAATTCTTCAGCAAAAAATCCGTCATCCTTACATACAACTGATACCGCGTATTCCCGCCGGATATGCCGTGGGCTTTGTCGGGGTAGTACTCACTCTCAAATTGTTTGTTGGCGTTGATGAGCGCGTTTGTCAGCATTACCGAATTCTGGAAATGCACATTATCATCCGCCGTGCCATGTATCAGCAGGAATTTTCCTTTCAGGCTGTCGGCCATTTTCTCCGGGGCGTTTTCGTCATAGCCTTTTGGATTTTCCTGCGGTGTACGCATGTAGCGTTCGGTGTAAATATTGTCGTAATAGCGCCAGTTGGTAACAGGCGCTACGGCTATTGCAGCCTTAAATACATCATTGCCTTTCAGTATGCAGGTGCTGCTCATAAATCCGCCATAGCTCCAGCCCCATATGCCTATCCTGTTTTTGTCTACATATGGTAACTTGCCCAGTTTTTTAGCTACAGCTATCTGGTCATCGCTTTCATACTTCCCCAACTGCAGGTAGGTTTTCTTCCTGAATTCCTCGCCTCTTGATCCGGTGCCGGTTCCGTCAGCGCAAACAACAATGTAGCCTTTTTGCGCCATCATCTGGTGCCAGTAAAAATTTCCCAGCGGATAACGGTCGCCTACTTCCTGGCTGGCAGGGCCGCTATACTGATACATCAGCACCGGATATTTTTTCGTGCTGTCAAAATCGGGCGGAGTGATCATCCATGCATTCAGCAACTCGCTGACTCCGTGCACTTGAGTCAACCGTATCCTGCCAAGTGCATACTCCTTCATTTTATCTTCCAATGCCTTATTGTCTTCCAGGGTGCGGATAATGTCTCCTTTTGCATCGCGCAGCGAAATGACGGGAACATGGTTGATGCGTGAATACCTGTCCAGGAAGTAATTATTGCCTTCGCAGGGTGTAACGGAATGCCAGCCATCTTCCTTAGTAAGGCACATCCTGTTTTTACCCGCCCAATTCACCACATACAATTTCCGCTGCAGCGGTGATGATTCTGTTGATGAATAATAGACGAGTTTGCGTGGTATATCTACACTCACTAATGCATCCACATCATAGTTTCCTTCAGTGAGGTCAATTATCTTTTTAGTTTGCCAGTCGTAATTATACAAATGCGAATAACCATTCCGCTCACTGCTGAATATCATAGAATGCCCGTCTGGCAGAAACGAGATCTGGTCATTGATGTTGATATAATAACGGTTTACTTCCTCATAAATCACGTTGCTACGGCCATCATCAGCATTGGTAAGCAAAAGTTCCAATTTAGCCTGCAACCTGTTGAGGCGGTAAATGCACAATTTACCGGGGTCTGTTGTCCATTTTATTCTCGGAATGTATATATCAGTTTCGTTCCCAAGGAACGGTACTATTGTTTGTTTTGTTTGCACATTGCAGATCTTGATCTGAACCACAGAATTACGTTCACCTGCTTTCGGATATTTGTATGTGTACTGTTCGGGGTAAAGCCCGTTGTATTTTGGCAATGTATATTCCGGCACCTTGCTTTCATCAAACCTATAGTAGGCCAGGTATTTACCATCGCCAGACCAGTCGAAGGCGCGTGTGAAGGAAAACTCTTCTTCATACACCCAATCGCAATTACCGTTTATGATCTTATTCTTTTCACCGTCGGTAGTTATCTTATCTGCAGTGTTTCTTTCTAAATCTTTAATGAATAGATTATTGTCCTTTACAAAGGCTACTTTCTTGCCATCGGGGGAAAGGGTAGCATGCATCATTTTCTCGTTGTAAACAAGTTCCGCCTTACCTTTTTCTATGTCATAAACAAACACCCATTGTACCGCAGAATGCCGGTAGATATATTCACTGTTGGCAAACAACAGCATCTTTTTTTCGTCCTTGCTAAGTGTATAGCTTTCCAGGCTGAGGTCCTTAATATTTCCGAAGTCAACCTTATTGCTTTCAAAAATGGTGCTTTCCTGCTTCCCGGTTTCGAGGTTATACACTCTGATGAACATGTTCTTTCCTTCACGGTCTATCTGTGTATAATGGATACCGTCCTTCATAGCCCTGAAGCCGGGAACATCCTTGCTTTTGAAGGTGTTGTTCTTCCACAGGTCGTCCATGGTTATTTGTTTGGAGCCCTGGGCAAAAATGGTTTGAATGGAAATGAAAGCAATAAACAGCAAAAAAGTTGTGCGCATAGTCAAATATTAGGAGGTAAAAATAGTGTGTTACGGGCAGATTATCCACATGGCTTAATAACCCAATTGACGGGATGTTTTATTTTGTAATAATTTACATTTAATCTAAACCACAGTGCAGACCGCCTCATGTTTCACCGGGAAATTAACTGAATTGGAAATAAAGCACTTTTCATTTGCCTTAGCATGTAGTGAATTGGCTTTATCTATTAGTGATCCATCTGTAATTGTAGCAACCGGGTGCAGCGTCACTTCAGTAAAGCGCCCGCCACCGCCCGTGCTTTCCTGCATAATACCGGTTGCATTATCAGTATAGTCAGTTACAATAATCCGGGCATCGGCACAAAGGTGCAAGTACCACAACATATGGCATGCCGAAAGCGAAGCAAGCAGCAAATCCTCAGGATTATGTTTAGTATTGTCTCCCCGGAAGGCGGTATCTGATGAACCCAGTATATCAGGTTTGTTTGCTATGGAAATAGTATGGCTGCGGTCATAGTCACGATATCCCGATGTGCCCTGGCCACGATTGCCAGTCCATTTTGTGGTGAGTGAATAGTTGTGTATTCCGTACATGATTTTAAAATTACCAAGTTTAATCTAAGATTTTGGTTCGCTGTTTTTAGCAACACCTAGGCGTCCTTAAAAATACCACATGGTTACACAACACCTTTGCGTCTCTGCGCCTTTGCGTGAAACCTTTTCGCGTGGCTACTTAAAAAAATGCGGCACAAACCTGCTCGTATTATTCGTTATCAGTCCATCCGATTCCCTGATGCCCATCCCGGCAGGTACACCGCCTATCAGCCAGCTGCCTATAATAGGGTGATTACCGTTGAAATCGGGCAGGGGAAAATAATCTTGTATCACAAAACCTTCCTCACCATATTCGCCGCCGGTTTCTTCCAGCAGTACACCATTTTTTACGATCTTCACATTAGCACCCTCCCGGGCATAAACCGGTTTCTGTACATACTGGCCCGGCTGGTAAACAATGGCTTTTTCCCGGTAAGTTGCCGGTAAAATATACTTGCTGTTCGGGAACAGTTCATGCAGGTATACCAGCAGCATTTTGTTGCTCCACAATGCCTTATAGGCAGGCTCTATCCACATGGTGCTCTCTCTGGAACCCGGCAGGTATTTGCCAAAGTCTTCATGAAACATCCATTCGTAAGGATATAGCTTAAAAATATTACCTATCGGCGTTTTGTCTGTTTTATAAAATTCACCTTTGTCGTCCACTCCTATTTCGTTCATGTACAAAAAGTCCGTTCGGATACCCGCCTGGTCTGCCACATCCTGGATATACTTGGTGGTCATCAGGTCTTCAAGGCTGTTGGCAGCACAGGCAAACGTAAGCGTATTTGGCGCATACAAATACGGCTTGCACACTTTCATGTGTGCCTCCAGTTTTTCATGAATCGAATTGAACTGGTCGAGCTTGCTGTCGTAGTCCTGCAGCCAGTACCATTGTATCACGCTCGCTTCCAGCAGGCCGGTCGGAGTATCTGCATTAAACTCCAGCAGCTTTATGTCGCCGTTATTGTATGCCAGGTCCATCCTGCCGTAAAAACTCGGCATATCTTCATTCCAGCTCCATTTTATCAGGTCGGCATATTCTCGGGGTATAAAGAATTTATCCCAGAGGTCATTCTTAATCACATGCTCAGCTACGGCTATGCACATGTCGAAGATCTCGCCGGTAGCGGCTTCTATTGCATCTACCTCGGCAGCAGTGAACTCATAAGCTGCTGTTTCGCTGTAGTATGACTCGTACTTATAAAACAGGAAACCCTGTTCTTTTACCTTTTTCTCCCAGTCGGGGCGGGGCGTAATTATATGTCGTTGCATGTTTGGTACGGATTTTGTACTATATAAATTGCAAAGGGTAAATTAGTCATTTAATATTAAAGGTTTTGCGAGCTTAAAAACATAACAATGATCATTTCAAATGACAATAAATTGCGCCTTTGCGTTAGACCTTTTCACACTCATTTACACCGCGAAAGGCATACCCTATTCGCCGGCAGATGAGTGACCTGAAGAATGAGCAGAACTACCGAAACCACCCGACCGTACACTGCCCGAAGCAGACCGCGGAGAAAAGGACGGACTCGATATTTCGGATGAAGAAGCAGGCGCATAGCGGCTGGTGTTGATCATGTTGTTGCCATGCAGTATGTACCAGCCACCCATGTAGTAGCGGTAATAGTGGTAACCACCGTTTCGGTATATTGAAGTATCCCGGTAGCGTCCATGGTCATCTTTGCCGTCGCTCCATTCATCCTTGTGGCCGCTGCTGCAGGAGGAGATTGCAGCAAACATAGCGGCGGAAAGGATGATATTTTTTGATTTTTTCATTTATTTATGATTGTAATTGCGCATATTATCAAAAAAAAACACTAAAATTGTGAATTGACCTTTATAAATCTTTTGTGAAAGTATAATACCAGTATAAAATTAGTCAAGAATTGTGAATATGAGAAAATTGTTGTTTTTGCTGATAGCCATATTGTTTATTTTCAGGCCTTGTCAAGCTACCGACCATAATGAAGAGGATCTGTTATCGCTCCTCAGTCTTACTACCGAATCAGCAACCCCGGCGAAACTCACCGCGATGTTCGGTCAACCCCTGAAAATCGAGGAAGGCCGGAAAAGAACCAAGTGGTTTTACGAAAACGGAGCTGTTAAAATGGTCATCTGGTGGAATAAAAAGTCTGCCCTGCTCGAAAAATTCTCATTTATGTCGGAAGACAAGGGTAAAGGCGTATTTGACAACAGCATGTCCTACAAATTAAAATCCGGCACTACCGATATAGAGCAGGCTTTCAAATTACTCGGCACGCCCAAAGATATGATCCTGAAAGAATTCACCCAGGAAATGCATTACGCCTACCAGAATAATGTGCTAAGACTCTTCTTCAGAGACAGAAAGTTAGTGGATTATTGTTTGTATTAGTTTAGTCGAAAGTATATAGTCGAAAGTCTAAAGTCCGTTGTGCAATAAGGGGTATAGAAAACAACTCCTATTATAGGCGGGCGGGTTAATAATCAATAGTCGCTTGTATCCCTCTGTCAATAAGTGCTTCGGCCTTGGGGCGCAATTCATCGAAGCTTCCTTTTTTGACCCCGCATTTTCCTTTATGATGAATGATGAGTGCACACTGCTCTGCCTGCACGGCTTCATGCTCGCAAATATCTACGAGCGACTCAATTACCCAGTCGAATGTATTCACATGATCGTTCCATACGATCAGGTTATGAAGCTCTTCACTGATCACATCTGTCTCCGTTACCTCTTCGGCTTTCCATTTGGTGGCTGCAAAAAAGTCCTTTGCACTGTTCATATAGCAAAAATAAGAAAGAAGTTTGATTTTAAAAAGTGAAATTATTTTTTTCAAAAATAACAAAGTTTATACTTTTTAAAAGCATATAAAAACCTTTATTTGAGGACTATCTTTGCGGCCAATGCCTGAAAGCCATAAACAAGTATTTTTAACACAATCACCTACACGCTGGCAGCGGTTCAAATGGGCGTTCAGGGTTATTGTATTCATCCTTTTGGTGATGATCGTGATCCTGGGTATCGCCATCATCAACCGGTTGTTTACCCCCGACATACCGCAACTGAAGCAGGACAACAGCCAGTACAAGTCCATCATGAATAATGGCAAAAGCGAAGCCATCAAAGTATTGGAGAAAAAGTATGAGGGATTCGGCAAGTATATATCGGGCAAATCGGCGCTATTAAAGCACATCAGGTATGTTAAAAAAGCCGACAGCCTGCACAACATTACCGCACCCGTGCGGGCCGCCTTTTACGATGCATCCGACGACCAGGCATACTTCTCCCTCAAGAACAACATCGGTAACCTGAACATGCTCCTGCCTTTGTGGATGGCCATTGATTCGGTGGGCGATACCATGGTGGTGAATTCCGATATACGCGGGCGCGAGATCATTAAAGCGTCGGGTGTGCCGGTAGTTGCCGTTATCTCCAATTTTGTGGGTGAGGATTTTAATGGCGGCATCCTGCATCGCGTTCTAAATGATAAAACCAGGCGCGAACGACTGATCAATGACATTATAAAAGAGATTCAGAAAAACCATTTTGCCGGAGTAAATATTGACTTTGAAGAGCTGCATGAAAAGTCGGACGAAGTGATGGTGGCTTTTATGAAAGACCTGTACGACCGCATGCACCCGCTGCATCTGATGGTCACCCAGGATGTGCCGCCATTTAATTCCGACTTCAACCTGAAGGAGTTGTCGAAGTATAATGATTACCTGTTCCTGATGGCCTATGATGAATACAACAGCGGCACTGTGCCCGGCCCTGTCAGTTCGCAGAAATGGACGCAGGAAGCCCTTGATGAAGCCGTGCAACAAGTAGCGCCCGGCAAACTTATCATGTGTATAGCAGGCTACGGTTACGACTGGCCCAGGGGCGACAAAGGCAAGGATGTTACCTATGCCGAAGCGCTGAGCATCGCCTCCGAATCAGAAGCCGCTGTTGTCTTTGATACCAATACCTACAACCTCAGCTACAATTACAGCGACGAAAATAACATTGAGCACTCGGTCTATTTTACCGACGCAGCCACCAACTTCAACACCATGCGCTTTGCCTCGGAATACGAGCTGGGCGGCATAGCTCTCTGGAAGCTCGGCTCTGCCGACAGCCGCCTCTGGACGTTCTACAACAAAGACCTCGACGATGTGGCAGTAGATAGTTTCGACTACAGTGTGCTGAAGAATGTGGAGATCAGCTACGATGTAGACTATATAGGTGAGGGCGAAGTGCTCGATGTGATCACAACCCCCAAAGCCGGCGAAATAGAAGTGATCAAGGACACTGCCGAAGACCTCGTGACAAACGAGGTGTACAAAAGTATGCCCTCTATTTTCGTCATCAAAAAATTCGGGAAGAAGCCGAAGAGGGTAGTGCTTTCCTTCGATGACGGCCCCAGCCAGAAATACACTCCCCGCATACTCGACATACTCAGTAAGGAGCATGTGCCGGCCGTATTCTTTATGATCGGCTACAATGCCATGAACAACATCCCTATCGTAAAGCGCATTTACAACGAGGGCTTCGAGATAGGCAATCACACCTTCACCCATCCCAACATCGCCGAGATAAGCAAGAAGCGCGCCCTCATTGAGCTTAACAGCACCCGCCTGCTCCTGGAGAGCATCACCGGGCACAGCACTGTGCTCTTCCGTGCGCCCTACAATGCTGACTCGCAGCCCGAAACCATGCAGGAACTGGGGCCAGTCGCCTTTGCCAAGGAGAACAATTACCTCACCGTAGGCGAATCAATAGACCCCAACGACTGGGAAGAAGATGTAACCGCCGACAGCATTTTCAACCGCGTAGTGCGGCAGGAAAACCTGGGCAGCATCATTCTCCTCCATGATGCTGGCGGCGACCGTGAGACCACTATAGAGGCATTACCGCGCATTATTAAATACTTCAAAGCAAAGGGCGACACCTTCACCACCGTAGCCGACCTCATCAACGAAAGGCGCGATCAGCTCATGCCTCCTGTGCCTAAGGACAAGAGTTACTATTACATCCAGTTCAGCTACTTCATGGCCGAGTTCGGTTACTGGGGCAGCAATGTTTTGTTGTATCTGTTTATCACGTGCATCATCCTGTCAATAGTCCGCATACTTATACTGGCGTTCTTTGCCATCCGCGAGTTCCGCCGCGAGAAAAAGGAAAACCTCGCACCACTTGCCGGCTCACCGCTCGTCAGCATCATAGTGCCTGCCTACAACGAAGAGATCAATGCTGTTAAATCACTCAATAATTTACTCCGGCTTACCTACCCCAATTTCAACATTATCTTTGTGGACGATGGCAGCAAGGACACTACCTACGCCAAAGTCTCCGAAGCTTTCAAAGATCATCCCCGTGTAAAGGTCTTTACCAAGCCCAACGGTGGCAAGGCCTCCGCGCTCAACTACGGCATTGGCCAGACAGATGCCGCCTACGTGATGTGCATAGACGCCGACACCAACCTCGCGCCCGGCTCCCTCTCGCTCATGGCCCGTCACTTTGCCGATGACCGCGTAGGTGCTGTAGCAGGTAATGTAAAGGTGGGCAACGAAGTAAACCTTATCACCCGCTGGCAGAACATAGAATACATCACCAGCCAGAACTTCGACCGCAACGCCTTTGCCGGCATCAACGCTATCACCGTAGTGCCCGGCGCCATAGGCGTTTTCCGCAAGCAGGCTATTGAAGATGCCGGCGGCTTCACCAGCGACACTTATGCCGAGGACTGCGACCTCACCATCCGCATGCTGCGCGCAGGCTACCTCATCAAAAACGAGAATGACGCCATAGCCCTCACCGAGGCCCCCGAAACCCGCCGCATGTTCCTCAGGCAGCGCTTCCGCTGGACCTTCGGCGTGATGCAGTCATTCTGGAAAAACCGCGATGCCCTTTTCAATCGCACCTACGGCACCCTGGGCTGGGTAGCCCTGCCCAATATCCTCGTATTCCAGGTGCTCATACCCCTCATCGCCCCCCTTGCAGACCTCTTCATGCTCATCGGCATCTTTACCGGCAATGCAGGCATGATACTCATTTACTACTTCGGCTTCATGCTCATAGACATCGCCGTAGGCGTCCTCGCCTTTGTCTTCGAAAAAGAAAACGTACTCAAGCTCATCTGGCTTATTCCCCAGCGCATCGTTTATCGCTGGCTCATGCTCTACGTCCTCTACAAGGCCATCCGCCGCGCCCTGAAGGGGACCCTGCAAAGCTGGGGGGTGTTGAATCGGACGGGTAATGTTCAGGATAATCCGAGGCTGAAGGGGTTTAAGATGTGAGCTTGCCTCGCCGTGGCTGGTCTAAAGTAGTTAGTCTAAAGTCTAAAGTTTGCGAGTAATATCAGGCTCTGCGACGTTTCTTATTGGTCTTGGGGAGACCGATTGTCCGCAACATTTCGTTCGCGCTCGCAACCTTTTCAGGAAACAAGACGACACCATCATATTTATCCAGCAATGCGTCAATGCGAACAACCGGTATTTTGCTCTTATTCATCGTCTTCATCTGCCCGCATTTACCTTCGTTTATTTACAAAATCTTCCGGCAAGCCAACACGCTCAAGCAGTTCTTTCATGTCATTGGCTTTCTTTACGAAGAAGGGATGCTTTTCATAATTGCCAACTTCGTCACTTATCCTATCGTCGTAAACCTTTTTTGGAACGGCTCTTTTTGTGACGTTTGTCAGTTTGACTGTTTTGCTTTTTTTGCTTGCAATTGACATAATACAAATTTACTGATTTTCTTAGATTGATTTCATTTAGTGCTGTTAATTTTTCTGTAGCCGACGTGCCGCAAATGCGTCATAATTAATTCCTTTTCTGAATGCCTCCCATTTCCCGTGTCTCAAACCCCTTACTTCAAACACTTTATTAATCTCATCCCAATACGCGGCGATATTCATTTGATACAACCTTGTCCGCGCTTTTGTCGTGCCCTGGATAGCTACGATGGCATGCGGAAATCGTAACATAAATTTATCGGCAATTTCAGACACTGTTGCAAGCACTTTTTCGGTGTCGGAATTATTAGAGGTTACCAGATCATTTATTTTACCGGTTCTTTCTTCGAGGTCGCCGAAGCCGAGATTATACAAATCATCATCGAGTCTTGTAAATCGTACCACTTTTCTAACTACTCCCTTTGGCCCTTTACTATCGAACTCAAAATCCAGATATGTTTTATTCGCAATGTATGGGTAACGCTCTAAATTCATATTTTCAAAAGTGAAAGTAAAGATATTGATTTTGTTGGTTAGGTGTGCTTATCATTAGTTACATATTTATATTAGCTGTTTTGTTTATTTTAATATAGGTCGCAAATTATCATTGTCGCATTTTCATTGTCACTTTTTTTTGTGGATATCTTTTTTAGAAATCGGCTGAAATGCAGTCTGGCTAATAATATAATATTAAGTCAGATGTCGTATTATTGTCGTACTTTGTCGCATAGATTTGGGTTATGTGATTGGTGATGGTTTTTTGGTTTATTGAATTGTGGTATGTGTAAGTGATGTTTTTGGTGCCCTCATAATTTGTCTGTCGCGAGAAGGTGGCCGCAAGTGCACGCCCCTACAACCGTCCGTGCTGGGAAGCTGGCAAAATAATAAATTATCTAATTTATAATTCATAACTGTAGTGGGTTCTTGAACAATTGCGGGATGCGGGATAAGTGTCTTGATTTTACATTTTTATTGATTTTCAATTGTTTGCATTTCCGGAAACTGCGGGATTTCTTCCGGATTCTTCCGGAAGCGGAAGTGCGATCGGAAGTTGCGTTATATATATCATAATATTATAATTAATTTAACGAGGCATAAATATCAGACTTTATTATAGTGCAAGGCATTTTTCGCATAGGCTACAAGATTGGGTTAGGGCTAAATTTTGGGTGCTTTTACCCGAAAAATAACTAACAAAGGTAAGATGAATATTTGATATTACAAAATTAATGTTTTATGATGCCCCTGATTTCTGTGTATCATAGACGCGCTGGTGTTTATCATAAAAATTTCTTTTGAGGTAAGTGATTGAGGGTTATGTAGGTATATGTTATGGGTTTGATATCCCTGTTTGAAGTGGTTGTATTAGGGGTTTTTGTGGTGGGTGGCGGAAAACATTAATTCTGGTTTATATGTAATTCGGAAGCGGACGCTTCGGTATTATAGGACGAAGCGGACGCTTATATGTTTGTTCTTTGAAAAACCTACCTGTATTGAGCGGTGAGCGTAGTGAGGCGCAG
>CAIMDZ010000045.1 GCA_903839875.1 uncultured Bacteroidota bacterium
CCATTTCAAGAAAGGCGGAACAAGAACTAAAAAAGCAGATAGCGTCCCAAACTTCAGAGTGAAGTAAAAACGGGCTTACTACCTGCAAATACAAACATAAAAAAAATGTTTGAAAAGGTTTGCTTTTGAACGGTATAACTTTGGTATCCGGGGACTAAGCGGCCGCCCAGACCTGTGGAGAACACCAGCAACGGCGGGAAAAGTTCAAGAAGTTTACCAATACCCATTAAACCCTTTGAACAAAAAACCATCTATAAATCCTGGTATCTTTTCCACACTAAATTTTAACGTAATGAAATTTTTTATTTTACTGGCCGTCTCAACCATAATAGGTATTGCCACCAACGCACAACGCACCTCCTTTACCGGTCATCAAAAAACCGCAAAAAACACATACAGCGCAACTCCGTTCATGGATAAAAGCAACGCGCGCACAACAGCGACAGGCGATACCATAGCACTAAGTAATGTTTCAGTTATAGATTCACCCATTTTGTATTATGCCGGAAATGCCTCTGATAGCGGCTTTCTGTCTGGCACCGATGCATTTGGCGATATGGGATATGCTGAGCGTTACGATTTCAACGGGGCCGACAGCTCGTTGAAAGTAATAGGCATAATGTCACTATTCGGCGGCTGGGTGAACCCCGCCACAACAAAAACCGTTACCTTCTACACCTGGACCGTTGGCCTGCAGGAGTCGGCAGGTTTTCCCAATGTATACGATAGCGGGTTCCCCGACATTGCCCTCGATTCGGTAACCGTACCCATTACCCATTTAGGCATTGGCGGCGGCGATACCATGCCAGATACATTCAAGACGTTTTTCTTTACTTCGCCAACCGCCTGGCTTACCCAGTCCTTTTTCTCAGGCTATACAATCAACTATAACTTCGCATTGCTGAACGGCGATACCATAGGTGTTTATACCTCGCCTGATGGGGACAGAACGAGCCCGTTATACACAATTTCCGGCGCCGATACCATAATCAACAACCAAAGCGTAACCATGTTCAATGACGGCTACTGGTACGATAATGCATCAGATAACTTTTTCCTGGCCAACAACTTTTACCTGTTTCCAATAGTTGTTGTGAAGAATACATTAAGTGTAAAGGGTATAACCAATAGCGGACTTACATTTTTTGGTAATTACCCTAATCCTGCCACCAACAGCACCAACATAAAGTTTTCACTTTCCACCAATAGTGATGTAACAATCACAATCACTGACCTGAACGGAAAATCTGTAAATACAATAAAAGCGCCTGGTCTGAACGCAGGAGAACATACAATACCGGTACAAACAACAGGTATGAAGGCAGGGGATTATCTGTACATCATCAGAACAGGTAACGGGCAAGGAATAGCAAGCAAACTGACTATTGTAAATTAGCAGTGGAACTCTCCCCGTGAGCTACGCTCCTTTCCTTGTGGTCACTCCCGGGATAGAAGGAGGTGCCGTGTATCCGCGAGTTATCTTTTCGAGCCTGCCCTGCCTACCGGCAGGCAGGCTGTCGGCAGACTGGGTTGCTGCTGCCGGCACCAGCAGCGTTGCAAGATGCTGATCCGTCACGATAATTTTGTTCGTATACCCCGGGAATTCTTTCAATTTTCTACCTGCTACATCAGATAATAGAGGATTCAATACCGTCGTGCATTTCAGCCAGTATCCATTATACTTCCGAACTAAAGTATTACCATACTCAATTCAGTATATTATTCCTAATTGTCATAAAATGGTAAAAACTAACTGAAAGTTAAAAATAGGTGCAATAATATTCCAAAATGGTCGTTTAAATTATCAAAGGGCTTTAAATCGTGGATGTATGCTTAACTACGGTCTCCATATAAATGTTAACTTTCCGGACTCACAAAATCAGGATAGTATGCCCAACAGGCTCATCAACGAACAAAGCCCTTACCTTTTGCAACATGCCCATAACCCTGTAAACTGGTATCCATGGGGTGATGAAGCATTTAACCTGGCGAAAGAAGAGAACAAACCTGTCCTTATCAGTATAGGATATGCGGCCTGCCACTGGTGCCATGTAATGGAACATGAGAGCTTTGAGGATGAAGTGATTGCGGCCTATATGAATGAACACTTTGTTTGCATCAAGGTAGACAGGGAAGAGCATCCGGATGTGGACCATATGTACATGGATGCGGTGCAGGCAATAGGCGGCAGCGGCGGGTGGCCTCTGAATGTATTTGCCACGCCGGAAAGAGCGCCGTTTTATGGGGGCACTTACTATCCGCCGCGCCCTGCCTATAACCGTCCTTCGTGGATGCAACTGCTGCACCGCATGAATGAAATCTGGCAGCAGCAACAGGACGAAGTAAAGCTGCAGTCAGATCAGATCATTCAGCACCTCACACAGGCAAGCCTCACCCCGGCCCTCTCCCAGGGAGAGGGAGGTGTTACGGGTCCTGAGCTGAGCAAGGAGTTGCCGAGGAAAATAGCGGAGAGTTTGCTGAAGCAGGCGGATATGGAAAAAGGAGGATTTGGCAATGCACCGAAATTCCCCGGTACAATGGCAATAAGTTTTTTGCTGGAGCATTATCATTTTACCGGCCATGAGCCTTCATTGAAACATGCATTGCGCAGTTTGGATGCCATGATAGAGGGCGGTATTTATGATCAGCTTGGGGGTGGGTTTGCACGCTATGCTACCGACAGGAACTGGCTGGCGCCGCACTTCGAAAAAATGCTGTATGATAATGCGTTATTAATAGCTGCTTTGTGTGATGCGTTTAGTATTACAAAGGAACCGCGCTATAAAAAAATAATTGATGAAACGATTGCCTTTTCAGAGCGTGAACTGAAGGATGAGAGCGGTGGTTACTATTGTGCGATTGATGCCGACAGCGAAGGCGAAGAAGGCAAATTTTATACCTGGACATGGGAGGATTGGATAGCTGCAGCAGGACCTTTTGAAAGTGCACAGGATGCTGCAATTGCGGAAGAATATTTTGGTGTAAAAAGGGAGGGTAACTGGGAGACTACAAACATACTGCACATTGCAAATAGTATAACCGGAATTGCTGTTGAAAAAAGTGTGACAGAAGAATATGTTTATGAGCTGATTAGCACCGTGAAAAGCAGGCTGCTGGCTGTGCGACAAAAGAGAATACGACCGATCACGGATGATAAGTGCCTGCTGTCGTGGAACGCTTTGATGAACAAAGGTCTGTGCAAAGCAGGTGTTGTTTTAAAGCAGGAAAATTACCTGGCACGCGCAGCGGAAGATATGGGCTGGATGCTGGAAAAATTTGAACAAAACGGACAATTGCTGCACACCTGGAAACAGGGTACTGCGAAGATACCCGGCAAGCTGGATGACTATGCATATTTAACGCAGGCATTATTGCAACTTGCCTCTGCCACGGGTGAAAATAAATGGGTATTGAAAGCTGATGAACTGATCAGTTTTGTTATTACTGAATTCAGTTGTAATGATTGCCTGTTTTATTATACCCCCGGTGGCCAGTCAGACATACTAGTCAGGAAAGTGGATACTTATGATGGTGCAACGCCATCGGCAAATGCGATTATGGCCCAAAATCTTTGGATCTGTGGTATGTGTATGGACAAAAGTGACCTGATAGCGCGTTCAGACCGTATGTTAATAGCAATGGGGGATGCTGCTACGCGCTATAGCTACTCATTCTCCTATTGGGGTATATTACTGCAACGAAAAACTGAGGGTATGAAAACGGTAGTTTGTGCATCAAAAAATGCTGAAGCAGTGAGGAGGGAAATTCTCGAAAACTACCTTCCACAGACGTATTTGGTCACTTCGGCAAAAAAAATATCTGAAATTCCGATACTTGAAAAAAAATATTTTGACGATAAAATGTTTATATTTGTCTGTTCACAACAGGCCTGCCTATCTCCTGTAAGTGGCGTGGATGAGGCTCTTTGCCTCATGAGTAGATAAAAACTAATATAAAAATACAGGCACAGGGTTCAAATTTTTAAAAGTTTGAATAATTAACATTTTTCCCCTGAAAGTTGTATTTTTCGAAAAAACTTTGAATATTGTGCATCGGTTTTGTGAAGAGGACGTGAGTAATAGAAATTTATTTAGTTGCAAAATTGCAAAAACAATAACCAGTTGTATGAAAAAAACTTCCCTGAAGGTCTCAGCTTTAGCATTGCTCGCACTTGCTGCAAGCTGCGGGAAATCGGGCTCAAATGGCCAGTTAGTAGGTGATCAAACCAGGATGAATTACAAACCACCACAGCCGATTGGTATGGTGTATGTTCCATCCGGTTCTTATAAAATGGGTGCCAGTGATGAGGATATCCGCGGCCGCAATGATGCTACCATACATACGGTGCAGCTGGTCGGCTTTTATATGGACGCTACTGAGATTTCGTGCCAGGAATACCGCCAGTTCACCAATTATGTACGGGATTCTATTGCTAATACCATTCTTGGGAATTTTAAGGATATGCCGGATGGTACCCAGCGCCTTGACATGAGCAAGAAGATCAACTGGAAAGACCCTGAACTGCAGGACCAGCTTTCCGCTTTATTTGTTCCGGCTGAGCAGTCGGGCTGGGGAAGGAAGGTTTTTGATAACGGGCCGACCAAACTGGTTTACCGTTATACGGCTTTCAATTACCAGATGGCAGTCATGCACCCCACCGAATCACAGATCAAGTATGTGAATACTTTTGATGTTCCGGCATATCCCGATACCACAGTTTGGCTGAAACAGTTCAATTATTCATTCAATGAACCTATTGCAATGCAATACTTCTGGTTCCAGGGATTCAACAAATACCCGGTGGTAGGTGTTACGTGGACGCAGTGTAATGCATTCTGTGACTGGCGCACCCGCGTCTGGCGTTCTGAACGTGAAAGGGAAAAGCAGTATTTTGAAAGCAGGTTCCGCCTGCCCACAGAGCAGGAGTGGGAGTGGGCTGCACGTGGCGGTCGTAACGAAGCGCCTTATCCATGGGGAGGTCCATACATCATCAATAAGAAAGGATGTTACCTGGCTAACTTTAAACCACAGCGTGGCAATTATGCAGCAGATGGCGGTCTGTACACAGTACCGGTTGATAAATACGCTGCAAATGATTACGGTCTGAAGAATATGGCCGGAAACGTTTCAGAATGGACGATCTCTGAATATTACGGCGGATCATACCAGCAGCAGAATGACATTAACCCAAGTGTTACCTACGACGTTCAACCCGGCGATCCGCAATGGATGAAGCGTAAAGTGGTTCGCGGAGGCAGTTGGCGCGATGTGGCCTACTACCTGCAGGTGAGTACCCGCGATTTCGAATATCAGGATACCGCCAAGGCTTATATAGGTTTCCGTTGTGTATATACGGAAGTAAACCCCGCATTAACTAACAGGCGCGCATTGAGAAACTAATTCAGCAGAAAACTTTTTTATAATAATCAAAGCAAAATCAGCAAAAAAATGAATCCATTAGTATTGTTTTTTGAGACCGAACAGGGAAAATATCTTAAAAACCTGCTCATTGGCCTTGGAGCCTCGGTAGTATTGTTGGGCGCACTGTTTAAAATCCAGCACTGGCCCGGTGCAAGTGTGATGTTAACTTCAGGAATGTGTACAGAGGCATTTATCTTTGCTATGCTTGGTTTGATTCCACCACATGCAGATTATTACTGGGAGCGTTTTTATCCCAATATCACAGAAAGCCCTCATGCTGAGGCTTACCGTAAAGGTGTGAAATATGACCAGATAGCCAAACCCGGAGAACCACCAACAAAATCTTTGGACAGGATGCTGGAAGAAGCCCAGTTCAATACGCCAAACCTGAAAAGGCTTAATGAGAATTTTCAGAGTTTCAATAAAGCGGTTGACCAGATCAAGGATATGTCGGATGTTACTTCTGCGACAGCTACTTATTCTTCAAGCGCACGTGAAGCTGCAAATGCATTAGGCGAGATGAAAAATACATTTCTGGGCGCAACGAATACTATGAGCGCTTTCAATGCTGCGGCAGAAGATACCACTAAATTCCACGACCAGGTAGTAGTGTTATCTAAAAATTTAGGTACCTTAAACCAGATATATGAAGTGGAACTGAGCGATGCCAACAATCATCTGAAAGCAATGAACAGGTTCTACAGCAGCCTTGTGAATGCATCTGATGCCATGGCTTCCAGTGCAGCTGATGCAACAAGTGCAAAAGAACAGATTGCAATGCTTTCGAAGAATCTTACTGTGCTTAACCAGATATATGGAAACATGTTGTCTGCAATGCAGGGCCGTTAATTTTAAGAGAAACCAATAATAATTTACATAGTAAAAGATAATTATGTCTATACCTAAGGAGCCGCGACAGATAATGATCAACCTGATGTATCTGGTGTTGACCGCACTGCTCGCACTCAATGTGTCTAATGAGATCCTCAATGCGTTCAGGACATTGAGTTCAAGTATTGAAAAGTCTAATCAATCTATTGATCAGAGAAATAGAGAAATTTACGAACAGATCAAGAAAAATGAGGAAGCTCCCGGACAGAGAGATAAAGTAAGGCCGTTCAGGGAAAAAGCAGACCTCGTAGTTAAGCAGGCAGAGGATATGATCAAGTATCTGGAGAAATGGAAAAAAGATATTGTAATGGAAGCCGGTGGATATAGCAAGGATGATCCGGGTTTCCCTGACAGGATGGATAATATTGATGCCACTACTTTGCTTCTTGTTGAAAAGAAAGGAGGCGATGAACTGAAGAAAAAGATCACAGCGGTGCGTGAATTCATGATCTCACAGGTTATTGCAGATAAAAGAAGCCAGTTATCTCCGTTGATGCCTTTAAAGGTAGAACCAGTGAAAGCAAATGATCACAATCCTACAGGCGACTGGAGCATTGGTAATTTTGAGCACATGCCGGCGATTGCCGCACTGGCTCTTTTCTCCAAGTATGAAAATGACGTACGCAGCAGCGAGGCACTTGTTGTAAAGGAATTATTTGAAGAAGCCCATCTTCAGGACGTAAAATTTGATACAATAGGAGCAGTAGCCATACCAAAATCGAGCTACGTGCTTGAAGGTGATAAGGTGGAAGCATCTATTATGCTTGCGGCTTTTAACAAAGCGCAGAAACCGGAGATCAAGGGTATGTCAGGCGGAGGTTCAACAAAGACAGCTGTAAATGGGGTCATACCCTGGGAAACTGTAGCGCATGGAGCTGGTTTGCAAACTGTAAGAGGAAGAATTGAATTAGCCACAGAAGGTCTTCCGATTTCAAAAGAATGGAAATTCGAATACATGGTAGGTACCACCGGCGCTTCCATGCAGCTGGACAAAATGAACGTATTTTATATTGGTGTGGCTAATCCTGTGACTGTAGCGGCTGCCGGGTATTCGGTTGAGGACGTATCAATTGCAGTACCGGGTGGTGATCCCCGTCCGGATTCAGTGGGACGGAAAGGCCACTATAATATATGGGTGGATAAACCCGGAGTTGTGGAAGTAGCCATTAATGCAAAAACAAAGGAAGGACCAATTAAGAAAGTGGGTGGTATGACTGTTCGTGTAAAACGTATTCCGGACCCAATAGCAAGGTTGGGTGGCAGCAAGGGAGGCGCTATGTCTGTGGGTATGTTTAAAGCACAGATTGCACCTGAAGCTTTCCTGGAATCGTTTGAGTTTGCTGCCAAGTTTACCATTATCTCTTTTACCTATGGTACGAATCCTAAAGGCAAGGATTACCAGGGGCCATTTAACGTTGAAAACCGTGGTGGCTGCAGGTTACAGGGAGCCGGAGAAAATCCTCAAATCGTAAAACTAATAAACCAGGCGAGATCAGGAGACAGGATATTTATTGAAAATATAAAAGCCATTGGGCCAGATAAGACAACCAGGACTTTGGCGCCATTGATGTTTACATTAACTAATTAATTAACTTAGCATAAAAAATCTGAGGGATATGGACATTAAGCATTCATTTAGGTTGACAATAGCATCAGTATTCCTTTTCACAGGAAGCACTGCATTTGCACAGCCTGGCTCTACTACCGACCCATCTATTTCCGGTGGTACCCAGACAGGTGTAAATACCTTTTGGACGCCTTCAAAAACTCCGGATGGGGCTTATGACAGAAGGCCGCACATCAGCACACCCATACCATGGCATTATATCCGCGAGGAAGATATCCTTTGGAAAAAACGTGTATGGCGCGAGATAGATACCCGCGAAAAACCCAACGTAGGCTTCCGTTATACCGGCGATGAGCAGACAGGTGGCGGTATGTTTATAGAAATCCTGATAGATGCTATCAAGAGGGGTAAGATAAAGGCGTATTCAAATTTTGATGACCGCTTTACACAGATACTCACCAAGGAGCAGCTAATGGAGCAAATAACCCCCAAACCGGATACAACCATTATCATGGACCCGATCACGGGCGTGGAAAACCAAAAGATTATTAACCATGACTTTGAACCGCTCAGCGTTACCAAGTACAGGCTGAAGGAAGACTGGATATTCGACCGTAACCAGGGGGCTATGGTATGCAGGATAGCAGGTATTGCCCCGGTTAAGGATATTATTGTAGATGGTGATTATCGTGGTTCACAGGCAATTTTCTGGTTGTATTATCCTGATATCCGTGGATTATTGGCTAATTACGAAGTATTTAATCCTATGAATGACATTGCACGTTATACCTGGGATGAATTCTTTGAAAGCCGCCAGTTCTCCAGCAAGATAACCAAGGTTAGCAATCCATTTGGTGCAAATCCGGGCTCAGGGGGCACCTACTTCAAGGATAATATGAATCCGATGGAGTCTCTGTATGAAAGTCAGCGTACCGGGGAAGAAATATTCAATAAGGAGCATGATATGTGGGTGTACTGATTGCCTTGTTAGTTAAAATATTGACCGCTAAAGTGATTTTCCGGTACAAATAAAGTTTCAGCCCCGAATATTCGGGGCTTTTTTTTGATAAATGGTATTGCGGGTCAAACAGTGATCGGGTTGATGTTAAATGGTCCGTTATTTTATTTGATGATAATATTGTTACATGACCAATAAGGAAAAACCACGGATGGAAGTATGTCTTTCACCGGCATTGCTGCATTTATACGATACACGCGGGGCTATAGTTGTAATTATAGATATTTTCAGAGCTACATCTACCATTACCGCAGCATTGGATAATGGTGCGAAGTGTGTTATACCTGTGGCTTCGGTAGAAGAGTGCATTGCGATTGGCGCAAGTATTCCGGGCAGTATTACCGCCGGAGAACGGGATGGAAAAGTTGCAGATGGGCTGGAATACGGGAATTCTCCCGGAGAGTATCCCAGGGAATTTATTAAAGACAAGACACTTGTGCTCACCACCACCAACGGAACACGGTTGCTGCATATGATAAACGGCGCATCTGATATTATTATTGGTTCTTTTCTGAACCTGGATGCGATATGCAGCTACCTGTTGTCGCACAAAAAGAGTGTATTGCTGGGTTGTGCCTCCTGGAAGGACAGGTTTAACCTGGAAGATACATTGTTTGCAGGCGCTGTAATCAATGAGGTAGCTCACGCGTTCGATATAAATTGCGACAGTGCAAGGGTAGCCAGGCATTTATTTGATAGTTCGGGTGGTGATTTTATAGGATTTCTGAAAGACAGTTCGCATTATAAGCGGCTTTCAGTCTACGGACTGGAAAAGGATATGGCCTACTGCGCTACCCCAAACCTGCACCCCGTGGTGCCAATTCTGAGTGGCAGAGAGATAGTTATCCGTTAGTCATTTTGAATTTTGTTTATTACTCCGGTATATAAAATTAATGGTTTTTTCAAATGATTTTTATCAATCAAAAACTGATTATTATTAACGGGTGAATTATTCTCAAAATTTACTTTTGTACCTAAAAACCGTTAGTTTTACACCCTGATTCGTGTAGCTTGAATTATGTGGAGAAATTACGATCACTGAAATAATCTGGTCGTAGTAATGATGTAACAACAACATTTAATTTTCTAAAAACTCAGGATATGAAAAGAGTCTGTTTACTAGTTCTGCTTAACTGTTTTACTTTCCAGTCGTTTTCGCAAACTTCTACCTTTAACTTTAACGGTACTACCGGTCTCGGCTCCAGCGGCATTAATGGCACTCCTCAAGCTTATGTTGTACCTGCAGGGGTTACTATTGTTGGTATTGATATGAAGGGCGCCGCAGGTGGTTGGCCATGTTGCTCATGGACATCAACCGGCGGACCTATCGCACTTGGCGGCCGGGTGCAATGTACGATGAATGTAACTCCCGGAACCACACTATGGGTTTATGTTGGCGGCGCAGGCGCTAACAACTTAAATAGCGCAACACAGAGCCCCGGCGGATGGAACGGCGGGGGAATAGGCGGAGCAGTGGGATCTGCATTTTGTGCCGGAGGAGGAGGTGCAACTGATATCCGTACTTCTACTACCGGCGCTTATGCGTCCAGTGTTCTTGGTGTTGCCGGCGGCGGTGGCGGTGGCGGAGATTTTGGCCCCGTTGGAGGAGCTGGCGGAGGTATTACAGGTGGCATGGGACAAGCATACCCGTGTTTATGTTACACCGGCGGAGCTTGCGGCGGCGGTCAAACCGGGCCTTCATGCGGTACGGGAACAGCATTGGGAACTCAGGGTCAGGGGGGCCAGTCACTTTTATATTCCGACGGCGGCGGCGGCGGCGGCGGCGGCTGGTGGGGAGGTAATTGCGGCGCTTCAGATGCCGGCGGCGGCGGTGGCTCTTCTTACCCTGCTAGTCCTAATGCAGTTGTCACGTCTATAGTCCATACACAAGGATATACCAGTGCCAATAGTAACGGACAGGCCGTTATTACAGTTTTGTGTAGCGTAGGTACGCTGACGGGCAATATGCCATTCTGTGCAGGATCAACCATAACACTTACCCCAGGCATTTCAGGAGGATCATTTTCTACCAGCGATAATACAGTTGCAACTGTTGATCCGTCAAGCGGAACAGTTACAGGTGTTGCCGCCGGGAATGCGAATATTACATTTACAAGAACCTGCGGTTCCTTCGTTGTTGCAACGGTAACGGTTAATGCGTTACCGGCAACAAATGCGGGGTCGAATGTTGCAATATGCCATGGCTCATCAACGCCACTGGCTGCAACCGGGGCAGTTACTTATTCATGGGCGCCTGCTGCTGGTTTAACTGCTACAACCGGCGCTAACGTTGTAGCCAGCCCAACTGTAACCACTACTTATACGGTTACCGGTACCGGGCCTGTAATATCATCATCGTCCATTGTATATAACCAGGCTTTTACAGGCGGGGTTCCTCCTTCAACACAATGTACAGCATGGAATACGTTCAGGGCTTCATTGAATAGCTCATTACCCTATACCGGGTTCACGATAAAAGGTAGCCAGAATACCACAGGAATTAGTTGCACAAATCCGGCAGTTGCTGCAGCAGTAGCCAATGCACTTAATACAGGAACGCCTTATACAGGTACATCTGATGGTCAGACATGGCGTGTAAATATTGGTGGTTGTACTACTCCTGTGTGTGGTACCATATATGTGGAATTATCCAATCAGGGAAGTTGTTCATGTGCTTCCGGATATTGTCTCAGGCCAACAATCAATAATTCAAACTGGGGTGGTATCAGCGGAGCGACATGTAGTGCAGTTTCTCAAACTATGGAAGTAGATTTCTTTTATTCAACAGCCTGCAGCAGTACATCAACTGTTACTGTTACGGTTAACCCACTTCCGGTTACAAGCGCAGGTTCAAACGTTGCAATATGCACAGGTTCATCAACTACATTAACTGGCAGCGGGGCAACTACTTATACATGGTCGCCTTCTGCAGGGTTATCCTCAACTACAGGTGCAAGTGTGGTAGCCAGCCCAACGGTAACAACTACCTACACAGCAATTGGTAGTTCCCTTGGTTGCAGCACACCTTCAAATGTTACAGTAACCGTTAATGCTTTACCCACAATTGCTTTCGGCACCATGCCTCAGATTTGCGCAGGAGCTACTTCTGCTAATCTGGGTTTTACCGGGGCTACAGATGCTATTACTAAATCGGTAACGATAAACTATACCGGCGCTATGCAACCGTGGACCGTACCTGCAGGTGTTACCAGCATTATTGTTGATGCCCTTGGTGCAAACGGCGGATTGGATAACAATGGAATTACTTTTGATACCGCAGGTCGTGGTGGCCGCGTTCAGGCAACACTGGCAGTAACTCCCGGCCAGGTACTGAATATTTTTGTTGGTGGCCAGGGAAATGACGGAACACCCGCAGTAGCCGGTTCAGGTGGATATAACGGTGGTGGTTCAGGCGTGAATGTGTATGGTTCATTTTCCGGTGGCGGTGGCGGTGGCGCTACTGATATACGAATTGGTGGAATAGCTCTGGCTGACCGGGTAATAGTTGCCGGTGGTGGCGGTGGCGCAGGCCTTGATTGCGGCCTCGGCGCTGATAACGGCGGTAACGGTGGCGGCACTACCGGTGCAGATGGCAATGGCGCGGTGTGCGACGGTGGACAGGGCTTTGGCGGTACTCCATCGGCAGGTGGTGCAGGTGGTATTTGCGTATCATGCGGCACTGGTTTTCCAGGTATTGCCGGTGGTTTGGGTATTGGTGGTGACGCGGGCGCAGGGACAGCAGGCGGCGGCGGTGGAAGCGGCTATTATGGCGGCGGCGGCGCACAATGGAATGGCGGTGGCGGCGGTTCTTCCTATACCGATCCAACATTGGCTACATCAGTTGTGCATACACAGGGCTATAACACTGCAGGCAACGGCAGCATTACCATTACCTGGGCAATACCAACTACTTATAATATAGTATGGAGCCCTGCTTCAACAACAGCAGGATTTACCGATGTCATAAATGCTCCTGTTGCATCGTCTCCGATTGCGGTTACAGTGCCAGTAACAGCTCCTGCCGCTACTTATGCCGGCACCTTTACCATTACTAATGGCAATACAGGCTGCACCAGTGGTTCCTACCCGGTAAGCATAACGGTAAAGCCAATACCCGATGTTGCCGCAGTTGCCAATCAGACTGTATGTAATGGCGCATCTACTACGGCGGTTACATTCACCGGTTCGTTAACAGGTACAACATTTGGCTGGACTAATGCTAACCCTTCCATAGGCCTTCCTGCAACAGGGTCAGGTGATATAGGTGCATTTATTGCTGCCAATGCTACCAGTGTTCCTGTATTTGGTGTTATTACCGTAACTCCTGAATTGAATGGTTGCTTCGGCACACCAACAAGTTTTGCAGATACCGTAAATCCCACACCCGATGTTACCCCATCATCTAACCAGACAAGGTGTAATGGCGATATGACCGCTGCCATCCACTTCACCGGATCAGTATCGGGTACTACTTTCAATTGGACCAATACAGATCCAACTATAGGTCTGGCGGCTTCAGGGTCGGGCGATATTGCAGCATTTACAGCTATCAATACTACCACATCGCCGGTTACCGCTATTATTACAGTAAATACTACGGCTAACGGATGTACGGGAAGTTCGAACAGCTTCACCATTGTTGTTAATCCAACACCAGTGATGAGCAGCACGCTGACTCCTCCGGCTGTTTGCGATAATACAGTATTCAGTTATACACCAGCGTCGGCAACTACCGGTACTGCATTTGCATGGGATCGGGCTACGGTAGCCGGTATCAGCAATCCTGCCGCGTCCGGTACAGATAATCCGCTTGAAACATTGCACAATACAACTATAGGAAATGTTACAGCTGTTTATGTGTACACATTAACTGCTAATGGTTGTACCCATTCGCAATCTGTGAGCGCTGTAGTAAAACCTACACCGGTGCTTACCAGCACACTTACGCCTCCGGCAATTTGCGACAGCACCTGGTTCATTTACGGATCTTCAAGCGCTACAGTCGGAACTACATTTACCTGGAGCCGTGCTACAGTACCCGGGATCTCCCACCCTGCTTCAAGTGGCGCAGATACTATTAGGGAAATACTTTGGAATTCTACTGCAAACCCCATCACCGTAACCTACATAGATACTTTGCTGGCTAATGGTTGCATCAATACACAATCAGTTACTGTTGCGGTTAATCCAAGACCAATACTTTCCAGTCCTCTTACTATCGCGCCTGTCTGTGATGGTTCTTCTGTACTTTATGTTAGTGCAAGCGCTACTACAGGAACTACTTTCTTATGGAGCCGCGCTGCAACTATGACCAACCCTGCAAACGCAGGCATCGGTGATACAATCACTGAAGTACTTTACGACACATCGGCCAACCCGTTAGGCGTTATTTACTACGACACGCTAAGGGCAAACGGTTGTATGAATGTTCAGCCGGTCACTTTGACTGTGAATCCGACGCCTATGATCAGCACCCCACTCTTTCCACATGGTATTTGCAACGGCAGTACATTTAACTATCCTGTAGCCAGCCGCACTGTAGGTGCAGTGTTCACATGGAACCGTCCATTTATACTCGGTATAGGCAATCCGGCCGCAACAGGTATTGGCAATCCGAACGAGACACTGATCAATAATACCAACCAAAAGCTGGCAGTCAGCTATATATACACGGTAACTGCAAACGGTTGTTATCACTCACAGACTGTTATAGATACGGTTTATCCTACCCCAACAATGTCATCGGCAGCAACAAAAAAGATATGCAGTGGCGCAGACGTTAATTACTATCCTACAAGTTATGTCACAGGCGACACAACTACTTTTACCTGGGCTCGTGCACATGTTAATGGCATTACGCCATCAGCAGGCTCCGGCACAGGCCCTGTTCACGAAACACTTACCGATACAGCTTTCATTCCGTTCGCCGTAGTGTATACCTTTACATTAACTGCAAATGGTTGTACAAATGTGCAGTCAGTGACAGTTACTATTAACCCAGCGGCGCCTCAATTGCCAATCACTACACATTCACCAAACACAGTTTGTTCCAATACCCTCTACCAGAACTTCGGTACAAACGCAGTACCACCGGTTAACCAGGATTATAACTGGGATGCACAGAATGCTACCGTATGGGCTACCGGAAATACAAACCAGTATTGCCTGGTGAACTTTAATAACCCCGGATATGCGCGGGTAATACTTAAATCAAATGTTACCGGTTTCAACAGTTGTGTTACCAACAGCTACTTTGATGTGAATGTTACCGGCAGCAATTCAACTGTGCCGCAGGTCGTTTACTTCAATGGCCAGTTTATCTGCCTCACTACCGATGAAGATAATTACCAGTGGGGATTTGATGATGGGAGTACGCTTGATTCTACCATTATTGCCGGCGAAAATAATCCGAACTACTTCATCAGCGCACCGGATCTGAACCACAGGCACTACTGGGTAATCACTAACAAGGCCGGCTGTATGGAGAAGACCTATTATAACTCACCGGTTGATATTACAGACGTTAATGCTGAAGAAACAAGCCTTAAGGTATATCCTAACCCAACGAAAGAACTACTTAATGTGGAAATAAATACTTCTCTGAGTGGCAATTATACGGTGGAAGTAGTGAATATGCTGGGCCAGAAGCTGAGCAGTACCGTTGCTACTGATCATAAAGCAAGGATAGATGTTGCCGGCATAGCTGCCGGTGTCTACCTGGTAGATTGTTACCGCGACGGTGTGAAAGCAGGAGCTGTAAGGTTTATCAAATATTAATTATCTCAACTTTAAATTCTTCATAAATGAAAAAAATATTTTTCTTTTTGATAGCATCAGGCGGAGCGATTGCAGCCATTGCACAGGCCCCAACGTCAACAATGTTGGCTGGTCACAGGCACAAGTTTGCAGCCGATAGTCTTTTATCTCATGTGGTTGCAGATATTAACCTGCTCGGCGGCGCTCTTACACAGGACCTGACCGCAGGGCCTACACTGGCTAACTACCATAATGCTATAGGCAGTGTTTCTAATACAGGCAACCTGAAATTCACGAATGGCATGTCATACGGCTTTGATGCCCAGATCGGTTACTTCTTTGGCAAGAAGAATAATTTTGGTATTGGCCTTGGCTTCATGTACCTGGCACAACAGGGTGACGTGACACTGGACAATTTCCATGTAGAGTACCAGTCTACCGATATTCATAACTATACCTTCAGGCAAGTTATTACTGCCAATAGTCCAATAAAAGAGAAGCTGGATATTACCAATCTGAACATACCCATATTGCTGAAATACAAGCACAGGTTCTCTGAGCGGCTGGGTTTTACAGCCGATCTTGGCGCATTGATCAATATTAAGCTCATGAATTCCTATAGCAGCGACGCCTCTTTTAATTATGAAGCTATTTACCAGCTTACAGGTACAGGAGATAATATCACTGCACATTATGATAATTCACCTGTCCCCAATAGCACAAGCGATATATTGTATACGGTGAAAGAGCATAGTACCAAGAACCCCGGCCAATCACTCACTGATTACTTCAACCAGTTGCGCAATGCAGGTGGGTATAATGTTGGGCTGGGTGTAAAACCAAACAATAATTCAGGTTCGGTTTCCTATGCTACCGGTTCGGCAGGCTTGTTGTTTCAACCAGGCGTTAACTATTATCTGTCTGATATGGTTGCGTTGAATTTCGGTGTTTATTACCTCTACCAGCCATTCAGCAATACCGTTCCGGCGTTCTACAGGGTTACTGATAAGATAGGTGAATACAGTTCTTTAACCAATTCGGTTACTAAAAGCAACAACCAGTCTTATGGCCTCAACCTGGGTGTAAGGATCTATGTAGGTAAAGGAAAAGACAGTGACCATGACGGCATACCCAACAGAAATGATGACTGCCCGTATGAATACGGCACTGCATTATTCCATGGCTGCCCCGATACCGACGGCGATGGTATTCCTGACAGGGAAGATAGTTGCGTAAGAGTTCCCGGCCTTGCCAAATTCCACGGCTGCCCCGACAGTGATGGTGATGGCATTCCAGATAAAGATGACGCATGCCCATACCAGGCCGGCCCTGCTAAGACCCATGGCTGTCCTGACCGGGATGGCGATGGCATAATTGATAAAGACGACCTCTGTCCGGATAAGCCCGGTCCAGAAAAGTACCATGGCTGCCCCGATACCGATGGTGATGGCGTTCCTGACAACGAAGACGCTTGTCCTGATGTGCCGGGTCCTGTTGAAAATCACGGATGCCCTTATCCGCCACAACCTGTTGTGGAAACACTCAAGGTATCCACCCCGATATTGTTCGAACTTAACAAGACAGTGATCCACGAATCATCCTACCCTGTGCTGGAACTGGCTGTGAAAAAGTTGAACGAAGACAAGGAAGGGTATATAATAGTTGACGGTTATACGGATATTACAGGCAAGCCTGCTTACAACAAAGCGCTTTCCCTGAAACGTGCCAAAGCGGTAAAAACAAAACTGATACGCATGGGTGTAAGCGCTAAACGTATAAAGATAGTTGGCCATGGCGCCAATTCTCCTGCCGAAAGCAACGAAACAGAAGAAGGCAGAATGAGGAACAGGCGCGCAGTAATGCACCTGACCGTAGGGGAGTAATGATTAAATACTAATTGATAATAGAAAGGGCTGCCGGGAGGCGGCCTTTTTTTGCGCTGACAGCGCATATGTAATAAACAACAGGTAAGGAGTTCTGACTGTTAGTGCTGTCTTTTAAAAAATAAAATCCCACAATTGCGGGATTTTATTTTTATGGTTTTTAAGAAGGAGGAATTATTTCTTCTTAGTTTCTGTTTTTTCAGTCTTAGTTTCTGTCTTCTTCTCTTCCTTTGCAGGAGTAGCAGGAGTAGCAGCAGTAGTAGTAGTGGTAGTAGTGGTAGTAGAAGTCTCGTGCTTGCTGGTATCAGCAGGTGGAGGGGTAGCCGGAGGAGTGGTGGTGGTAGTGGTAGTGGTAGTAGTGGTATCACTAGTTTTTGGAGTACCAGCGCCGTCGCCGCAAGATGTTACAAAAAGGCCCAATGTAAGAGCGATCAAACTTAATTTTACAACTTTCATATTTTTGTTTTTAGATGGTTATGCATGTTTATACTCAGAAAGAAAAAAGGTAACCCACAAGTCGAAAATATTTTTTTAATTTTTTTTTGCAGGAGTTAAGTAGTGTTATTTATTAATGATTTCCGGATGTATCCGGTTTTGCCGGATGTGCAACCGGGGTATCTATTTTAGTTGTGGTAGTACTGGTAGTGGTGGCGCTGGTAGATTTTGTATCGGTATTGGTAGTTGCTCCATTGCCTGACCCGCAGGATGCAAAAAATGCCAGGGTTCCTGCTAAGATAGTAAATTTCAATAATTTCATGTTTTTCAGTGTTTTTGTGGTTATGTCAGTTAATACTTTAATTGTCAAAAGGTAACCCGTTTTAAGTCTAAAGTCTTGAGTAGAAAGTAGAAAGTTGAGATACGTAAAGTTGCAGGGAGAAAGTCGTGCACCTGTAAGCCCTGTTTCAGGAGTGAAAAAATCTAATTGATTATTGTTACGTATTAATATTTATATTCTCGTTAATTTCATTTTCTGGTTGGTTATGCTAATGCCCCATTTTATGCAACATTTTTTTGTGGATAACTCATATTATAAATGGGGTTGAAACGCTTTGCTGTCAATTGTATTATAAATATCCAAATGTCGTATCATTGTCGTGTTTTGTCGTGTAGATTATACTCTTAAGTCGAAAGTCGAAAGTCTAAAGTTTGCGAGGGGGTAACTGGTTTGGAACAGCAGTGATCTGTGAAATATTATTTTTTACACCATTCAATAGAATTATGTGATCTCATAGATTTTGTTTATAGCGTGAATGGGACAGTTTTATTGAAAAAAATATTTGTCGAAATCATTGGGAATGTTCTGATTTTCTTGGTTGAAAAAACATAGAGTAATATAAATCGAATTATATGTGAGTATTATGTTCATAGCTACAGCAAATATAAACAAGATATTTTAAATTTCCAAATATAAAATCTATAACAGTACAGTTTTTGGGGTATGATAAAAAGTTGTTTTGGTGGTAAGTGGTTGATGATTATTTATTTATGTATTATGAAGTTTGGGAAAAGCGGAAGTGGTATGCTAACATGTCATTGCCCCGGTAGTGGGCAAAAGCTATGTAGCTCCACGATTACCCCCCGTCACACGCGCCCCGCCAGGTGGCGCAACCTATTCGCGTTGGATATGTGTTTGCAAGGGAGAACCTTTCGGATATGCAGGAGTACATGCCAGCGCACAGGTGTGCCACACCCTTAGAGGTGTGGCACACCGGCACGGGCTATTTAAGTTTTTCTACTATGGTTTTGAAGCTGTTGAGGGCGGCTTCTATGTTTTCGATTATGTCGAGGGCGAGGACGTCGGGATCGGGGAGGTTATCGAGGTCGGCGAGGGAGTCGTCTTTGAGCCAGAAAATGTCGAGGCTGGTTTTGTCGCGGGCGATGATTTCGTCGTAGGTGAATTTTTTGAAGCGGTCGGTTTCTTTTCGTTTGTGGCGGTTATCGGGGTTGTAGGCTTTTATGAAATCATTGAGGTCTTCTTTTTTTAGCGGGTTGGTTTTGAGGGTGTGCTTGATGTTGGTGCGGTAGTCGTATATCCAGATCTCTTTTGTCCAGGGTTGTTTGGCGGCGGGTTTGTTGTCGAAGAATACGACGTTGGCCTTTACGCCCTGGGCGTAGAATATGCCGGTGGGCAGGCGAAGGATGGTATGGAGGTCGGTGGTTTCGAGGAGTTTTTTTCTTACGGTTTCTCCGGCTCCGCCTTCGAATAAAACATTGTCGGGAATAACTACTGCTGCTTTGCCATCTACCTTGAGCATGCTGCGGATGTGCTGCACAAAATTGAGCTGCTTGTTGCTGGTGGTGGCCCAGAAATCATCGCGCTGGTATGTGAGGCTTTCGCGTTCCTGTTCGCCTTCGTCGTTGGTGATGGTGATGCTGCTTTTTTTGCCGAAGGGCGGATTGGCGAGCACATAATCAAATGTCTCTGATGGCTTGCTGATCAGGCTGTCGTTGCGCGACACAGGCGGCTCGCTGTTGAGGTCGCCGATGTTATGCAGGAAGAGGTTCATGAGGCAGAGGCGGACGGTGTTGGGCACTATCTCCCAGCCTTTAAAGGTGCTGTAGCGCAGGAAGTATTTCTGGTCTTTATCAAGCTTGAGATGGCTCAGATAATCGTATGCTGAAAGGAAGAAACCGCCGGTGCCACATGCGGGATCGGCGATGGTTTTCATGGGCAGTGGACGCACACAGTCCACCATAGCCTGGATGAGGGGACGGGGTGTAAAGTACTGACCGGCGCCGCTTTTGGTGTCTTCGGCGTTCTTCTCGAGTATGCCTTCGTATATCTCGCCTTTTACATCCACATCTACGCCTACCCATGTTTCTTCGTTGATGAGGCGCACAAGTTTGAACAGCTTGGCTGGGTCCTGTATTTTATTCTGTGCCTTGAAGTATATCTGGCCGATCATTCCATCCTGTTTGCCGAGCTCTTTGAGGATGAGCAGGTACTGCAGCTCCAGATCAACGCCGCTGATGTTGTTGCTGATAAGGGTTTGCCAGCTAAGGCCGGGCGGGATGTGCGTATCGCGCTTGAATGGCGGCTTGCTGTATTCATCTGCCATTTTGAGGAACAAAAGGAATGTAAGCTGCTCGAGGTAATCGCCGTAGCCCATGCCATCGTCGCGAAGGGTATTACAGAAGTTCCAGATTTTTGATATTAGTTGGTTGGTGGACATTTAGTTAGTTGAGTATAAGTTTGGGTATTGGTTTTAACCCGGCTAGAAGCACCTTCCGGTATTGAGGCAAATGCGTTTGAATTTGAAAATTATTGGACTGTATCCAATAAAAAGCGGGTTTATTTTTTGGCCTTAGCTTGTTAATTTCAGGAGCATGTTCATTTAGCCAGTCCTTCAGCCATTGCAATTTTTTCAGGACCTTCGATACCTGACTTGTTTGGGCCGAATGAACTTCAACAAAATAAACTTCTGAATTGTATGAGACGGCATAGTCCCACCGGTTTGCATCGGCATATTTTTTTTTGACTCCTTCATCGATATCAATGCTACCGTCAATGAGCCTTGTATCGCCAACTATGACTCTATCCCTATATATTCCTAACGCGGCCAAACCACTTTTGTAACAATTAGCAACATCGGGTGTTGCGATAACTGCGCTCTTAAATTTATTACCCGGTTGATTTGTTTTATTCTGCATCCACAAAGTATTTTGAAATAATGTCACCAGCTTTTCCAGCAAAAGAAGAAAGGCCACCCCATTCAGACACTTCAACATGCTCACTGCCTGCATCCAAAGAAGAAATATCCCTCACAATTACCTTGTCATTTTTTCTGTCGAAGTAATATGTGTTTAATTTTTTGTCGAGAATATTTTTGAAAAGATTTTTGGTGTCAGTTGATTTTGGTAAGTCGAATAGTTCATAAAAAGCTTGGACAGGGGCTTTTGCCTTTTTTAAATATTGGAATGCCCATGCGAATTCTAAAAATACAGTGGAATGAGTTGATATAATTACTTTATATCCTTTTGAAAGCAATTCAATTACCTGCAGCAGAATTGTCTTTATTGCCTGAGGATGTAACCCCATTTCTGGCTCCTCAATTATCACGGTTTTTATATCGGCAGGTAATGATTTGTTTTCCATCAACCAGTAGCATGACAGTAATAAAGGAAGATATTCTTTCTGACCAGAGCTCCAAGTCATGAAAGACAAATTCATTTTATTTAATTGCAAGCTAAATTTCTTTTGACCCCGTCGAGCATCGTAAAGAATTTCTCCTTCCTGGTAAATATTTTCTTTGATTGAATTATTAATCGGCTCGATAAGCTTTTGTGGATTGGGGAATTGTTTTTCCTGCTCTCCACTTTTGAAAGATAATGTCCTACGCAAAAATTCACTGAAATATTTTAAAACAAATGGTGCGGAGTTGTCGAATTCCATAAAGTTTTTAGGCCTGCCATCTGAAACGCTTAACACCCTTTGAGCAGGAACATAAAAAATATGTTCTTCGCCGGATTGAGCTTCTTTATTCTCAAAAAAGTATTTAAGGTGTATTGCTTTGTTCTTGTATGTTACCTCGGTATGCAAGTCCCACAAGAAATCCATACCATCTCCGTAATACAGATCAAATATATTATTTGCGGAACCATTCCAGACAAAATTGTAATCCTCCAAAGTCTTTCTTATGAAATCCCTGTCCTCTAATAATTTAAGCAACTGCAGGAAAATGCTCTTGCCGCTTGCCTGGGGACCGACCAGAAAAGTGAGGTCGCCAAATGTGACGTTGGCCTCCTGGATGGGTCCGAAATTTTTGACTTTTAATGTGTCCATTTTGTAATGGTTTGTTGTATTCAAATTAAACAAATAATGTCACCTGTCGCGCAATTTCAAATAAGTGTGGTTTAGTTGCTTCCGATACCACATTCAACCCCTTTCGGGGTTGGCCCTTATGATTTCTAACCGCCAGTTTCACCGGCGGCTATTCACATTTAAGCCCGTTGGGCTATTTAACTTAATGACCAAGACCTTCGGGTTCGTTTTATCTTGTGCATCGGTTTTATGTAAAAGTAGTATCATTTTCATAACTCCCCACTAAAAGCCTGCTGCAAGATACTTTGCCGGAGGGACTCCGCATGGATGAGTTGCTGATTAATGGTTTGTAATAAATAATCTGATTCAGAGAGGCGGGTTTCGATTTCAAATACAATTTTCTCCTGTAGCTCGGTGTCAATTATCGGAATAAGAATTTCTCTACAGGTTGATACCTTGACATTATATTGTCCGGCAGTTGCTTTTGAAGTGCCCTCCAACCAATGAATCACTTGTGGCGACTGCAAAAAGTATCTAAGGAATTTAGGTATTACTTTTTCATTTGGCCTAAACAAAACTATAGCCTGGTTAATATTGAATTCCGCAGCAATTGGTGGTACCAGGGAAACCTTTCCGAGAGGCGGCCCGACAATATTGATTAGGACGTCATTGGGGTAGGTTCTTGAACGCTTTAATTCTGTTTCATGCACTTCCTTACTTATGAAAACCGGATTTTTATTGTAGTTTAAAGTGCCGTCGAAATTCAAGTTATAGACCTTCAAAAATTGGACATCTCCCTTGCCACTCATTTTAGCCGGACTTGGCGTGTATCCGTTATTAATGAAACCCAAAACGCTCCCTATTCTATCTAATTTCCATTTTTTATTTCCTCCCGTAAAATGCCCTTCAAAAGCATGTTTGAGCACAGATTGGCGGTATGTTTGGAGTTGTTGCCGGGTGGTTTTTAGCGTGGTGATGGCGTAGTCGAGTTCGCTGAAGAGTTCTTCTATTTTTTGGACGATGCGGTGTTGTTCGGCGGGAGGGGGGACTACAATTTTTAGTTTTTCAAAACTCGATTTGTTTACGATAGCGACTGTTGTGGCTGACGAGGCTGATTGTAATTGGTTTTTAAATGCCGACGACTGACAAAAATAGAATGGATATTTATAGTCAAATTCCTTCGAACATTTTAATGCATTAATTTGTTGATTAAACGCTACGGGAATTTTATTCATCGCAATCTTACCTAGATTCCCGATACAGGAGACGAGAACCGAAAATGGCGGTAATACTCTGGACTTTGTTGCGCCAAGATTGGACAAATTATCTTCTGCTTTGTCAATAACTGAATTTCTTAATTCCGGCGGTTTAACAAATGGAATGTCATCTCCGTAATTCTCCGGATCTTTTTTAGGGGGTGTGTTTCCAGTAACAACGTCAAAAACATCGCCCAACTTTTCAATTCTCCACCCAACTGGTAGCTTCTTTTCTGATTTTATTTCTTTGGTTGCGAGCATTAGTGGGTTGTTTGTCTGAATCACGGATTAAACGGATTTATGGATTTCGCTGATGGTGTTACCTGACCATTCCTTTGTTGGCGAGCAATACACTTTTAATGTATGGGTCTTGGGATCGAGTCCCAACGAGATTACGTTTGATTCAAGCCGCGAGTAAACCACCCCTGACTGAATTCGGCAGTCGCCTCATTCAGTCTGTCCCCTCCTAAAAACAGGAGGGGAGTGTGTTACGCAGCCCGTGTTATTCAATACTCTCATTTTCTATTTATTTTTTTGACCATTTTCGTGACGTCACGAAAATGGTGTTATGCTACTAATTGTTCGTTCAATTCATCAATAATTTGTTCATAGTCGTCCCCAAAAAGGTTGTAGAATTTCATGAGGCGCGTAGACCTCTCCCGGCCTCTCCAAAGGAGAGGTGAGGTCGAATGAGATACGTGGCTCGTATTATTTCTTGTTTTCAATTTGGTTCTGTTTTTCAATTTAGCTTCACCGCCAGTTCTCAGGAGATTTCTCCTTCGTCGAAATGACGGCTTCGATTATGCTACCAATTGTTCGTTTAATTCGTCAATTATCTGTTCATAGTTATCACCAAAAAGATTATAGAATTTCATGAGGCCGCCTTTGTCTACGAAGGGGCTTAGGTTTTCTATGTCGTCTTTCTGGAGGTGGATGCTGTCGGCGATGAAGTCTTTGATCATGCGGAGCCATTCCATCTGTTCGTCGTTAAATTTAAGGGGTCCGGCCTGTTTTGCAAATACCCAGCGTTGAAAATTTTTGTTTACGGTTTGTTCGTAGGCCATGAGCACGGGGTCTATTCCGCTGACGCGGCGGATGAGGGCTACGAGGGCGGTGAGTTCGTGAAGTGGGTTATTGGGGTTTACGCTGTCGAGGCGGGCGTAGGCCTGCCATACGCGCAACGGGGCAAGGATGGGTTTGTCGTGCCGGAGCTTTTCGAGGAGTTCCTTTATCATCTGGAAGGTGACGGCACGGCGGTTGAATGGCTGGTTGTAGTATATGCTGAGTGCGGTGATCTCGTCTTTGTGTTCGAGTATGTATTCGGTGAAGTTCTTTACGAGGGCTTCGGCGTTTTCTTTGGCTTTGCCATCCCAGCCGGCGAATTCGACGGTGTCTATGTTTATGTTATCTATGACCTGGTCGTGGGTCTGGCGGACTTTTATTATGTAGTCGATGAGGGGGGCGGTGAGGGTGTTAGAAACTTTATCAAGTAATTCAGCTTGTGCTTTAGCCTCAGCATAACCACCTCCCCCTTCGGGTACTCCTCCTTCAAAAGGAGGAGAGTTGCCCACCGCACCGGCTATCTCTTTTGCTTTTTGTTCTATTATGTCGGGGTTGAAGGCGTCCCAGCAGTCGCGGATGACCTGGTTGATGGTTTTGCCATTGGAGAGTTCTTTGAACTTTTCCTTTTCGACGGGGGACATTTCTTTTTCGAGGCGGTTAAGGCGGTTGCCTACTGTGGTTATGACGTCTTCTTCCTTGTTGCCCATCATTACATAGTGCAGCAGGTCCTTGAGGCTGGCGCCGGGCTTGCGCTCCATGGGGCGGCTGTCGGTCTTTACGGACTTGGAGACATTGACGGCATCTACTATTACAAAGTGGGTTTTGGCGGTTTGTGCGGACGGGCTGCGTTTCTGCAGTTCGTCTTTATCGAGGGTGCGGGTGCCGCGGCCTTTCATCTGCTCGAAGTAGTTGCGGCTGCGCACATCGCGCATGAATATGAGGCACTCTATGGCTTTTACATCGGTGCCGGTGGCAATCATATCCACCGTGACGGCGATGCGGGGATTGTATTCGTTGCGGAAGTTTTGCAGGATACCTTTGGGGTCTTTTTCCTGGTAGGTGATCTTGCGGCAAAACTCATTGGCCTCGCCAAATTCCTCGCGCACTATCTGTATAATATCATCGGCATGGCTGTCGGTCTTGGCGAAAATGAGTGTCTTGGGTACTTCGTCGCGACCGGGAAAAATATCGGTAAAGAGTTTTTCGCGGAATGCCTTTATGATGTTGCGGATCTGGCTGGGGTTGACCACGCTTTTGTCGAGGTCGGTAGCGGAGTAGGTAATTTCTTCGTCGAGCTGCTCCCAGCGCTGTTTGCGGGTGAGGCGTTCGCGTTTGTCCACAAACAGCTTGGCTTCGAGCTTTGCGCCCTGTTTGGTGATGGTGGTGTCTATGATGTAGGTTTCGAAACCTACGTTCACGTTATCGGCAACGGCGTCTTCGTGTTTGTATTCGCTTACTACGTTCTCGTTGAAGAAACCGAATGTGCGCTTATCGGGGGTGGCGGTGAGGCCTATGAGGAATGCGTCGTAGTAGTCGAGCACCTGCTTCCAGAGGTTGTAGATGCTGCGGTGACATTCGTCAATAATAATGAAGTCGAAAAATTCGATGGGGATGGCGGGGTTGTAGGCAACCTCGACCGGGCGTTTTTGTTCGGAGAGTTCGTTGAGCGAAGTTTCTTCGGCGCGCTCGTCCATTTCCTCGCCACGGAGAATGGAGTACATACGCTGGATGGTGCTGATGCATACCTGGCTATTGCCATCTACCACCGAAGAGCGGAGGCGCTGGACATTGTAGAGTTCGGTGAATTTGCGCTTATCGTCCACGGGGGTGTATGCCATGAATTCGGTCTCGGCCTGCTCGCCGAGGTTTTTGGTGTCCACGAGAAAGAGGATACGCTTTGCTTTGGCGTATTTGAGCAGGCGGTAGATGGTGGTGATGGCGGTGAATGTTTTGCCGGCGCCGGTGGCCATTTGTATGAGGGCGCGGGGGCGGTTATCGGCAAAAGATATTTCGAGGTTGTTGATGGCTTTGATCTGGCAGTCGCGCAGGCCCTGAAGCGGTAAGGGCGTGAGGTGCTGCAGGCGTTTGCGCAGGGTTTCAGGCTGGTGGAACCAGTCGCGGAGGGTTTCGGGGCGGTGGAACGAGAATACGGTGCGGTTTCTTGGTTTTGGGTCTCGGTAGTCGGTGAACTTGGTGACGGTACCTGTGCTTATATATACAAACGGCAGGGGCTGGTTGTCTTTGAACCAACGCAGCTTTGCCGTGGAGTAACCGAGTATCTGATCTTCGTGAACGGTGATATTCTGGGCTTCGTCTTCTTTTTTGGCCTCGATGACGCCAACGGGTATTTTGTCGACAAAGAGTATATAGTCGGCAGGGCCTTTGTCGGTGTCGTATTCGCAGATGACTATGCCTATGCCGGCAGAGAAATTGATGCCTGATTTTTGCTGAATGACCCAGCCGGATGCCCGAAGCATTTCGTCAATTTTGAGCCGGGCTTTTTGTTCGGGCAAGATCATGGATATGAGCGTGGTTTGTATAGAACCCTTAAAGATATAAATATTAGGGGAGAAAAGAGGCCTCACCCCCAGCCCTCTGACCCTTCCGCCTGCGGCACCTTCCCTAAAAACAGGGAAGGTGTTAGGGAGGTGTTGCGCAGGCGCGAGTTGATCACCCCTGCCTGAAATCTGCGATTTCAGTCTGTCCCCTCTTTGGCAAGAGGGGAGTTTTTTTCCCTTCGGGAAATTGGTTTGCGGCTGCGCCGAGCGGTGTTGTTGTCGTGCGTTTTGGTGCGATGTATAGGCATGCCCGATAGCAATCCGAACCTGGAACGGTGCCAACGCCGAGAACGGTGATAGTAGTAATAAAGCCCGGACCCCGACTTCCACCACGGCGGACACAGTCGTTTGAAAAAAACTTCGGCGGGCGAAGAAAAATTAATTTCTCTTTACCGCTGATACCTCTTAAGTTAACGTCAGTTCGATGAATTCTGCACAGCTAAGTCCAAGAAAAAATCTCTCTTGGAGGTGTAAATTGAAGGCTTAAGCTCTCTAAAATTATAAGCAGCTAAACAAGCAAGCATATTATTAAAGCCATTATCAATGCTAC
>CAIMDZ010000046.1 GCA_903839875.1 uncultured Bacteroidota bacterium
ACGACTAATTTCTCAATAATTTTCTCGGACAACAGTGGTAGCAAATCTAAAAATATTAATCCCGATAAAACACCGTCAAATGACGGTAATTTCAAGCAATTTCCAACTTATTTTCATTGTCAGTAATAAAATGTTCCAGGCAAATTTTAAAGTGTGTGCTTAATTTATAAACTATCGTTTCTCTCAGATCCAAATCAGTGAACCAATCTTGTTGAGGAAAATTCAGAATTGTCAATTCTGCTTTATTATCCTGCTTGTTGTGGTTCATATTGCAGTTGATTGAAGTTTTGTATTCACGTTCAATAATTTCAACTCCAAGTGAAAAAACATTAACGCAAGCTTGTGGAATTTCCTGAGTATTACAATAATAAGCAGCAATTATCTGATTCATAAATAAGTTGTATAAAACAAAGATAATCAATATGCCTGCTAATGATAAGTTACTAACAAGTGATTAACCCGGTGTTTTTAAAAAAGGACGAACTGCAAAAGGTTATGTATTGCATGCCTGCCAGGAGGGACTTTTTTTACAATTGGTAATACCATACTCTTCTTGTTATTCCATTTACTCTACTGACTAATCTCATTAAAATCTCTGACAGCAGTCATTATGGGGTAATTAATTTTCATCCACCTTTGTAACCGATGAAGGGTTATAAGGTCATATTTGAGAACAACATCCCGGTGTTTGCATGCCAGGTAGAAACCGGTGAAAAGAAGGACCTTATAAAATTATCTCAGAAAGGCAGCAAAAGGATATTGAATTGGTTGGTGGTTTATGGAGACAATGAAGCTGATGCACTGGAAATTGCCGATAAAGTATTACAAACTATTTGGGCAGAATACCTTGCTTAATATTTAAGGACTATCTGCAGATCATAAAACGGTTTAGAAAATTTACACGCAAAGGCGAAGCCAGGTATACGCATAAAATATTTTTTTAGCTCGCAAAGGTGTTTTTACTAAAAACTTAAGAGTATACGACCTGAGCATTACCAATTTATTTTTCATCATTTATTATAAACCGGCAATTACAGAACCTGCACTTTTGCTAAAATAAATTGCCCCGTAGAAACGGGGCAAAACCAAAATTTTCGTCTATGAAAACACAAAGATATATTCAGTACCTCCCTGCAAACATGATTTAGGTCAGAAAAAATCATGATCCATATCAGGAAACCAAATTATTTGTCCTTAGTCATATGATCCCGTTATTTGAATCAGTGCTTTTGTACAATGATGTTGAAAAAATTAACCATGAAAGTGAGAAAAATGAACACTGCAATAGCGGGAAAATGATTACAAAAACATTGGGGCGTGTACCGGATATTCTTTTTTCCACAGACAGTGAATGTATCACATGAATTGTATCTGTACAAGGTTGCTGAATCCTCCATTGTATATACAAAAAATAAAACCCCCGCCATATCAGCAGGGGTTTTAATATTTGGAATAGCAAAGTACTACTTCTTGCCTTTTTCTTTTGCTGGCGCTGCTGCAGGGGCTTTACCAGCTGCTGCCGCGGGTGCTTTACCCGCTGCCGGAGCTGCTGCTGCTGCCGGTGCTGCTGCACCAGTTGCTACGGCAGTATCTTCCTGGCGAAGTGCACGGGTGGTAACAACCGATGCAACAGGGACGCGCGGAGAGTTCATTATTTCCATATTTTCAACCTTCACATCTTCCACGCGGATATTGCCGTGCAGCTGAAGGTTAGTAATATCAACACTGATGTTCTCGGTAAGGTACTTGGGGTAAGTACGTACATTCAGCGATTTCATTTTCAATTCCAGCTTACCGCCGTCTTTTACGCCCTGAGGCTGACCATGAAACTTAATGGGAAGGGTAGTGTTGATTTTGCGCCCTTCTACAAGTTCCAGGAAGTCTATGTGGCTGAGCTCATCAGTAACCACATCGAACTGGATGTCTTTCATGATGGTCTGATAGGATTTGCCATCAATGGCGATCTCTGCCAATTGGAATTCAGGTGTGTAAACCAGCGTACGGAACGCTATTACCGGTGCACTGAAATGGATGGTTTCTTCACCTCCGTAAATTACGGCAGGTACCTGTTCTTCAGAACGGAGTTGGCGCGTAGCTTTTTTGCCTAGTCCGCTTCTTCTTTTTCCTTCAATTTTTACACTTTTCATTTTTAGTGTTTTTTTCTTTCAGCGCCGGTCGCATACCCACCAAACATCCGGTCGTTGAAAACGTTTTACTTAAAAGGCTTTCCCTTTGTGGGGGTGGATTTTTTTGTATAAACAGTCGTTAATATAGTCGTAAGTCGTGAGTCATAAGTCTGTTATGAAACACTTCTTTTTTCTTGCCCAATTTTTTGTTCTTCAGTTCCACGTCCTGCAACCCTGCGAAGCCCCTTTAGGGGTTTGGGGTTTTAGGCTTTTTACTTTCTATTACTGTGTATAAACAAAGAGCTTATTGATTTATTCTCAAAAGTATTGCGGATGGCTATTGCGAACAATTCGCCGGTGGTCAATACTTTTATTTTATCACACTGCTTCTTCAGCGGAATGGTATCACAAACTACCAGTTCTTCGAGCTCGGAATTCTGAATGTTTTCGTAGGCATTACCGCTTAAGACGGGGTGCGTACAGAAAGCCCGTACACTTAAAGCCCCTTTTTCCTTCAGTATTGCCGCACTCTTGCACAATGTTCCTGCCGTATCACAAATATCGTCTATCAATACCACGTTCCTGCCCTTCACATCACCTATTACCGTCATTGATGCTATCTCATTGGCACGCTTGCGCTGCTTGTCGCAGATCACCATATCCGTCTCAAAATACTTCGCTACTTCCCTTACGCGGTTCGTACTACCCACATCGGGGGCCGCAAAGATAAGGTTTTCTATCTTTAGTTTCTCGATATATGGTATAAAAACCGCCGAAGAATCGAGGTGATCCACGGGTATATCAAAAAAACCTTGTATTTGTGGGGCATGCAGGTCCATGGTCATGACCCTGTTAGCGCCTGATTTGGCCAGTATATTGGCTACAAGTTTTGAAGCAATAGCTACACGTGGCTTATCCTTACGGTCCTGGCGGGCATAACCAAAGTAGGGTATTACCGCCGTGATATAACCGGCAGAAGCCCGTCTTGCGGCATCTATCATCATCAGCAACTCAAAAAGGTTGTCTGACGGTGCATAAGTAGCCTGCACCAGGAAAACATAATCCCCCCTGATTGACTCCTGGTATACCGGCTGAAACTCTCCATCGCTGAATTTCTGGATAGTAAGGGCCCCAAGGGGCTTGCCGTAATTTTTTGCTATTTGTGCTGCAAGGGCAAGGGATGCGTTGCCCGAAAATATCTTTACTGAAGAATCCATGAGTATGTTATGGACCGCAAAGGTAAGTAAAGCAATATTTTAGTTTGGAGGTATTTTTCCACATAGTTTTCCGGAGTTGGATATGGAGTTGGGAAATTGGGATTTGTTCCGAATGGATAGCATGGATAACATGGCCTCATTTTGCGGAGAGCGGTGTTACCTGGAAACGCAGAATTTCGGGTCTCTACCTTTTTTTGTTCTGTAAGTCTTTTTTGCAGTAAGTGAAGATGGCAGCGATTGATAAAATTATTTTTTCAATGTTCTCAGATAATTTACCACGTTCCAGAGATCATTGGCATCGGATATCTTTTTCTTAAAACTGGGCATGTCATCCCGGCCTTCTGAAATTTTATAAAAAACAGAACCATCAGATTGCGACTGGAATGATGATTTCGAGAAATCACCGGGCTCGGTTTTTAGTTCAGATGATTTTGTACCATCACCCAGCCCTGTTTTGCCATGGCAGGACTGACAATGCTTTGCGTACAATGCTTTGCCGTCACCGGTTGATTCAGTATTTGGTGGTACTGGATTTTTCACAGATACAGCATTCGCAGGGGCATTCCATTTTTTCTTACCATCAGCTGCGGCAGCATTTTCTACTTTTTGGTTTCCGGTGGCAGGTGTTTTATCTGTTTTTGCATTCACAGTTGTTGCGGCTTTTCCTTTTTTGTTGTTTGTAGCCGGTATTGTTTTCCCTTTTGCTGCCTTCTCCTTTTTAGACTTAGAAGTTTTAGGACTTACATCCTGCGCGTTTGCAAACAATGAGGACATTACAAACACGGCAATTGAAATGGCCAAAAGAACTTTTTTCATATTTTCATTTTTTAATTAAAGAAATCTGCAAACTTTGTGTTGGCAAGTACAAATATAATACAAATACTAAAACTATAAATCATTATTTTTTAAGTAGATCGCAGATGTCCAATAAAGATTATTGCTTTCCGGAACGGTATTTGGCATTGTCAGGATAAAGACGTTTGCAGAACGGGATTTATTTGTGGTTTGCGATGTTACCTGGGAACATTATGAACAACGGGGATTGAGACATATCGGGTGAATCAGTCTAACAAGTGATAGTAGATCCACTTTACAATATATTGGTCCTTTTGCTTTGTCAGCGAGTACATCTTTTCTCTTTCGCCCGCGCTGTCGGTCAACTTAATTAATAGCTGGCCGTTATCACCTTTGGTGATGAACATGTAGTTAGGTATGCGCTCAACTTTGCTTTCCCATGAGGTATCCAGTATTCTGAATACCTGGCCACCGATCTTAACCGTTTTGCAATCTCTGAAAAAGCTGCTTTCATTCCTGAACACAGTATAGTCAGGTCTGAGGTCGAGGTAATTCTTTACGGATGTATCATTAAAAAAGGCGCGAAGCACTTTGCAGTCATTGGTCATATCGGTCTGTGCAAGGCAAGCCGAAGAAATTAAGACCGAAAGCGTATATATGTAAAGTGTTTTCATTAACGCCGAACGATTTTTTTTGGAGACTGGTCTTTATACCATCACTTCCCAATCGTCGCCTGCAGTGATGCCGCCATCGTTCCATGTCCATTCTATCTTCTGATAGGTGAGCGCTATTTCTTCGAGTGGTGGTATGCGTGATTCAGCGGGCAGCAAGTTGTTGCCCATGTGAAAATGTATGGACATAATATTCGCGTTGGTTAGCTTTATGGTAAAGTCCTGCACTTCGGAGCCCACACCCGCGATTGCTTTTACATTTGCCTCCCAGAACCTAATGATCACCTCGCTCAGGTTTTCATTTGTTGCCAGTATGTTGTACAGAACCGGTGTGCTTTTGTCAAGCTCCTTTGTAAATACAAATGGTTTGTGCTGCCTTTGCCCCGCAGGCAGTCCCGATTGCGGGTCGCGGGGGGAAACGATTGTGTGATCTGCAGCCACGGCCATAATTGAATCCTCACGGCCTTTTTGAGTTACAGAACCTTTTACTATTCCTGTCTTTTGCCCTTTGATGGTAAGATATGCGTTTAGCGCCATAGGAGTATTTTTAGTAGCATAAATGTAATGTAAAAAGATGACTTACAGATATGGTATGTTGGTTAGGTATTATGAAGTATGTTGAAAGCAGAAGTGTGTGGGGTATGAAAAAGCAGACGCGATGGAGATAGAAATTTCAGCTTCGGCTCTCTGATTGCCGCCGGGTACCCTGAAAAACGGGAGACCAGGCGGGGACGAGGTAATTATGTACTTACGGATGGGCTGAGGAACTTCGCGAAGTAAGGAGCAATGCAGGTTGGGTTTAATGCTCATATGGGAAGTGACGCTATCTAAATCAATATTCTGGCAAACTGACTACCCGATACAATAAACCATCTCCGACTATCACGGCTTTATCAGCAGGCGACAATTGTTTTATTATTTGATTTATTTCGTTGAAGTTTATCGCTGAATAAACCGGCAGATTTCGGGAAACTTCATAGGCGGGGAATCCTTTAAGTACAGCAGCCGGGGGAATCAAAGTCAAACTTTGTACATGTTCCATTATGTTGTCCGGGTAAGCCACTTCCGGCGTGACAATGATGGGTAAGTTTCTTTTCTGGGCCTGAATTATTGCATTTTCTGTAGCTGCAAAAATTTTCATCCTCTTAGAATATTCCGGCAACAAGAAGAGATTGATCGCAGTGGTAAATATATTCCCGATCAGGCCCAGGTATAAAACCGTTATTGTAACCAATGTAAATTTCTTAAGAGATGCTGATTCCAATAGATCATCCAGAAAAAAAATGATGCAGATGGCGATTGACGGCAATGCAAATAAATTGAACTTTGGTTCTACAGGCAACTTTCCCGTTATAAATAATACTATAGTAATGGCAATCAACAATACGCTATATGATCTCAATATATCATTTGTATCAAACTTCGGTTTGCTGCGGCTAATAATCCACCAGAGTACGTTTCTTAAAACGGCGCATATACCCAAAACTCCAATAATGATCTCAAAAATCAGTCCCGAACCCACGTGAGCAAAAAAATCCCATATTTTCACAATGCTGTTCGTTATGCCTGTCCCGGACGAAATAGTGCGGTAGTTCCAGTAACCATACATTTCTTTGTCCTTCATCAGTCCTGAAACATCTATCTGGTAAAAAACTATAATGCTCAGGGACGCTATAATAAGTGGAAACCATTGCAAAAACAGAATACCCATTTTTTGTTTAATATCCCCATTACTTTTCAGTAACCGAAGACCACGGAAAAATGCCAGAATAAGAACAGGGCTAACCGCAATCGGATAGGTGTAGCTAAAATAAGGGGCAGCCAAAAATGAGCAGCACAAAAATACGTATCGCCATTTGATATGGAATCTGCCATAATCTATTTTGATTAATTCGAGCAATTGCCAGATGGCAAGCAGGCTCAGAAATATATCCATGGTATACTGCTTTACCTGTACAAAATATTCCGTGAACGTAAATGATGATATGATAAGCAATATAAATAAATATCTTGTACGGGAATCCGGAGTATAGATTTTGTTCAACAGCCGGTAACCAAACACTATCGTTGCCGTCCCGATCAGGAACGATGGAAAACGCAGGATGAAGTAGCTGTAATCAAAATGGCTGGTAATAGCCTTTATGAATTGCAGGTAAACCCTCGGAAACTGCTGCGTATATTCAAGTGGCCCCCAGAGTTCAGAAGAACTTTTAAATTTAATGTTATAAATGAGCCTCCATTCATCTGTCCAAAAAGGTTTTATCGGGGCTAATACTAATATTGCGCCCCAGCAAATCATAAATCCCAGTGTACAAATACACGCAATTCTAATATATTTACTTGAGGTACATTTATGCAAAAACACTTGCAAACATAGCCCGATCAATTGTTTAGCCAAATGATTTTTGTCATAAAATATGAAATTATTTTCAGTTGACTGTAACAATTTTATTCCGGGGAATTTCAGGTCTGGAAACCGGGATTTGCGCCACCATGACATGTTGTAGATTACACCGATGTGTTTTTTGGGAAGTTGACTGCTAAAACGGGCTTTATTTACAAAACATCTATTTGCGTGTAAAACCAGGTGTATTGCGGGCGGAGCTGGCGTGGGCATTAGTGCGTTTGAAGGCCGTCACAGACGAAGTATTATTTGCACTTTTGGATGGGCTGGGGAAAGTTCGGAGGAAGGGGGTTCCTGGGCACTGGGGTGGGGTGTACCCGAGAAAATAATCTATCTCTTTCTGCAGGTCTTTGGAGTATGTGGCGGTGGCTTTCATGATGGGGTGAAATTAAAAAGGTTTTTTGAGGGTGTGGTAACCGGTACGGATGACCGGGGGCTTTTTTTCGCCAATCGGAGATTGGCTGCCACGACGACGTAGTCGGAGACTGACGCTGGACTATTTCTTTTTTTTGAAAATTACTGGCAACGAGGGTGTTTTGGCTTGCATGATATATTTCGAGCTGGGGATGGTTCGGCACATGGGAAAACGTTAGCGCTCACCAGTCAGGAGTTGTTGTTGGTATGATTAGAATTATCTACCTTTATTATATAGAACATACTCTAGTGTCATGTCACACATACTATGACGCATAATTTTTGTACCTTTGTGCAAAAACTATGGAAAAGTACAAGGTTACACTAACGGAGCAGGAAAG
>CAIMDZ010000047.1 GCA_903839875.1 uncultured Bacteroidota bacterium
AAATGAAATCAGAAGCAGGTGCATGGCAAACTCACCGGAACAATAAGGAAGCCAAAATAAAATGGCACTTCACCTGTGAGGATGCAAGGGTGAAATTATTAAAACTTTATCCGTCAATTCATGCGTGACATGACACTAGCGCCTAAATCACCCAGAACAGTTGATCCAATATGTAACGTGGCTAATGTGGCTGTAGTGCTTACTGCCACGCAGCCGGTTCCACAACCACCGGTAGTATGGCCGTTTTCAGCGCAGCTTACATACCATGGATTAGGCGAGGCACCCTCAGTACCCAGGATATTTAATGTCCAGGGGCCGTTCGGTCCTGTATAACCGGAAACGATCAAACCTCCAGTGCTTCCGCTTTCAAAATTCTCTACCCAGAACATCTGGGCGCTTGCTGCGAAAGATGTTATCGTTAAAAAAGTAAATAAGGTAAAAAGCTTTTTCATAATCCTTTTTTTACAAGGTACTAATAAAATGATATACTCAATAATGATATTATTTACTAAAATTATCATTATCACCTTCATTACGACTTTCATCAAGGTGCAGCCGGTGAAAAAGACGGTGGGCTGCCGGGGCTAAAATAAACCCGATATTTGTTATGAATACAACACCGCTAAACAATGCATAAGCCGATGAAAATAGCTTTCCGCCTGTATTTTCCACCGTAACTACCGGCCCCATACCACTCAATATCATGGAGGCATTATGTATAGCATCTATCCAAACTACATGACCGATATAATGATAGCCCAGTATCCCAATCAGCAGACACAGTGTCAGGATTATAAACGCAAAAAATAAATTTTTAAATACCCTCCGGTAGAAAACCTGTTTGGAGGCTAATGGTTGCTTTTTATTTTCGTACATAACATATTCGTAAGTCGTAAGTTGATAGTAGTAAGTTCGCGAGTTGTCCAGCCTGTATGCAGACGTAGGTAAAACAAAGGTAAAAAGTCTATAATGGAAAGCTGAAAGAAATTCACCTCGATATTTCTCCGCTAGCAACATGCACCTTACGCCACACAACTTACGACTACCAACTTACGACTTACGACTAAATTTTAATGACATTTAAAATGCTCAAACGGCTCCTTACAGGAAAGGCATTTATAAAGCGCCTTGCAGGAAGTAGGTCCAAACTGGCTGACAAGTTCCGTTTCATCGGAACCGCAGCGGGGGCAACTCACCTTATCTTCTTCAAATAACCCAAGTGACCGGAACGCTTTTCTGTTTGGTGGAGCTATCCCGTATGCTTTCAATTTTCGCTTGCCATCTTCGGTCATCCAGTCCGTTGTCCAGGCCGGGCTGATCTGTTGCTCAATAGTGATATATTTAATCCCTCTGCTCACCAGGGCCATGCGAATGCCCAGAGTTATAACGTCCATTGCCGGACAGCCGCTATAGGTAGGTGTAATGACAACTTTTACCGATGTTTCACCGTTTTCCGTATTTACTACCACATTACGCACTATTCCAAGGTCCAGGATGGTAAGCACCGGCACTTCAGGGTCAGTAACATCTGCCAGCCAAACCATAACCTCATCACTCGTCATAAAGTATTTTATTGTAATTTCGTACCATTGAAAGATTGCCCGGTAATACTTTCCGACTATTTGGAAATAATTCCGGGTCTCATTTAAAACAATCACTAAAGTTAAAACAAAATAAGATCAAAACCAGAGCATTCCTATTCGTCGTTTTTATTCTCCTTATCGCATTTCGGTGTGACGCCCAATGGCGGCAGCTTTATGATGAGGTTAGCTTTTATGTTTGCGCCCACCAGGACGACTGGCAGTTGTTTATGGGAACCAACGTTTACAATGATGTACTTACCTACAATGAAAAAAATCCCGGGCAGAACGGGAAAAAAGTAGTGATCATTTATACTACAGCCGGGAATCTGCATGATTCGGATGATGCCAACTCATGTAACTGCATGGATCCTTACGATCATTACCAGAACCATATACCCTATTGGAAGGTGAGAGAACATGGATCAAAAAATTCTATTCACCTGGCAGCATGCAGGATGGGCGGATGGGGAGCTAATATTCCTTATCCTAATAATCAGACGGTAATTATTAACGGGCACTCCATCACCCGGTATAACTTTAAGAATACGGCAAGTTATTATTTAAGGATTAAAGAAGGCAACTATGGCAAATGGAAAACCGAGCCGAATTCAAACGCAGGAACCGTAGATAGTTCTACCACTTATACCTGCTGGGCCGATTTCGTTAATACCCTCTATTACATATACAAGGCTGAGATGGACAGTTCAATGATCGAACAGAAGGCCAATTTCAATTATCCTGATGTTAATGAAGATATCAACATCGGCGACCATTGGGATCACCTTATGGCTGGCCGGGCAGCCTGTGAGGCGTCTAAATTACTGAGTGCAAACATTAGTAAATGTTTCACCACCAATTTATTTGTTGATTACAACACCCAGAATCTGCCTCCCAATCTGAGTCCACCCGACATACAAAACGAGGCAGCAATGACAGGTGTTTACTGCATGGCCCTGCTTGATTATAATGCATGGCCTGAATGGGGCTCATTGTATGCAGAATGGGATTGCCGTAATTACTACAGAACCATTACCAGCTGTGAAAACCCTGTGCAGGCAAATTTACTTGCCCAGGATAGCCTTATCAGCCTGAAAATAAAAGTTTATCCCAGCCCCGCAAATAACAACTTATTTCTGCAATTCAACCTGCCAACAAAGGCGCTGCTGAAAGTGAGGATAACAGATACAAAGGGAGCAACCGTATTTGAAGAAGACACGCATCTTAGCACTGACAACACTATATCAATAAATACAAGCAGTTTTTCCAACGGTTCTTATATGTTATTGCTGGGTGCAGATGGCAGTAAGGTGTCAAACACGATTTTTGAAGTGGCGCATTAACCCGGAATTTTATGCTCCCGAAAAATAATATCTTTAACCTGACAATTAAATAAAGCTATAACACCAAATATTTGAAGCAGATAAAAGGCCTTGATACCCTGAGGGCATTTGCCGTCATCTTTGTTATTATAGAACATTGGGGTCCCCCGTTCGACCGGCAATTACCTGTCTTATCATTCATTTATAAATACCTTATTCCAAACGGACAGTTTGGAGTAGACTTGTTTTTTGTTTTGAGCGGATTTCTGATCACTACAATCCTGCTGAATGCCAGGACGGAAAATAAGAATAAAAACAGGATGTTCATCGTTAAGAATTTTATTATTCGCAGAGCGCTTCGTATTTTCCCAATCTATTACTTAATGTTATTCATCCTTTTGCTTCTTCATTATCCAAATCTCAGAGCGCATATCTGGTACTATCTCACCTATACTTCCAACATACTATTTTACAGAAGCGGAGCATGGGGAGCTATCCCTCATACATGGTCACTGGCCGTTGAAGAGCAGTTTTACCTGGTATGGCCATGGGCAATATTATTTGTAAAGGAAAAATACCTGAAATATGTATTCATCGTTTCCATAATCGTTGGTATAACCGGCTCTTATATGATTACGGTTGTGCTCCACAAAGGATTTCAGCCTGTGCTGGTTTATAATTGTATCGGGTGCTTCGGTATGGGTGGATATTACGCATATGCACGATTGAATGAAACCCGGCAAAAATTATTCACCAGCAGGTTCTTCCCTGTTTTTTTAATTACGCTCGTCGTTTATTTTCACTGGATCTACATTTATGACCAATTCTGGGGACATACAAATTTCATGTTCAGGATGATAGATGGAGTAATCGCATTGCAAATGATCATTTTAGCTGTCAACAATAAATCAGAGGTGATACGAAAATACCTGCTGGAAAACAGGGCGCTCAACTACATAGGCCGTATCAGTTACAGCATATACCTGTACCATTATGCATTGCAGCCCCTGATTGATGGTTACCTGCAGGAACTTCTGCAAAGACATTCAGGCCACCCAATAATTACCAGCTTTTATTTTTCATATAGTATTAAGGTAATTGTGCTCATGCTTATTTGTACCCTTTCCTACTATTTTATTGAGCTACCACTTTTAGGATTAAAGAAAAAATTCGAGTACAGGCATTCCTGAATTTAACGGCTTTTTTTATACAGGTGATTGTTCACCATCACCTTTCCATCAGCATCTTTTGAAATGACCATTGCATCTGCAGACCTGAGCAGCATTTCATCCATTGCCAAATAAGCCGGAAATGGTATGTTCATTAATTTGACCCTTATAAACCTGCAATTCGAATGAACATAAAAATAAGATGAAGCCCTGAACCACATTCCCCGGTTATCCGTGCTTTGCTTTGTAAGTGCAGCCGGATAGCCTATTACCCTGCCACTATCATTCAGTATCTGCAGTGTAACATAAGGTGACTTATAATCCTTATCGCCTAATAAAAACCAGCACGAAAATTCGTACTGCTGGCTATCTCTGGGGATGATTGTTAATGGTATGGCAGCCAAAATACTATCATTATGCACAATCGGTATTGCTCCGCCTGTTCCGAAAATAAAATCTTTCCCATTATTGACATCTAAATGATTGATATAACTTACCCCGTTATTACCAATAATAGTATCGGCATGATGCATAAAAGGCAATATCCTTTCCACACTGTCGGCATATTTTTTATCATTAGCAGTTATTCTTTCCGGATAACATGCATATACATGGCACTGCGAAAAATAACCGATATAGTCTGATGCCTGCAACAGGTATTTCTGATCAGGGTTCAATGTATCACCTTCATATTTAAGGACCAGGAATGCCTTGTTACTTTTGATATCACGCAGCAAAGGCTTATCGGTGAAAGGCCCGCCCGCTGTTTTCACCTGCTTCATAGCCTGCGACCATGAGGAACGGGACATCATAACGTCTATCATCGGTAAATGCAACTGCAAGGCGGCCTTGCTGCCCAATGTGATCATCCAGCCTGGCTCTCCTACCCAAAGTTTTTCAGTGCCCACATGAAAAAACGGAAGCACCAATATTGCCTGGAAATTATTCGATCCGTAATGATGCTGATCGAGGAAAACCGGCCAGCTATAGCCATCGGACGAGTAAATAATATCATAATTATAAATGCCTAGCCATGAAAGAAAACGAGTGTACTTAATATAACCACTCGCTTCGTAACTCCATAATCCTAATGAGAGCAAGAGCACTGTGTACGCAGGAAAAAATCTTTTTTGTGCTATATACTTTGCAAAAACATAGTACAATACGACAGCAGTATATATGGCGATGATGTAATAAAAAATCCAGCTAAACCTGCCGAGCGACCTGAATTGCTTAAAGAAAGAAATATAGTCAAACAGCCATTCCATGTGCCAGATGAAGGGCGCCCCCATACCGAACAATAATGCCACCAAAGCCATGAGCAACCAGATAGGTGAAAATCCGGTTGATTCAACCAGGATATCGAGCCGTTTTTGTCTGAATGACTTGATTGTCCCAATAATAAAACAAACACCAATGGTTATTGCTACTACCAGGCCGACATAAGTATAGCCTTCGCCGTATCCCTCCGGGCCTTCGCCGCTCACATGGCTGAAAATCTTCGTACCCCTGGTCATTTCCCATACAGGCGATTTATTTGAAGTGACTATGTGCCTGAGGCGGGTGCAGGTCTCATAGAAAGTATTTACAGGTGCAACCGGCCGGTCCGAAACCGGGTCAGTTGTTTTCATAACCGCACCTACCAGGGCCAACACAAAGACAACGCTTAAAACGAGCGGAACAATATGTTTTATTTTGTCTAAAAACCGGACCTTAGTAAAAATAAAATATCCTATTGAATACGAAACTACCCAAACAAACATCATGGCAGCATAATAAGGATGCAGGAACGACATAAGGCAGCCGGTAATAAAAAAATAAACCGGGAAACGCCAATGGGCATGTTCCCGGTATTTTATTGTCCAGTAAAAGAGCATTGGAATAACACAGGTATAGGATAACGCATAGTGCCCCTGCAACCTGAGGATCTGTGGGGTTAATATGCAGATAAGGCCTGCGAAAAGCATTGCTGCGAATGGCGCGACCTTAAAACGAACAAGAATTTTGTACACAAAAAGAATAGACAATACATAACTAAAGCCGATGAGCAGCCACATCACCGTCAATGCATCGCCGGGAGTAACATTCTTAAAATGTGTGAAAGGCACAGATAATAGTGGCTGTCCATCAGTATAAACTATATGTTCCCCATAAGGGTAGTTCATCCCATCGAACCAATATCCTTTACCCCACTGGCATTGATACAGGTAGGTGAAATTATTTTTTGCTCCGTCACCTCCCAGTTCCGGAACAATATGTGACGGGCGTAATACTATATGGTAAAGGGAAAACATGATAAGACACACTGCGAAAACAATAGTTACACCAAACCATATATTACTCCGGAATTTGTTCATTGAATATTAATCAAACAGCAACTTAATAAAATTGATCATTTCAGGCAATAATATACGATAATCCATGCTTCTGAACCGAACATTTTCATTTAATTGGACCGGAATGGACTTTACTATGTATTTTTTACTTTTAAAACATTTATGAACAAACTCAAGATCGAACAGGTAGCGGTCAATCTTAGTCTGCAAAAATAATGGCGCAACATTTCGCCTGAAACCTTTAAGCCCGCATTGCGTATCGGTTACCGGCATAGATAGAAACAGTTTTATCAAAACCCTGAGGAAGCGGGATATGGCGCGGCGCAAAACAGGAACATGGGCGTAATATGCATCGTTCTTAACGCCTATACCCACTTCAAATTCATTATTTTTTAAGCCCTGGTAAATGACAATCATACTTTCTATTGTGTATGGGAAGTCAATATCAGTATAAAGTATTATTTCGCCAGTTGCGGCTTCTACCCCTTTTCTTAATGCATATCCTTTCCCCTTATTCTCATCATATTTTATAATCTTTAGCGTGCGAATGTTTTGTTCCAGGAAGGTTGTTGTACCATTTGTTACTGAATCACTCTTTCCATCCATCACCACGATCAATTCTACCGGATCATTTATTTTACTGCAAAAAGTACGGTATGCTGAACAAGCATTTTGTTCCCAACCCTGCTGAGGATTATAACAAGGTAAAACTAATGATAGCGACATTCAGAGAAAATTAATGATAAAAATAACTAATAAATGATAGAACGATAAATTTACCATTCCATACCCGGATATGCCCGCTGCATAAATTGGAGTTCGGCCAGTATGTATCCGAGTTGCTCCGTATGACGGCCTTCCTTTCCTCCCTGCTGCATCCAGGCGCCTGCAGGAATATTAATATTTGCCTCACCAAAGACTGATTTAACAATAGCCATCCATGCATCCTGTAAGGAAAGAGGATCAATCCCTATACCTTGCTGTGCCATAACCTTTTCAGTATCATCTGCAACAAAAAGTTCGCCGGTGAACATCCATAACTCATCAATGGCTTTTTGCATGCGGCTATGACTTTCTTCAGTCCCGTCACCCAAACGTATTACCCACTCGCTGCTCCAGCGCAAATGATAGGTAACCTCTTTTAGTGATTTCTCAGCAATTGCGGAAAGTGTTTCATCCTTACTTTTTAGCAAGCCGGAAAAAAGTAAAAAATTGAAGGCATCATAAAAAAATGATCGGGCAATGGTATAGGCCCAATCAATATTTGGTTGTTCTAAAAGCAATACATTTTTGAAATCCCAGCCATCCCGAAGGTAGGCCAGGTCATCCTCCTGCACCTGCACAGCAGTTGATACCAGGTTTTGCAGAGCAACAGAACTGAATATTTCCGTTTTCTTTTCAACAGGCAATTTGTTAAACTGTTCAGCGGCATATTGATACAAACTTCTCGCGCGACCTAAATGATCGAGCGAAGTATTTGTAAGCGCAATATCCTGCTCAAGCACAGGCCCGTGTCCGCACCATTCACTGATCCTGTGCCCTATAATTAGTGCGTTATCCGCAAGCTGTAGGGTATAAGTTAATAATTCCATAGTTGAATTGGGAATTGGGTCCCGATAGCTATCGGGAGTGGAATTGGGATTCATGAAATCAGTATTCAGTTATTGTTTGTTTAGTTTCCTAATATTTTTCAAGACAACCTAACCATAAAATTTTCTTTCTCAGCGAATATGGCAACAGACAGAAATCCAAATTCCGAACCACCAATTCCCAATTCCATCAAAAAGCTACATGTATTTTACCTCGTCAGGAAGATTATAAAAAGTGGGATGACGGTATATTTTGTCATTCGCCGGGTCATAGAGCGATTCAGCTTCCGCCGGATCGGATGCATGGATATACTTACTCTCCACCACCCAGATACTTACCCCTTCCATACGACGTGTATAAACGTCACGTGCGTTTTCCATTGCCATCTGCGCATCGGCTGCATGAAGGCTGCCTGCATGTTTATGATCGAGGCCGGCCTTACTGCGGATAAATACTTCCCATAACGGCCACTCGTTTTTGTTTATTTTTTGTTCTTCCATAAATTAAAAATTTCTCCTCCGTGAACTAATAATTCTTCTTATTGAAATATCACGCTGCCACTGCGCCTTTTGCTTTCCTGGCTTTCCATTTTTCGGCATGTGCGGTAGCGGCATCTCTCACCCATTGTCCTTCTTCCCAGGCCCTTTTTCTTGTTTCGAGCCGCTGCTTGTTGCAGGGGCCATTTCCTTTCACCACATTCCAAAACTCATCCCAGTTGATCGGCCCTGAATCATAATGCCCACGTTCTTCGTTCCACTTTATTTCTTTGTCGGGCATCTCCAAGTCCAATACCTTTGCCTGCTCCACTGTTACATCCACAAATTTCTGCCGGAGTTCATCATTTGTCAACCGCTTGATCCTCCACCGCACGCTCTGTGCCGTATGCGGGCTTTCAGCATCGGGCGGACCAAACATCATTAGTGATGGCCACCACCAGCGATTGAATGAATCCTGAGCCATTTTTTTCTGGATCTCAGTTCCTTTCGAAAGGGTGAGCATTATTTCAAATCCCTGGCGCTGATGGAAACTCTCTTCCTTGCAAACCCTGACCATTGCTCTTGCATAAGGCCCGTAAGAGGTGCGGCACAGCGGTACCTGGTTCATAATAGCAGCGCCGTCTACCAGCCACCCTATGGCGCCCATATCAGCCCATGTAAGAGTAGGATAATTAAAAATGGATGAATATTTGGCTTTCCCGGAATGCAACTGGTCATACAATTCATCACGGCTCACCCCCAAAGTTTCGGCTGCGCTGTATAAGTACAACCCATGACCGGCCTCATCCTGCACCTTGGCCAGCAGTACTGCTTTCCTCCGCAATGTGGGGGCGCGCGTTATCCAGTTGCCCTCCGGCAACATGCCCACGATCTCGCTATGCGCATGTTGCGATATCTGCCTGATCAGCGTTTTGCGGTAGTCATCCGGCATCCAGTCTTTGGGCTCAATAGTCACCTCCCTGTCAATCAGGTCATCGAAATGGGCCTGGAATGAATGAACAGTCATTTTATATTAAAATTTATGTCTACAAATATACGATAATCATGTTATTAACCCACGAATCCTTATCCCACGTTCCAAATGTTCCTTTTTGTGCAAATGTGTTTTGACTATTCTTTCGCATACAATATAGTCCTGTTTGTTGCCGACCTATAAATTATTTTATACCCTGCATTTATTTCACTATAAAATTGATTGAAATTTTCATTTTTTAATGCCGATGAATCAAATCCCCACATTAATATATAATCTACCGTAACTCCTGACGAATGTTTATACCCTGCCAGGTCGGCACAGGGTGGGTGCTCTTCAATACCCTGCGCCTTGCTGAGGTGAAGATATGGGTTGGTTTCCGGCTTCCACCTCAAAGGGAAGTAACCCATATTGGCTTCATAATTATCAAGTACCACCATCGGTTTTATGGTACCTATGTACTGGCAGGCATGGCTGAACAACCAGTTTCTGTCTGCGACCATATTGCCGTTTTTGTCCTTACCATTGGGTGCAAAATCGAGTGGCAAAACCACTGAATTTGGCTTTATGCATGGAATGGATGAATTGATATCAGTCACAGCCTCACCTGCGGATACCAGGCATGGGATGCGGATAAAACACAAAACAAGAAAACAACCGAATAAAACAATCCCCCCGGCATTTTTTATTTTCTCAGAAGGCAACATATAGGAAACGCAGCATGCCATCATAATAAATACAAACAACTGAGCCCGCATGGTTATGAGTATTAGCCGACCCATAAAATCTTCGGGGAAGGACAGGTAAACGAAGGTTACAAAAAGCAGGCTTAACAGGAACCCGTCGTACCGGTGAATCTTTATCCCTTTCCTGAACCTTAATAATGTAAGTCCGCCTAAAAGGAGCAACGTAATGCCTGCCACTTTAGCAAAAAGCACTTCCTGCTCCTGCACATTGATAATATAATTGAATTCCGCAAGTTCCTTAAGCCTGCGGAAATGGTGCTCCAGCTTTATTTGCATGCCACCTTCCTTTTCGGTGAACCACCGCATGATGATGAGAAAGGGAGAAAGAAAGAGCCCAAGAAATGCAGCCGCTTTGAAAAGGCAAACAAAACGCTGCTTTAAGGCAATTCCTGTATCGGCTGCAAAGGCATAAGTAACTATCAGCGCCCCGCAGGTAAAGGCTGCAAATACAAACGCCAGCAGATGTGTAAAAAAAATAAGCCCTGTAAAAAGGGTTACCAATAACCCATTCAACAGGTTCCTTCGCTCCATAAAACGCAGCCAGCACCAGACAACCCAAAAATAAAAAGCGATGCTGAATGAAAAATTATAAAAGCCCTTGAACAATGTATGTGTAAATACAAAAATGAAAATGCTGAGTAACCACCATGAATTACCTCCATTGAGTTTCCTTAACAACAAGTAAAATCCACCAAGGTACAGGAGTACATAAACGGAGATGAATATTTTTTCGGCTATTACCCCCTTAACTACAAAAAGCAACAATGCCATTACAACTGTAGACATCCAGTTAGGATTAGGCAGGTAAACCACCTCGAAAAAACGGGAATATAACGCGGTGTTATGATTCACCCAGAAGTCGTGCAGTATCTGCGCATTTTCAACATGGCAAGGCCCATCACCGGTTAAAAAATATGCCGGGGTCCAAACCGCTACCAGGCAGCAGGCAACACCCAGCAGCATTAGTACATTTATGATCTTATCGGATTTCAATTCTTTCCGGCTATTATTTTAACGCTGAATGTAAACAATACAGGTGTAAATATAACTTAACTATTTGTGGCGTTTAGAAGGAGTGCAAGAGAAATTGAATTTTTCTCAAGTAGCCCCGACCTAAAGGTCAGGGCTACTAAGTAATCTTTCTATTGTGCAAACAAGAACCGGAGTGTCACACCTGCGCGGGTAGTGGTGGTAGGGTAAGAATTCGACACATAAGGTATCGTCTGCTGCCTGTCGAAATAAAAGTGCAATGTCAGCTTCTGACTAACTGAATAATCCACCGTAGGTGATATCCTGATCACCTTTTGCCCGCGGGATACCACGTTAATATTATCAGCCAGGAAGGTATTGCTTGATTTATCATCCCGCAACCCAATATCCAGTTTGGTAATCAGTTCATTCTTTAATTTTTGCACACCGAACACCTTAAATGGCAGCCTGATCCCCTTTTTACGATATCCAATGCCTATAACATATTCAGTACTTGTATTCTCACTTATCTGGTAATCAATAAGGCTAAGACTTTCCATTTTTGATTTCCTTACATCAAATTTGGCCGAAAGGTTATTTTTAAAGGCAACATCAAACCCGATCAAAGGATTGAATGCCTGCGATATGGTAACATTCGGCACCTGGAAGAATGGTACATAGTTGTGAGAATTGGAATCAAGGAATGAAGGGAATCCTAAACCATACAGGTCATTGAACAAGAGGTTAGAACTAAACCCATTCATAGACATTGTACCCGTATAGGCATGATTGATCACAAAATTGGTAAATATTTTAGACAGGAATGGCAGCTTGCTCAGTCCGTTATAGGTTACTTTCCAGTTAGGCATTGGAGTAAAATACTTAAACGGATTATCGTTTATGTTAGAATGTGTGTAATCAATAACCGGTGCGTTTTCCGCTGATTTCCCTGAATAGGATGCGATAAACGAAGGGATAAGCACGTCCTGCGAATAAGGTCCGTAACCTTTGTCATAACCGGGATTGGAGGGATCGGGAATACCCAATGTATATGGATTGCTCTCACCAAGCCTCCTGGAAATTATCTTCCGGTCATCAAGAAATTGGTTATAGGTAAGCGAATTAACAGAGGTATTTTTAAACATGGTCTTCAGACTAACATAGCTGATGTTGAAGGATCCTGATTCGTAAGGATTAAAATGATGGAAATCACCGTTAGGTTGGTAAGTGGTGTCCGCAAATAATTCACTGTGCGACTTGCTGAATGTTTGGGTTAGCGAAAGGTCTACCCTGAAATCCCTGGTAGGCTGAATGGTAGCAGTAGCATTAAGATTGCGGGAGTAGGTCTGCTGGAACTGGGCATTAAACATTGAATCATGGGTAAGCCGCCCGGCATCAGCCTGACTATAGAGCCATTGGCTGTTTGGCTGGTAGCCATATACAAAGTTTACCCCCGGCGCTCCGGAATAATTGTTTATTCCCATTAAGTGGGTACTATCCATATAACCCGGCAAAATGGTTCCTCCGGTTTGGGTATAATTCACTGTCACCCTGTTTACCATAGTGAGTAAATGTCCCACAATTCGTTCAGCCGTGTTGAGTTCAGGCAATTTGCTCCGCCTGAGTTTTCTTGCCGCCTTCCTGTCTGCTTTCTTTTTTGCCTTTTCGGCTGCTGCCTTTGCCCTGTCCTGTGCTTCCAGCACATTTACTACCGAATCAATTTGTTCATCGGTCATGTTAGTCACATTCATCTTTTGCAGCACGGAATCGTACCTGGTATTACCGGTAATACTTGGGGGATTTATCTTCCCCTGGTTACCTTTATTGTTCGTATTTGCCGGGTTGGTTGTGCTGTCAGCTTTGCCTGATTTACCCGGACCGGCAGCAGGTTTATTGGTGGTAGTGTCTTTGGCATTCGGTCCGCCATTACTTCCGGGCAGTTCAGTTCCGGGCAAAGGGGCGCTGCCCGGTTTCCGAAGGTCCCGTACATTCCCTTTTTTCTCACCTGGTATAGCTTCATTGACTCCAGGCCCCGACTTGTTGTCCCCTTTGCTTTTAGGCTTTGAATTCAACGCTTTCAGCCATCTCGATTTGTTATAAAGGGTCGTCATATTTAATTCTCCTGACAAGGTTTTGGTTTGGGTATTGCCAATAGTATTACCCAGTTCATGAGCTATAGGCGGTCCGCTGGTCCATGAAAAATTGGCATTATAACCCGCGCGGCAACTGATCCAGTCGGTTAATGGCAGTTTCGATAAAGGAACATTATAAGAACTGTTAAACGTCTGGGAATAGTTTGTGTTGTGCCCGAATGTAGCGATTCTGCTCCACAACGAATCCCGCTTGGCTTTGCCACTGACATATCCATAAGGCTCATCTATACGGGATACATTGGTTGCTGAATAATCAAAAGATAAGGATCTCATAAGCTCCCACCGAAGTGTATAAAGACGGTTCCAGGTAAAGTTTTTATAAAAGGAAGGTGGTATCTTGTATCCGCTGCCGTCATTAATATCACGCACCTGCGTCAGCTCATTAACACGAAGGAGATCATTACGCATGGTAAATGTAGACGGAAGCGGTGTAATATTTATATCTCTCACTAAAGACAACCATTTTGATTTGGACCTGATTATCCTTTTAAATGGTTCAAGAGGTTTCACCTTGAGACTATAAGTATATCCCATTCCGTATTTCGTGGTTTTCAGATCATCCTTTTCAATGTTTGGGTTGTGCTTTAGCTGGTCATTGTAGGAATAGTTGAAATCAAAATTTTTCACACTCCAGGGCATACGTATTTTTTTGCTTGGGACAGCGGTGTTACCCTGAATTCTAACATTGGTAAAGTTGAAGCTTTTTATAGACGTAAAATCCTGCGCCACCTTTTTTATGGAATCACGCGAAGAAGCATTTTTTGCATTATTCAACTGATCGCTCAAAACCACATCCTGGTTATAGGGGTCATACTTGGGTGTGCTTACACTTTGCAGATAGCCTGCATAAAAAGGCAACTGGACACCCCATGATTTCGGCATCAGTTTACCCAGGCTCAGGTTTGTTGAGGTGTTATACTGGTAATACATATCCTGCATACGCTGGTCAATCTTCTGATCTATGTTGCCATATCCGGGGGTATGCATGCTTCCAGACATGTTCAGGTTACCCAAATCTGCAAGCTGAATGGCAATTTTACCGGCTGCAGCATAACCGGCATGATCATTAATACCCGCCATTCTTAATTCATCAAACCAAACTTCCACGCATTTGGGCAGTCCATCGTCGCCAGGGGTATGGCTTGTCTTTTTAGGATTGCGTACCCCCAGCATAAAATTCTTCGCACCGCCAATATTCGGATTACCCACTACTATTATTGTATTCCCTTTCGAATCTATTGTAACATATTCTTCGGTTCCCGGAACGCCGGCAGCGTCACGGGCCTTTTTGGCGTTAACAAGGTCCTGCAAAACGACATCCATTTCATTTGAGGCAGGCCATACCATTACATCCGCATTATTACCGGGCATTGTAACAGCAAGCGGCATCCTGTATTCATAATAGTTATTGGTGAAATCACTGCCAATACGAACAAAAGCGCTTACATCGGCATCTTTTACAGGCGGCTGCCCAACTACTGACTCAGCATGTATGAACATACGCAGGTAGGTAAACTGACGCATGTCCACATTTATTTCCTTGTACACCGCACGTGCATCATCATCCTGCAGCGCGCAGGCTTTCAACGAAATTGCCTGTTCATTCAATTGCATCACCGTGCCCTGGCCAGTAGATGTAAGCTGCCGGTTAACGCCCGGTGGAATTACGTAATTGATAGGTTGTCTTTGCCCGTTTTCTTCTATGCTTACAGAAGTTACCGTAAAATCGGTCAGCCCCTGATTTATCTGCGGTATATTCTCTCCGGGCCCTCTCAGCGAATAATTGTAATTGCGCCATTGGTTACGTCCCAGTTCCAGGGTGGCAAAACGCAGGATAACACTGTCCTCCCAGCCACTAAGGAACATACGGATAAAACGGATAGACCTGAAATCAGCTATACCACCTACATTATGATCATAATTCTGAACAGGTATCTTGAACTGGTACCATATTTCCTTTTCTGTTAACCCGTTCGGAAGTTTCACATCGCTTATCTGCTTGCTAATGATATTGTTAGTACCAACTGCCATACCAACACCCGGAGGCCCCGGCTTGAAATCTATCCTGTACTGGAAATAACTTTCTGATGTATTAAGTGTATTATCCCTGTTAATATCTTCTGTTTCGGGCAACGTTGTTGCTGAAGTTGCAAATGATGCATTTGCTGCCGTTATCGGCGAATTTCCCTGCGGGTTGTTATAAGCCTTATAGCGGGCCAGTACCCCAAGTCCATCGCCACCATTTAATGCATCATAGTCGGATCCCCGGTAAAAATGGTAATTATCATTTGAAGGATCATGATATGCGGCCAGATACGCCGGATTCCCAGCTCCTAACTTTTGGCGTAATTCGGTTAAATAGTCCCTGAATATGTATCGCTCGTCATACTGACCAGGCATTGTTGCGGAATCCGGCAGTCCGTCATATCCCACATCCTGAAGCTCGCGCGCGGCAGGGTCGTTATCGAATGCCCTTGTTATCTGCTGTTCGAATTTCGGCACATACCCCCATACCGTGGTGTCAAGTTTTGTATTGTCAAACGGTGATGGAATACCATTTTCAAAGAACATTCTCGAATCTTTAAGTATATCCTCCGACACGCTTCCCAGGTTAAAATACAAAGAGCCTCCGTTAGGATTTGCAAAGGTACCGCTGGCTCCCGGTGTAAAAGGATCCAAAACCCAGAATTGTATGTACTCAACATTGGCAGCTTCAAAGTCCGTATTATCGAGCGGCCGTGTAATCCCGCCCCAACGGCTGGCAGGATTTAAAAGGTGTCCGTCATTATCAATATTCACAGCATCGAAATTATAAGGCCCCCTGTCGTGCGGATAAAAACCAAGGTCAAAAGTGCTCATGCCACCCTGCAGCGGCATATAAGGCATATTGGGAAATACGTCTTTTTGCTGCACCAACCTTATAAAGTGCTGGTTATTGGAATCCTTACTCACATAAGCAGGTGTACTTACGCCGGGGTTCACTAATGTTGGCTCTATACTGTACCATGCCAGCTTTGCCCTGTTGATACCATACTTTAGGATATCACTATTGGCAGCTTCAGGAAAGAGTACCTGGTTGTACTGATTTACCGCACCCAGCGGGGTTGATGACATTGACCATGCCTGTGCCGGAAATTTCAGGTCATAGCTGCTGCTGGTCCCTTCAAAGTTATCAATATAAACCGCACCTTCAGGATCCAGTGCATCTATTTGTTTGGGATGCCCGGGCAACAACGCCGCAACTTCTACATTACCATTAAAAAAAGATGGCGAGGTTGTTGCATAGATTGGCAGCTTATCGAGGGCGCGGGTTAATGCAGGCACTTCTTTCTGGTAGTTGGCATCTATGCCCAATACCGTATTCTTAATGGGGTCTTCTCCATAAGTCACCTGCTGGGTAAACGGCCGCTCGTTCAGGCGCATGACTGTTCCGCCAAGGGTAAGATTCTTATTCACATAATAATCAAACCTGGCAGCCATAAAATTTTGCTGCTGAAACCCGAATGTTGCATTATCCTCATACTGAATATTGATAGGGACGCCTGAATTCAGAATACCGGTATTCAGAATCTTTATTTTACCTAAACCGTAATCCATGGTATAATCCTGGTTTTCCACCAGTTTCGTTCCACCAGCTGATACCGAAACAGATCCGGGCGGAATGTTGAACCCTCCCAGGAATATATCGGAACCTGAAGTTGATTTATAACTTCCCCGCAAAATATACCGGTCTGTAGACTGGAACTGCTGGGCCACCGTTTTGGTAGAATCATACAATACCTGGTAAATGTATTTTCTGTACAGGTCCCTGTTGGGGGTTGTATCCGGTGGCTCTATCAATGATGGCGCCAGATCTGCGCCAAATGGCTCCAGTACAGGGAATATGAGCTTTCCCTGTTGTGTATTGATAGTAACGCCTTCCACAAAATCAAATATCCCGTCAGGAGTAGGTTCACCCTGGGCATTAAGGCGGTCAAGGTTCAGCAGGGAAAGGAGGGGTATACCCTTGGATGGCCCTTCAGGCAAATATCTTATATCGCTGCCACCGGGATTTTGATACAAAATGTTCAGTACAAAATTATCTTTCGAAACGCCAAGGCCACCCAGCGCATAAATATTTTTCATCATTAACTTCCATACCGGCAACGTAGGGCGTGACGCAGTACCCTTCAATAATTTCAGGAAAATTACTTTTGTATTGGTGCTGTCAGGCGGCAGGTCTTCCGCAAATTCACCTACCTGGTACACCTTTCCTTTGTAAGTATACCTGTAAGCCACTCCCAAAACATCCTCCGGGTTCATTTGTGTATTCAGGAGTATGAAGCCGAGTTGTGGATTGAATGAAAATTCTGAAGGTGATAGCTGGCGCGCGGTGGTATATTCAAAATCCGTCCCCGGATTCAGACCCAATGATACCAGGCTGTTGATTGCGGAACTTTGCATGCGGCCATACACATTTCCCTGTATCAGCTTATACAGGTTATTCGAAGTATTCGATGGAATTCCTGCGGGCACTCCATTGGCAGGGTTGGCTATCTTCGGATTATTAGGATTTGCTTCCCCAAGATCCATAAAGCATTCCACATTACGCACTCCATTTACCACCCCATTCTTGTTGGTTACCCAAACTTCAATTTTGTTGATATTTACATGGGAATTTATCTTTGGAAATTCCTTCAAAGCCGAGTTATAGTGATCATGAAAAAACTGGGCCAGCAGAAAGTCTTTGTTTTCTTCATAACTGCTTGCCTTTATGTTTATTTGCTGCGATTGTGCCCCTCCCTGTATGGTCAGGCTCTTTCTCTGCGATTTTTGCTGCGACAAAACCGCTGTCACCCACAACTTCCCGAATTGCAGCTGAGTTTTCAGCCCGAACAATGACTGCACACCGCTGATCAGATTGCTCTTCAAAGGGAAGCTCACATTACCCGCCTCAATTTTCTTAAGCATCTCATCTTCCTTGCCGCTGTAATCCAGTTTCTGTACGTTCTGGTAATCGAAGGTCGCCTTTGTATTGTTGCTGATGTTTAGTTTTAGTTTATCTCCTACCGTCGCGAGCAGGTTAATATTCATCTGCATGTCGAAATCAAAAACCCCGTACTTCTGTGCCCTTTGGGTCAGTGTAGGATTTTTGATGTTCTGCCAGTTCCCGCCAAATGTCACGTCTACATTTCCCTGTGGTTTTACCGATATAGAGTTATTCCCGAATATCCTGTCAAACAATCCCTCCTTATACATTTGGGGCAACTCAGGTGTTTTATTAAACAGCATAAGTCCGTCAAGCCGGCGTTGCCAGTAGGCATCCTCATCCGATTTACCCCGGTATTTTTCATATTCATCAAGCGTCAGGTAGGTAGGGTTACGTAAAAAATCAGCTCCAAGCCGGTTGCTGTAATTGTACCTGTTAGAATCCAGGTCATATTCAAAGCCTTTTTTTACATTCTTGGGGTCATTCAGGTCAATGCTCTTTGGCAGGTAATAATCAGTTACGGGGTCGCCTGTCTTATCGTGAATGGGAAAATGTAATGAATCACCTGCTCTTTTTACCGGCGCTGTAGTTACCGGACTATCTACATCATCAGGTCTGTAATGCGGAAAAAAGGGCCTGTACCCCCGCGCAGCCGCACTGGCAATTACCGCTGCCAGCGCTATAAAAATCAATAGTTTATATCCAAAATTATGTGTGCCCTTCAAATTTATTTTTTTTGTGATTTTACAGAACGCGAAGCGCCTGTTTTATCAGTTCTTCAACTGTTAATGCAGAAATATTATCAATTTTCTTTATTGCACTTTCAGCTACACCCCTGTTTATACCTAAATTCACTAAAGCTATTAACGCATCTTCCTGAGTTGTATTGTGTCTGGCGGGTGTTAATGAAGATGTATTTTTCTGCCTTAAAAGCTTCCCTTTCAATTCCAAGATAATACGTTGCGCAGTCTTGCCACCGATGCCTTTCACCCGTTCCAGCGTTTTATTATCTTCCATTGCTACAGCCCGTTCCAGTTCGTCGGTGGTAAGTGATGAAAGTATTATGCGTGCTGTGGCGGCTCCAACCCCGTTAATATTCAGTAATTGCCTGAATGTGGCACGCTCTTCCTCATCATTAAAACCATACAGCACCCATGCATCCTCACGCACCTGCAGGTGGATATACAACCGGCATTTTGCCGCAGTTTGTATATGCGCATAGGTCTGCAAAGTGATATTAATTTCATACCCCACACCGCCCACGGCCAACGTCAGTAATGACGGCGATTTATACACAAGGTCCCCCTCCAGATATGCAAACATGCCTGTAATATTTTAGATTATACAACCCTGATAAAATAAAAAAATGGTATGATTGCTCATACCGCCCGAAAGATACAAACTTTATACGAGTTGAAATCAGGTTATGGCCATTTATTAGGTTTATTTTAATTTTCACATTGTCATTTCTCCACATTTTATAAACACCGCCACTGGATATAAATTTTTACTTTATTGAATATTGTTGGTAATTTTATTGGAAAGTATGCCTTATGAAAGGCAGATATACCCGGACACTGAATTTACACCACCTTGCAAATGGACTATATTTCTATAAATCAACTGACGGAATAAATTATTACAGCGGCAGGTTGCTGATAGAATAAGTAACCTATCAACCTATCAACCTATCAACTATTCACAACCAATCAACTTTTTCCCTTTGCTTCCATCATCGTCATTTCCTTCGCCTTGGCCAGGAACTCGGATGCGAAAATGAATGCATTCAGCTTTTCATCTTTACTGAAAATAATTTCTTTGTTCGAACCCTCCCATTGCTTTTTGCCATTGTACAGGTAAACTATATGATCCCCGCTTTCCATTACCGTATTCATATCATGGGTATTGATGATAGTGGTAATGTGGTATTCAAGGGTTATTTCTTTTACCAGTTTGTCAATTACCAGCGATGTCTGGGGATCCAGGCCTGAATTTGGTTCATCGCAAAAAAGAAACTTTGGGTTTTGAACTATTGCACGTGCGAGGGCCACACGTTTTTTCATACCCCCGCTTATTTCTGCCGGAAATTTCTTGTTCGAATCTGTAAGGTTTACGCGGTCCAGCACTTCGTTTACCCGTTTTAGCTTATCCCTGTAGGTATTTGTGGTAAACATATCCAATGGGAACATTACATTCTGCTCCACCGTTTTGCTGTCAAACAAAGCGCCTCCCTGGAACAGCATTCCGATCTGCTTGCGAATATCTTTTAATTCATTCTTATTCATTTTGGTAATATCCTTACCCTCATAGATCACCGACCCCGAATCTACCTGCATAAGACCGATCATGATCTTCATCAGCACGGTTTTACCGCTGCCGCTGGTGCCAATGATCAGGTTGGTTTTGCCGGCCTCCATTTTAGCGGAAACATCATGCAATACCTCCTTGCCGTTAAAACTCTTCTGTACGTTTTTTACCTCAATCATTCGGTTAAGTCAAAAGTTAAAACCTGCCTGCCGGCAGGCAGGGTCAAAGCCTAAAATTGCCATTCAAATCATGCAATGTGCAAACCTGCCTGCCGGCAGGCAGGTTTGCACATTTTCAAATTTTCAAATTAACTACACCTGCACCACCCCCATCTTAAACTCGTTATCTACCTGTGAATGATTAGCCGCATTTATACCTTCCGATATTACGCTTCTTGTTTGCGCGGGGTCAATAATATCATCCACCCACAAACGGGCTGCTGCATAATAAGCCGAGGTCTGTGCTTCATACCGGTCCATGATTTCTTTCAGCATGGCCTTTTCTTTTTCCGGATCTATCACCTCTCCTTTTGCCTTCAGAGAAGCTACCTGTATCTGCAATAAGGTCTTTGCCGCCTGCTCACCACCCATCACGGCTATCCTGGCATTTGGCCATGCATAAATGAACCGGGGGTCGTATGCTTTGCCACACATGGCATAGTTTCCGGCGCCGTATGAGTTGCCTATAATAATGGTTATTTTGGGTACCACGGAATTGGCAACCGCATTAACCAGTTTTGCTCCGTCTTTAATAATCCCTGCATGCTCACTGCGGCTGCCTACCATAAATCCTGTAACATCCTGCAGAAACACCAGTGGAATTTTTTTCTGGTTACAATTCATAATAAAACGGGCCGCTTTATCTGCGCTGTCGTTATAGATTACGCCACCCATCTGCATTTCACCTTTCCCGCTTTTTACTATTTTACGCTGGTTGGCAACTATGCCCACTGCCCAGCCATCCACGCGTGCATATCCGCACACTATGGTTTTGCCATAATCCTCTTTGAACTGATCGAACTCTGATTTATCTACAATGCACTTAATCACATCCACTATATCAAACGGCTTGTTGTTAAGTGGCGAAACCAGGCCATAGATTTCGCTCAGTTCTTTAGCCGGCATAGCAGGTTTTGCACGGTCATAGCCCTGCCTGGGTTGCTCACCTATCTTTTCCATTATTCTACGCACCTGGTCAAGGCAATCCTTCTCTGTAGCGAATTTATAATCAGCTATACCGCTAATCTCTGTATGAGTCTTTGCCCCGCCTAATGTCTGGATATCTATATCTTCCCCAATGGCCGCCTTTACCAGGTAAGGACCGGCAAGAAAAATAGAGCCATTGCCTTCAACCATCAGCGTTTCATCGCTCATAATAGGCAGGTAAGCCCCACCGGCTACACAGCTACCCATAACTGCTGCAATCTGGGTAATGCCCATAGCGCTGATCCTTGCATTATTACGGAAAACTCTTCCAAAATGCTCCCTGTCTGGAAATATCTCATCCTGCAAGGGCAGATACACACCGGCGCTGTCTACTATATAGATAACCGGCAGGTGGTTTTCCATAGCTATTTCCTGCATCCGCAGGTTTTTCTTACCGGTTATAGGAAACCAGGCTCCTGCCTTTACCGTATTGTCGTTAGCTACAATTACACACTGCCTGCCACACACATACCCAAGCCCGGCTACCGTTCCGCCTGCAGGGCATCCGCCATGCTCCGGGTACATATCATATCCCGTAAAAGAGCCTATTTCAGTAAATACGCTTCCCTTATCAATAAGGTATTGGATACGCTCACGGGGTGGCATTTTTCCTTTTTCCCTGTTCCTTTCTATCACCTTCTTTCCACCACCAAAGTTTATTACAGCCTGCCTCTGTTTCATCTGGCTGACAGCCAAACGCATACCATCTTCATTTTTATTAAAAGTAAGATTCATGGCGGCAAAAATAGGTTTTAATTGATAATTTAAACCATAGATTTATATCTACAAATTACAAATGCATTAAAGCACCCTCACTAAATTCAACTATAATTAATATTTAACAAATCAATACATTCAAATCATTCCCATCCAAATACCATTGTTTTGTACCTTGTTTAAAATTATTTCCCTATATGGAATATATCTTCCTTCTTGCCATACTTACAATTGTAATAATTATCCTTGCAGGGCAACCTAAAGGTGATATTATATACCTGAGGAAATTAGTTGAAGCAATGGGAAGGGAAGTCATTGCATTAAAAAATGAAATAATTGCCCTTAAAGAAAATATTTCCTCAACCCCCAAAACAGACACCCCTTCCCCACCACAACCTGACTATTCTGCTTACAAACCCAAACATGAGCAGCAAAAATATACCCCACACGCCCCCGAACCTCTACCAGTACCTGAACCCAAGGCTTACATTCCACCGACAATAGCAACTCATGACCACTATATTCCTCCAGTAATAGAAACAACTGAAGTAATGCCTGAAGTACCAGAAGAACCTGCAGTGCCCGAAGAACCTGCTATTCCCGAACTGCCAGAACCTATATTTGAACAGGAACCGATTCAAATACATGAACCGGTCGCTGCATTCTCGGAACCACAATCTCAACCGCAACCCCGATCTCAGACACCGCCGCCTTATGTACCATCCCAAAGCTGGTATGATAAGTGGCTCATGAATAACCCTGATCTCGAAAAATTTATCGGTGAAAACCTGATCAACAAGATAGGTATTGCCGTCCTTGTTCTGGGTATAGCCTTTTTTGTAAAATATGCCATAGATCAGAACTGGATTGAAAATGGCGGCAGGGTTGCAATCGGCATTGGCTGCGGCGCTATACTGGTGGGCCTGGCACATTACCTGCGCAAAGGCTACCACTCATTCAGCTCAGTATTGGCAGGTGGTGGCATAGCCGTATTTTATTTTACCATTGCCTTTGCATACCATCAATACCAAATGATGGATCAGACAACAGCTTTTGTCATTATGGTTGTCATTACTGCATTTGCAGTTGCCCTGGCAGTGCTATATGATAAACTGGAATTAGCCATAATCGCTTCTGTCGGTGGTTTTATAACCCCTTTCCTTGTCAGTAATGGAGAGGGCAATTATATCACTCTGTTTACCTACCTCGTCATTCTTAATATTGGCCTGCTGTTACTGGCATGGTTCAAACGCTGGCCGGCTCTTAATGTCATAGCACTCTTTTTTACAGTAGTGATTTACGGTAGCTGGCTTTCATTGACCGTTTCGAATAATAAACCGGTCTCCTATTCAATTGCGATGATGTTCGCAAGCATATTCTACCTGATTTTCATGATCATGAATATGATCAACCAGCTCAGAAACCGAAAGGTATTCAAAGCATTTGATTTCTCTATTCTATTATTGATCAGTTGCTCCTATTATGCCGCAGGTATGGTATTGCTCCATCAGTGGAATAATGGCGCCTACCAGGGTTTGTTTACAGTAGGCATTGGTGTTATTAACCTGCTTCTGGCATATCTCGTTTATAAAAACGGTAAAGCCGACCGCAACCTCTTGTTCCTTCTTATAGGGCTAACTTTCTCATTTATCACACTGTCTATTCCCATTCAATTGCATGGCCATGCAATTACGCTTTTCTGGTCAGCCGAATTTGTTTTGTTATACTGGCTGGCAGAATATTCGGGTATCCGGCTGTTCAAATACGCTTCAGGCCTGCTGTGTATCCTCACTCTTTTCAGCCTGTTCATGGATTGGAACAAAGCAAACGACAATGCCACACCCGGACTTACTATTATTTTCAGCAACATCCAGGGAATTGTTACCAACATTGTAGCAATCATTGCTTTTGGCCTTTACTATTATTTACTCAGAAAAAATAATGATAAGGAATACATGCTGGGAATTCCAAACAATGTCGCTGGCGCTATGATGATGACGGTCCTGGTCGCGTTGCTGTATATCACCGGCATTTTTGGGGTAAACCTTTATTACCACCACCTACCCCGCTACGATATCCCAAACGTATACCACCGTTTGATCACAGAATTATCAGGCCTTGCATTACTTATTCTCGTTCAGAAAAATATCCTGAAGGCTAATCCGGGGTGGCAGATTGCTCCGTTTATTATATGCTTCCTTTTCTACCTGGCAAGCACCGAACTTATTACAAACCTGCGCGACGGAGTACTGGCAGGCCATTACCCATGGGGTAATTTGTATTTCCATTGGGCGGATAGTTTGCTGATGGGATTACTTTTTTACCTGACAATCAGGGGTATCAGGCAAAACACAGTCGTATTTGCTGCCGCGAATAAGACATTAATAATCATTTTAACCATTATGATCATTATTTTCTTAAGCATGGACATCGAATTGGTTTACGTGGTCATTGGCTACCGCAAAGGCAATACCGATGACCTGGTTTGGCAATACGGAAAGGCCGGGCTTACTGCTTTGTGGGGGATTTGCTCATTTGCTCTTATGTGGTTAGGTATGCAACACAAACAAAAAACCATCCGTATCTTTTCACTTACATTATTTTCAATCGTCCTTCTCAAACTATTTATATTTGATATCTCCGGCATTTCAGAAGGCGGCAAAATATTCGCGTTCATTTTGCTGGGCGTTTTACTGCTTACCGTTTCATTCATGTATCAGAAATTGAAAAAAATAATTATTGATGACCGCAAAGAGTAAGTATTTTAATGGTTTACTTTTCGTGCTGTTTTCCTGCACATTCAATACATACGGACAGGAATATAACGTGAAGACATCAATAGAAACCGTTCCTGCAACAGGGTTTTATAAAATACCTGTCACACCGGTTTTAACAGGCTTTGCAAAAAGCGACCTTTCCGACGTCAGGATAGTTACCGATAGCAATACATTTGTTCCATATATCAACCAGAGAGAAGTAAGAACAGTAAAACCTGAAGCATTTACCACTTTCCCGATTTTGAGTAATACCACTGAAGGCAGGTATACTACCATCATTCTGGAAAACAGCCTGACCGCCGGCGCTACCAACCTCTCACTGGCAATGAGTAATACTGCCGTAGAACGTTATACTGCTGTAAGCGGCAGCGATGATAAAAATAAGTGGTACATAATTGATGACTCCATTCTCTTTCACAGGTCGTACCGCAATACAGATGGCAATTATATCCAGACCATTTCTTTCCCGCTTAGCAAATACAAATACTTCAAACTAAAGATCAATAATGCCGGCAGCGACCCTTTGAGAATTGTAAACGCAGGAGTTTATAAAAACGCGGATATGCAGGCTGGTCCGGGTTTTATTAATAATCCACCCGCTGCATTTACCCAAAAAGATAGCGGCAACATTTCCTACATTATTATTAAAAACGAGTCTCCCTGGCTGGTAAGAAAAGTCAATGTTCAGGTCAACGGTCCTAAATTCTATAACCGCTCTGCTCTTGCATATATTATGCATGATAAAAATGACAGCAGTACACTCAACGATCCTGTTACAACATGCACCGTTTCTTCTGACAAACCCTGCACTTTTGACCTGAACGAACAGAAGGTACAAACTATCATCCTCGAAATTGACAACAAAGATAACCCTGCGGTAAAGGTCATCAATGTCTCCACTTCCCAGGAACAACAGTACCTTGTGGCCTGGCTGGAAAAAGGAAAAACCTATTCCCTGCTAGCAGGCAATCCAAAGGCATCTGCTCCTCAATACGACCTGTCTCATTTTAAAAATGACATTCCTGCAACCCTGCCTTCGCTTTCCGTTGGTCCGGTAACCGCAATACCATCAACCCCAACTCTATCTCCCGTCAAACCAATAACAAATTACTGGCTATGGCCTACAATTATAGTCGCGGTAATAATTTTGAGCCTGCTCACTTACAGGCTTATGAAGGATATGAAGCAATCTTAGCCCCCCCAATTGCATCATATAGCGATCCTCCGAACTGTGCCACATCGTGTTTGTTGTAACTTATCAACTATTCAACCATTCAACCAAATGACCATTCAACCTATCAACTTATCAACCATTCAACTTATCAACCATTCAACCAATCAACCAATCAACTTATCAACTTATCAACCAATCAACTATTCAACTTATCAACCTATCCACCTATCTTTGCGCTATGTCTTCCCACAAGATCATAATTGCCATTGACGGCTACTCTTCATGCGGTAAAAGCACCCTGGCAAAAGAACTTGCCGGCAAACTGGGTTATAGTTACATTGACAGCGGTGCGATGTATCGCTCAATTACGCTTTATTTTTTACGCAACCAGGTTAACTATTCCAATCACGATGATGTACTGAATGCCATTGCGAACATCAACCTCACGTTCGTATTCAACGAGCAGGAACATCAATCCGAAATACATCTCAATGATGAAAACGTGGAGCTGTACATCCGTGACATGATCGTTTCTGAAAAGGTCAGTGAAGTGGCTGCTATCCGCGAGGTCCGCTCGTTTGCAGTGGGCCAGCAGAAACGAATGGGCAGAAAGAAAGGTATAGTAATGGACGGCAGGGATATTGGCACTACTGTATTCCCCGACGCTGAACTGAAAATATTTATGACAGCCGACCCCGAAGTACGGGTTATGCGCCGTTTTAAGGAGATGTATGCTGCAAATCCACACACTACCATCGAAGAGGTGCGCAACAACCTGGAACTCCGCGATTATATTGACAGCAACCGTGAGGAAAGCCCGCTCCACCGTGCACATGATGCACTTATTCTCGACAACAGCAACCTGACAAGAGAAGAACAGTTAAAACTTGTTCAGGAATGGGTAAAAGAAAGAATTGCTGACCTCAAATCTGCCAAATAGTTGCTGATTCAAATAATAATATTTGTTCGATATTTTATTTGCACATTCCTGAATTTTGCACATTAGCGTTACCTTTGCACCCTCAAATCAAAGACTTCATGCGAATTAATGTTATACTTGGCTGCATTGCTGTTATTTTCCTTTCCGCCTGTGCTAAGTCCCGGATAAAGGAACATAGTGAATGGAAAAAATATTTCGAAGACAAAGGAATAAAAAACGCCTGTTTCGAGTTGCGGGATAATAATCATGAATCCATCCATTTTTATAATAGAGACCGCTGCAGCGAGCGCATGTTGCCCGCATCTACTTTTAAAATTTTTATTTCATTGGTTGCCCTTGAGCTGGCCGTTGCTCCTGATGATCAGTTGGTAATTAAATGGGATAGTGTACAGCGCAGACCGGAGTGGGACAAAGACATGAATTTGAGAGAAGCGCTCAAAGTAAGTTCTGAACCTTATTTTAAAGAATTGATCCGCCGCATTGGCCCTGCAAAAATGCAGCACTTCCTGGATACCGTAAAATACGGTAATATGCAAATGTCGGGTAAACTGGATGAGGTCTGGACCAATAACTCCCTCCAGGTAACACCGGATGAGGAACTGGGTATGTTAAAAAAAATGTACTTCTTCGAATTACCCTTCGCGGAACGCACCCAGCGTATTGTCAAAACCATGATGCTGCAGGAAGAAACACCGGCTTACAACCTGTATTATAAAACCGGTACCGGCAAGGTCAATGACAAGTATATTTACTGGATCGTAGGTTTTGCCGAAAAAATAGAACATGTAAAAGAACCAGAAGGCTCCATGAATAAAAGCGACTTCCGCAACTACCCTTTTTTCTTTGCCCAGAATTTTGAAATGCCGGTTGCCGATACTTCCAAAGATTGGTTTAAAGTTCGTCTTGAGATACTACACGACATATTAAAAGATTATGGAGCGATCCCTAAATAAATAATGCGGCTTTTGAGGTACTTACTTCAGCCCCCAGATCTCATATAAATATTTTACGACTTTGCCACTTTGCAAGAGATTTCTTAATTTTCCTGAGTTATACTATGAAAGGGGTAGATTCGGGCATTTAACAATAAGGTTTTTTGCGAGCTTAAAAACGCAACAACATATTTAATAGCAATTATTTTAGTTGCGCCTTTGCGTGAAACCTTTTTCTTGCACAGGTATACACCATGTGAAGTATAACATTTTTTAAACTTAAACTACACTGAATGGAATTCTCCGCAAAACAAATTGCAGGCATACTGAACGGACAAATTGAAGGAGATGCCGGCATTAAAATCACCAAATTATCAAAAATAGAAGAAGGTGTACCTGGTTCTATTTCTTTCCTTGCCAACCCTGCTTATACACATTATATTTACGAGACAAAAGCCTCCCTTGTAATTGTAAATAAGGACTTTACCCCTACGGCGCCAATAGCTGCAACGCTCATAAGAGTAGACAATGCTGGTACAGCATTTACCAGGCTGCTTGAAATGTACAATCAGGTAAAGCTGAATAAATCGGGTATCTCTAAATTAGCCGCAATTTCAGAAAGCGCCAAAATAGGTAATAATATCTATGCCGGCGAATTCGCTGTTATTTGCGACAATGCAATTATAGGTAACAATGTAAAAATTTATCCGCAGGTTTATATAGGCGAAAACGCCGTTATCGGTGATAACACTACAATATTTGCCGGCGTAAAAATATACTCCGAAACTGTAATTGGCAAAGATTGCATCATCCATTCGGGTACTGTCATTGGCAGCGATGGTTTCCGTTTCGAGCCTGGTCCGAACGGAACTGTTAAAGTACCGCAGATAGGCAATGTGGTAATTGAAGATGATGTGGAGATCGGCGCCAATTGTGCCATTGACCGTGCTACTTTTGGTTCTACTATCCTGCGCAATGGCGTTAAATTTGATAACCTTGTTCACATTGCCCATAATGTGGAGATCGGTGAGAACAGCTTCCTCACTGCATGCAATGTGGTGGCAGGCTCCACCAAAATAGGAAAGAATTGTATGTTCAGCGGCCAGGTAGGTATCGTTGGTCATTTACAGATAGCTGATAACACCATCGTTACCGCACAATCCGGTATTTCAAAAAGCATTACCAAACCTGGACAGGTATTTATGGGTTCACCTGCTTTCGACGCCAATAAGTACCGCAAAGCATTCGTCCATTTCCGCAACCTTGATGAATTGGTGCAAAGAGTAGATAAGCTGGAAAAAATGAATAAACACTGATTTGTAAATAAGTAATTAACTTGTCTTATTTAATATAAATTCTGCCAACTCAACTTTCAATATGCAACTCCAAATATCAGCAGGTAAAAAAGATTTCATGAGTACTTTTTTACTGGTGATATTGTATGCCGGCTGCTTCTATGCATTTCAATACTTTCTTTATGCAACCTTAATGGTGCCGGCTATTCCTAACGAGACTAATTTGATTTCATGGGATGCCGGTTATTACAGAGACATTGCTAATACCGGTTATGATGTTCATGACGGCAATTTATCGAGGTTGGCTTTTTTCCCGCTCTTTCCTCTTGTTTGGGAAATTGCGCATGTCGGAGTTTGGGGTATTGTTGTTATTAATATACTCTTTTTTGCCACAGGTTTCAGTATTCTTTGTAGTTTGTTCAAATTAAAAACAGGAGATAAACTTTTTTGGCTATCTATCCCTGCAATGTATTTTGCATTCATCCCGTATACTGAATCGCTGTTTTTTCTTTTATCGTCTGTTTTAATTTATGGAATAAAAGCGAAACGGGTGTGGTTAATATGGATAAGTTTGATTCTCCTTTCACTAACGAGGGCCACCGGCGTCTTCCTGGCGCCTGCGTTCCTGGCAATGTCATTATTATCTGCCGACCGGAAATACTGGTATAAAAGTTTGCTGACCTGGTTTACTACTTATCTGCTACCTATCATTTTGGGAACGGCAATATTTATAGGTTATCAATATTATAAAACAGGTATATGGTTTGCATTTTTTAATGTGCAGAAAAAATATTGGGGACATGAGTTTAACATACCTGTCTTACCATTCAATAGCTACTCTGGCATGATAATGCTTTGGATTCAGGCTTTATCCATGTTTGTAGGTATTTTCTGTTTTTGTTATTTAATTATGAAGTTCTTCAAATGGCTGCTTAAAAATAAATTACAGGACGATTTGCTTATTGCTTCCTGTACTTACCTTTTTATGGCATTTTTTGTTGTTGTATTTTATAATCCAATCTGGGGTAATTTCAAAACTAATGTTTCAGGGATTTTCCGGTATTCTTTAATGAACCCGTTTTTCTTTGTTTTTTTATATCACTTCACAAATGCTGTAAAATATTCCTGGAAAAACTTCCTGTTTGTATTTTTCCTCGGCAATATTGTCTGGCTTTCATTTGGCTCCTATATACATATCCAGGTCTTCCTTTATTATACTACCAATACGATACTGCTTTTCCTGTACATGCTTTATGCAAACAAAAAACTCACCTGGCCGGTACTGGTATTGACGGCAGTAAACATTTTCTTCCAGGTACAGTTTTTTCAGCATTATATTACTTCCCGCTGCTTACCCGATTAACATAACAACAGTTCGATGAAAATATATCAGTAGTTAAGCAGTCAGTCCGGTCTTCCTCCATCCGGCAGCATAACGTTGCAGGCAGACCGTAGAATTAACCTGAGTTTTTGAACTGAAAGAATTTGAAGTCAATAGTTTATTACCAGGCGGACATAAAAATAAACTATGAATGAAAATCAAATACAGGAAATATAAAAAGTCTACGCTGCTTCCATTTCTTTAAAGCCTATCATTTTGTTTTTTTCCGCATCCCATACCTTCAGGCGAAGGCAGGCAGCAATATCGTTCGGCCTTAAGGTAGTTTTCTTTGCACGCTGCAATTCGGGTATGGCGGCCATTGCTTCCGGTAACCGGTAAAATGGTATTTTTGAATTCAGATGGTGCACATGATGAAACCCTATGTTGGCAGTCACCCACTGCATAAAAGGATCCAATGCCATATAGCTCGATGATTCAAGTGCGGCATCCGTATAGCTCCACTCAGTATTATTCTTAAATATCGCCTCCGGAAAATTATGCTGTGCGTAAAATAAATAGGCCCCAAGCATTTGAGAAAGGAAAAACGGAAGGAAGAACATCAGGAACCAGGTAAGCGCACCAAAATGAACAAAAATAAAAACAGCGATAGAAATATGTAATACCAAAACCACTAATGAGTCCCAATGCCTGCGCGGGCTGCTCAGGAATGATTGAATACACATCCCATACATGAATGTAGTAAAATAGGCGAATAACATATTAATAGGATGGCGGACAGCCAGGTACACAAACCTTTCCTGTTTCGTAGCCTCCAGGAACTTCTGTTTAGTCATTATGGGGTAAGAACCAATGCTTGCACTGAAAAGCTTGGCATTATGATTATGGTGATGGTCATGCGAACGCTTCCATATATTAGGAGGTGTTATCATATAAATACTGAAAGCAGTAAAAATGACGTCGGCAATAAAGGACTGCCGCAATATAGTATGATGCTGGTAATCATGGAAAATAATAAAGAACCGCGATAGCATCATTGCAGCAAAAATGCTGCACACTATCCTGAAGATCAGCCCTGCAAATACAGGCATCGAAAAATAAACAGGAATAGTTTTGAATGTGCCATATACGGCCCCAATAAGCAGAAAAAGTGAGGTAATCGTATGATACCAACTTTTCCAGCGTATTTCTTTTGCAAATGGTTTCGTGGCCAGAATCAGTTCTTTTCCTGTAAGCATCTATGGATTTAAAGTGCAAATTTAAGGAACATTCAGAAATAATAGTAACTTAAAATGCAGATAAGTATGTTAATTCAGTATTTATTATCCGCTAATGTACCATTACAATTTTAATATTAAGCGTTACGTATTACATCTTTTACCAATCCTGCCTCCTTGCTGTTAAAGTTCCTGTATCATGACACATACAAGTCCTTTTGTAAATCCCCTCCGGGTATCACTGCATATTGTTCCATATCCGTAACTCCTTCTGCCGCTAATACCTGCTCATCCAGGAACAAATTGCCCGAACATTCTTTGGCAGGTCTGCGTAAAATATAATAAGCACAATCTGCCAGTATTTCAGGCTTACGGCTACGGTTTACCAACGCTTCACCACCTAATAAATTCTTTACTGCTGCAGTAGCTATCGTTGTCACCGGCCAGATAGAATTCGCAGCTATCCCGTACTTTTTAAATTCCCCTGCCCATCCCAGCGTCATCATACTCATATTGTACTTACTGATGGTATACCCTACAAACGGAGCCAGCCATTTCGGATCAATATCAATCGGTGGAGACAAAGTAAGTATATGGGGATTTTCAGATTTGCGTAAAAAGGGCACACAATGTTTAGTCACCAGGAAGGTTCCGCGAACATTAATATCGTGTATCAGGTCAAATCGTTTTGTTTCAGTTTGCTCGGTATTGCTCAGCGATATTGCCGAAGCATTATTCACCAATATATCAATACCACCAAAGATAGAGACAGCCTGCTGCACTGCATATATGATTTGCTCCTCATCACGAATATCACACTGCACAGCAAGCCCTTTCCCACCTGCTTCATTTACCTGCTGCACAACACTATGTATAGTACCTCCCAGGCGCGCATCTTCCTTCACCGACTTGGCAACCACCACAATATTAGCGCCTTCCTTTGCCAGCCTTAATGCAATAGCAGCGCCAATACCCCTGCTCGCCCCCGTTATAAAAGCTGTTTTTCCTTTAAAACTCATAAGTCTTTTTTTAGTCAAGCCGAAGATAATGCAATAATGGGCTAATGGAGGTATTTATTCCGGATTACATACTTATTTAAAATATTCCGCTAATGATTATTGTTTTTCTTAACTTTATATGATATATTTTGTTATTACCCATCCATTTATACTTTATCTACTGTCTTTAATCTTTAAGTCATACAATAGCTTATGAAAATAAAACTACTTCTCTTACTGGCTTTATTGCAAATATTTTTAGTGGCAGGTTCCACTGCCTATGGTCAGTCTTTACTGCCAAATATAGATTTCGAGTATGGAAATCTGACAAACTGGACATGCTACATGGGGGCATGTTGCACAGGAGGTATAATGTCATTTCCTGCAATAACGCTGCCAGTCAATGGCAGGCACAATATTATGACCGGCTCTGACACTGATCATTACGGCGGTTTCCCGATAGTTGCTCCCGGAGGCGGCTCTTATTCATGCCGCATAGGGTATGACACTACACCAAATAGGGCGGAGAAGATCAGGTATTATGTACATATACCAACAGGGACTTCTGACTATAGCCTGGTTTATCATTATGCCGTAGTATTAGAGAACGCTTCTTTCCATAGTCCAACCCAGGAACCAAGAATGGAAATAACAGCCATTGATTCATCAACCGGCCTGTTATTGCCATGCAATTCAATTAATTTGGTTGCCGGCAGTTTATCACCTGGTTTTATTTCGTCCGCAATGCCCAGCAGGGTGTCGGGAAATGGTGCAGATGTGACATATAAACCCTGGTCTACCGGCACTATGCATTTTACAGGATTGAACGGTCATACTATTGCCATTGATTTTGCTGCGGGAGATTGTAGCCTGGGTGCGCATTTCGGGTATGGATATGTGGACATGTCCGCTGGGCTTATTAGCAGTTTGCTGATGTTGCCGTGTTCTTCAACATCAGTTACCCTTATTGGTCCTGCCGGCTATACTTCTTACCGTTGGAGTGATTCCAGTACGTTCGGAACAGTGCTTGATACCACGCAAAACGTTACCATTCCAGCTCCGTTAGTAACTACCACCTACGCCGTTATCGTTACACCTTATGCAGGATTTGGATGCCAGGATACTTTTTACACAACGGTTTTTCGGGGGGGCTGTTGGCTAAGTATTTCGTCTGACCAGGGAAACTATGTTTGTGCCGGGACAACAGTAAGCTGCACGCCAGCCACTGTGATCAATGGAGGTACATCGCCAGTCTTTATGTGGTATAAAAATGGCGTGTTCGTATCCACCGGAGTACCTTTTACATTTACTCCGGTAACAGGTGATGTGGTTTACTGCAGAATGACCAGTGTAGATACGTGCACATTGCTGCCGGATAGCGCAAACAGCAATTCAATTGTGTTCACGGCCGACCCTTCCGGCAATCCCACTGTTAACATTACGGCAGATCCGGGTGATACCATTTGCCCGGGCCACAGCGCTACATGTTATACCACCGCGACAGTGGGCGGCACCGCTCCATTCTATCAATGGTTCAAAAATGGTGCTCCTGCCTACTTCGGTACCCCTTATACTTTTGCTCCTGCAAACGGAGATGCAGTTTATTGCATTATGACCAGTAATTCCGCCTGCGCCACCAGCCCTACAGACACCAGCAATACCATTACTTTTACTTATGTTCCGGTTGTGCACGATTCGGTTACATTTACCATCAGTCCCACAGATATTTTGTGCATGGGCACCACTGTGACGCTGACCGCTACGTCAATAAACGGCGACCCTTCGCCGCGCATAGACTGGTACCTGAATAATGTAAATGTAAACACAGGCAATCCATACTCATTTAGTCCTACGGGTAGCGCAGCCATTTACTGCAAGATGACCGGAAGCAGTTGTACTGCACTGCCGGTTAAAAGTGTCACTAAAAATATAGTTGTCAAACCCAACCCTATCCCATCCCTCACTATTTCGGCCACCCCCGGCACTGAGATTTGTCCTGATATGCCAGTAACCTGCACTGCATATCCGGTTAACGGTGGCCCCGCGCCAATTTTCGAATGGTTTCAAAATAGCGTTAACGTTTATACCGGCAACCCATTCACTTTAACACCGGCCAATGGCGACAGCCTTTATTGCCGCCTGACAAGCAATGCAGAATGCGTCGCGACTCCTACGGTAGTCAGTACCAACCGCTTTGCTTTCCAGATTGATCCGGCGCCGTCTGTCGTTATTGGGTGTACACCAGGCCCGGTTAATATCAGGGGAGCATCAGTTACGTTGACTGCTTATGTGTCAGCCACCAACAGCGACATACAGTTGCAGTGGTACAAAAACGGAATTGCTATCCCAGGCGCCACCAACTACTCTTATACCAGCAATGACTTCTCCTTCCGGGATTCTGTATACTGTACCATTGCAGAATCTGGCACTTGCCTGGGCAATGCTAGTAGCAACACGCTGGTAATTGAAACCTACCACGACATGCGGTTGTATCCGAACCCCAATAATGGCAATTTCGCGATCAGCGGCGATAACTACAATGCCAATAGCAACCCGGTATCTATGGCCATTTTTACGGCTGCAGGCAAACTGGTATGTGAAAACACCGCCGCCTTCGACGCCATTTCTTTTCACGCAGAGATCAACATGGCACGCCAGCTACCTCCAGGTGTTTACATACTGAAATTACAATACAGCCTTGAAAAACTGAATTTCTTTTTTGTGATAAACTGACGGGTTAGTGGAGTGATAAAGATAAATCAGTTGAAGCTCCTATCCTAGGTTGCAAAGCACAACAGGCTTTGCCGTGAATAGCCGTGGGTGAAACCCAATTGCATTAATTTAAACGATTTTGTTATTACCCACACCCTATTCAACCGCCTTCGGGACTGGTCCATATTTTTGGTTTACCGTGGGTTGCACCCACGGCTATTCATATTGAAGCCCTTCAGGCTTCCTTTGCGAGTTTACACATTATGAGGACAAAGTTTCCGTCCCGCAAATGCGGGATGAACTCATCTCACGAGTGCACCCCCTAATTCTTCGTCAGCGCCCTGAACACATCTTCGAGTGTTTCGGTTTGCGCCTGGAGGGAACTGATATTGATGTTGTGGTTCAGCGCCCACTGCATCACCTCGCGCCGCAGCGCATCGGGGTCATTCGTCAGCAGCTTCCACTTGTTACCACCCATGCTTTCGTTACTTTTCAGGTTCTTTAGCTCTTTAAACAACGAGCTGTTTATATCACTTTCAAAAGCTACTATCAGCACGTCCTGCCGGGTGTTCACCTGCTGCAGTTTTTCTATCGAGTCGTCTGCCGCTATTTTGCCGTTATTGATAATGATTACCCTGCTGCACATAGCCTGTACCTCCTGCATGATGTGGGTGGAAAGGAGCACCGTTTTTTCACTGCCTATGTTTTTTATCAGGTCGCGTATCTCCACTATCTGGTTAGGATCAAGTCCGCTGGTAGGTTCGTCCAGGATCAATACCTCCGGATTATGCAGCATAGCCTGTGCCAGCCCAACCCTTTGTTTATATCCTTTCGATAATGCGCCTATTTTTTTATGGGCTTCTCTACCCAGGCCGGTTAGCGATATCATTTCTTCTATCCGCCTTTTGGCGTCTTTGCCCAGTTTATGGATGCCTGCGGTAAACTCCAGGTATTCCCTTACATACATTTCGAAGTAGAGCGGGTTTGCCTCAGGCAGGTACCCTACCCGCCTCCTCACTTCCATGGCCTGCTCCAGCACATCAAAACCACAAACCACTGCGCTGCCCGATGTGGGCGGCAGATAAGTAGTGATCATTTTCATTGTAGTTGATTTACCAGCGCCATTAGGCCCCAGGAAACCAACAATCTCTCCTTTCTTTATGTCGAATGAAATATCATCAACAGCCCTTTGCGTGTCATAGACTTTAGTAAGTGAAGCTACTTTAATAGACATAATTCCTGATTGTTTAATAAATGTAAATCTGCACGCAGACAAGTCCACAGTAAAAGTATAAAGATGCGGAATTATAAACCCGTTGCTAACCTTAAGAAAATGGTAAAATTACTGCTTCGACCCGGTAAAGAAGCACTTTACAACGGTTGTGTCACCGCTAGTGTCATGTCACACATACTATGACGCATAATTTTTGTACCTTTGTGCAAAAACTATGGAAAAGTACAAGGTTACACTAACGGAGCAGGAAAGGGATGAATTGCTGTCGATAACTAAGGGCGGGACACATACATCCA
>CAIMDZ010000048.1 GCA_903839875.1 uncultured Bacteroidota bacterium
CCGCCCTTAGTTATCGACAGCAATTCAACCCTTTCCTGCTCCGTTATTGAAACCTTGTACTTTTCCATAGTTTTTGCACAAAGGTACAAAAATTATGCGTCATAGTATGTGTGACATGACACTAGTGCCGGGGAACCATCCATTTAGCTGAATCAAAACCATTTAACAGCAACATCAACTAGCATCGTTTCGGTTGTTTTAGTTTAGAACCTTTTAAGTTTCCAATCAATAGGAAAAGAAATCAGCTAAATTATTTTCTGACACTAAAAAATTTAAATGAAAGCACAATGCTTTGTTCTCCGCCGCAGCGGATTCAGTATTTGTGGAAAAGGTGTCAATATCTTTTGAGTATGCCGAAAAATATTTGTAAATATTTTTTTATCGTGAAAATTCTTTTTAATATTGTGTAAGGATTGTGCTTACTAACCCATCCTTTATAAGAGTCCGGCAGTCCACAACCTTGCCGGACTTCTTTTTTTTATCCGCTGAAAGCCTTTACAGCCGCAGGTTTTCGAGAACACAAACTTTTTTATGCCGCAGTATTTTATCTTCCATAAGCCATTTCGCGTGTTGTCGCAATTTTCGGCAGAAGGAGATAAACAGACACTTTCGGACTATTTTCCGCGAGTTCCGAAAAATATTTATCCGGTTGGACGGCTTGATTATGACAGTGAAGGGTTGCTGCTTTTAACAGATGATAAGACGCTTACGCATCAATTACTTGATCCTTCATTTGAACATCCAAGAACTTATTGGGTGCAGGTGGAAGGAGCTATCACAAAAGAAGCAGTCATGCAATTAGCACAAGGTGTAACCATCAGTATAGAAGGTAAACCATACCTGACAAAAAAAGCAAAGGCAGTTATTATAACAACACCACCTGATGTTGCTGACCGCAATCCTCCAATCCGTTTCAGAAAAAATATTCCAACCTCATGGATAGCGCTGACACTTATAGAAGGAAAGAACAGGCAGGTGCGAAAAATGACTGCGGCAGTGGGCTACCCTACTCTGCGGTTAATAAGATATGCTATTGGGAAAGTAACAATGGAAGGAATAGAACCCGGGACATACAAAGCGGCCGGTCCGGAAATCAAAGAAATATTGCTCGGTAAATAAACCGGAAAGTCATTTACTGTATCATAAAATGCCTCCTTTTATGCTCTTTCTTATGCACATTAAGCAATTTCATAATTACAGCGTTTCATAATGTAATTAAATAGTTACTTGGTATTTCGCAACTATGGTTATTTTTGCGCAGTCAAAACAAAAATTTGTTCATGTTCAATTTAGTGTTATTCGGCCCTCCGGGCAGTGGAAAAGGCACACAATCAGAAAATATAGTATCCACCTATAAGTTACAGCACATTTCAACCGGAGACCTGCTGCGTGATGAAGTAAGCAGGCACACACCACTTGGTACCGAGGCAAAAAAATATATGGACCAGGGTATGCTGGTGCCCGACGAAGTGGTAATAGGGATGATAAGCGGAAAGATAGATGACGCGCGGGATGCAAGAGGCTTTATCTTTGATGGCTTCCCACGTACACGTCCGCAGGCAGAAGCGCTGGACAAGTTGCTTGAATTTAAAAACACCAAAATACACCTCGTGCTGGCACTGGATGTACCTGAAGCAGAATTAACCAAAAGACTTCTTGGGCGAGGTGAAACATCAGGCCGAAGTGACGATAACGAAGATATCATAAAGAAACGCATTACAGAGTATCATTCAAAAACGCAACCTGTAGCCAACTACTACAACGAGCATGGTAAACTGGAAACCGTGACAGGAAACCATAGTATTACAGACACATTCAAAATGCTGGCAAAGCACATTAACAAATATCTGTTGCCGATTAAATAGTGGAGAAGGGAAATTTTGTAGATCACATTCGCATATTTTGCCGGTCAGGAAAGGGCGGTGCAGGAAGTTCGCATTTCGAAAGAAATAAATTCGACTCAATGGCAGGGCCTGATGGCGGCAATGGTGGCAGGGGTGGTCATATCATATTGCGTGGCAACTCGCAACTGTGGACCTTACTGCACATGCGCTATTATAAGAACGTGCTGGCAAAAGACGGTGAAAACGGGCGCAAGAATAACTCGAGTGGCCATGATGGCCCTGATATAATACTTGAGGTGCCACTGGGAACAGTAGCCAAGGATGAAGAAACAGGTGAGACAGAAGCTGAAATTCTGGAAGATGGCCAGGAGATGATATGGGTAAAAGGGGGCAGGGGAGGTTTAGGCAATGCCAACTTTGCCACACCTACCAACCAGGCGCCTGAATATGCACAACCCGGAGAAATGGGAAGCGAGGGCTGGAAGGCTCTGGAATTAAAAATACTTGCTGATGTAGGATTGGTTGGATTTCCGAATGCTGGTAAATCAACACTGCTGTCTGTAGTGAGCGCTGCAAAACCCAAGATCGCCAATTATGCATTTACTACACTGGTGCCACAATTAGGTATTGTATCTTACAGGGATAACAAGTCATTTTGCATGGCTGACCTGCCTGGTATCATAGAGGGCGCCGCTGAGGGGAAAGGATTAGGACACAGGTTCCTGAGACATATAGAACGGAATTCCGTGTTATTGTTCCTGATACCCGCCGACAGCAACGACCATGCCAAAGAATTTGACATACTGCTGAATGAACTTGAGCAGTATAATCCTGAATTGCTGCATAAGAAAATTATAATAGCGATCAGCAAAAGCGATATGCTGGATGATGAACTGAAACATGCTATTGCAGCAACTTTGCCAAAGGGTGTTCCTCATGTGTTTATCTCATCATTGGCCAACCAGGGGTTAGTGGAGCTTAAGGATATGTTGTGGGGGGACCTTACTGCAGATCTGGCATAGTTTTATTGTCACTAATAAACGTAAGGCATTAACTAAACGCAAACTACAAAACTGTGCAAATAGTTCTCCCTGTCACGGCTTGACTATGTTTGGGTTTTGATTCGATGTGCGTTGCCCGGCGCTGTTATATTCCGCCCTTATCGGGGCTTCATTATTACAATTGCGTTTGAAAGCGATAGGGTGCCGTTAAAACCAGAGTAATGAATATATCAACAAACAGAGTAGAGGCATTCAGCGACTGTGTCATATCTATAGTTATGACCATTATGGTCTTTGATATTAAGCTTCCGCCGCAGGAAAAAAGCTTTTCGAATACCCGGGAACTAAAGGAATTGCTGGTGCTGGTACCACATTTGATTGCTTACCTGTTCAGTTTCACAGTGCTTGGTATTATGTGGCTGAATCACCACCATCTTTTCCATATGATACAACGGGCTGATGAGAAATTTCTGTGGCTCAACCTGCACTTACTCTTTTGGCTTAGCCTTATCCCCTTCCCTACCAACCTGCTGGGCGATGCGCCCTACCTCACCTATTCGGCAGCCATTTATGGTATCATATTGTTTATGGCGTCATTTGCTTTCCTGCTTTTAAGGGGATATGCAATCAGGCATAATTTCATGTATGCTGCTGATGAGAAAGCCCTGACGAGGTCATTGAATAAAGCAACCCGGCGCGGGATAGTAAAGAACTACATTGGCATGGCCGCATACCTGCTCTCCATTCCGGCTTCCTTCCTTTCGATATATGCTGCTTATGCGTGCTTCACGGTGGCGCCGGTATTGTTCTTTATCCCGGATGGTGTTGATGATGAAAAGCTGGCTGAAAAAATAATTGAGAATAACCAGGGAACTTCCAATACGCCAATATAACTTGCTATGAAACTGCTTACTCCATCAGAACTTAGAATATGGATTGATACCCGCAGGGATTATGTGCTGGTTGATGTGCGGGAGGAATGGGAACGGGAACAATATAATATTGGCGGGCTGCACATTCCGATGAGTGAATTAATGAGCAGGATTGATGAGCTGCCAAAGGACAAAGATGTGGTGCTCTACTGCGAGAAAGGGATCAGAACGGTTATAGTTATCCAAAGGCTTGAAGCGTCCGGGTTTCATAACCTGATCAATCTTTCCGGCGGAATGAAGGCATGGAAGGAAAGTCTGTGATCACCTTGCCAATTCCAATACACCGCCGTTTTCATTTACAACCAGTTTATGGTTTGCACCGAAGGTAAGCGTATAGTTAATATCCTCATGACCACATGGAAAGTTGAAGCAAACGGGATAATTGTATTCACTTACTTTGTCGCGGATTATTTCTTCTATTGTTTGGCCGAAAGGGCGCTCGGTGTCGAGCATATTGGTCATGTAGCCAATAATCAGTCCTTTCAGATTGTCGAACTTACCCGCCCGCTTTAGTGTGAGGAGCATACGGTCCATTTTGTAGAGGAACTCTTCTATGTCTTCGATAAAAAGAATCTTACCGGAAGTATCAATATCTGAAACAGAGCCTGCATTATGTGCCAGCAACGAAAGATTGCCACCTGTAAGTATGCCTTCGGTATGGCCATTGCGGTTATGTATAGATGTTGCTGAATTGTAGCTAATTGATTCGCCGGTTATCGCGGAATAAAATGTTCTGAGATAAGGTTCATTAATTGTCTCCGGCCTGAAAGCGCCACACATGGGGCTATGCAGCGACTGTATGCCGAAATTGCGCTCGATATGATTGAGCAGGATTGTTATGTCGCTGAAGCCGCATATCCACTTTGGATTTTTGCGAAACTCTGTAAAATCCAGGCCGTCAATAATCCGTATCATGCCATAGCCACCACGCCCCATGAGGATTGCATCAATGCCGGGGTCATCAAGCATCATCTGGAGGTCTGCTAGACGCTCAGCATCTGTGCCGGAGAAGTAATGAAAATTAGTACCTATTGTTTTCCCGTGCTTTACCTTGAACCCCCATTGTTTTAAAATCTGTGTGGCCGCGTTTATTTTTTCCACGGCTACAAAACTTGAAGGGCATGTGATGCCAATCGTGCTACCGGGTTTTAAGAAAGGGGGTGCAGCCCCAAACCCCTGAAGGGGCTTCCCCATATTATTAGTTAGTGTTGTCAAAAAAGCAATTTTAAAAATAAATTCAATCTAAATTCCCCTATTTTCTTAAAATCATTTTTGTCTTTTTATTTTGCCCGGTTTTCTAAATTCTATCTCAGATGCAAAAATACCGAAAAAGAGATCGTTGGCTGGTTTAAAATGACGTTCTTTATATTGTATGTAACCGCTCCTCATATAGGCCATCCTCATCGCAGGACCAGCGAAAAACCTTTCCGGATCAACGGATATTGAATCAACGCTAAGTTTACCGACACCGACTACCCGCCAGTTAGTCTTTGTTCTGTTAAACGAATAAGGCAGAAAGAAATTGACATCTTTACCCATATTGATGTTCAATTCAAAATCTTCTATTTCATGATTTGCCCAAAGGGTACCGGTAGTTAAACGGTAATAAAAACTCTTGTCAATATAAACACCTGAACCGCAGAGATAGGAGTAAGAGTGCTTTATGATTGATTTTCCGTGAGGGAATTTAGTTTTAAACGAATAGATAAAATCGTTGCCACGGACAGTGCTATCATGTATTTTAAATCCGGAAGAATCAATTCGGTAAACCTCGTAAGACAAATCCGACCCATTTACGTTAACTGTAAATTCTTTTATTTGGGGGTGGTTGCGTTCGTTCATACTTAGCATTCCGTTCCAGGCGGGCGGAGTAACGAAACCAACCAATAGTTCCTTTTCAGGGCCGGGGTTATAGAATTCAAAATAAATATTGACATAAAGTGTATCGCCTTTTTTAACAAGATCCAGTTTTTCTTTTTTTAATTGAACTACTGTTTCATGGAGTGGAAATATTGTATTGCCGTATGCATTAAAGGCTCCGTCGTCAGCCAAAAGTCTGGGAACATAAACAAACGATATAAGTAAAAAGACAAAGCACTTCTTCATAAAATGGCTAAAGCTTCAGGGTAAAAGTAATCCAACAAAAATATCTTCTCCTTTTATTTCTACCGGGTAAGTAAATAGTTTGTAGCCTTCGCCACTGGTGTTGCGGCCATTGGCGGGGTCGAAACGATATTTGTGTTCGGGGCAAACGATACGGCCAAGACTATCCACCCAGCCGGCACACAGACTTACACCCGCATGTGGACAGGCGGCGGTGAAGGCCATAATCTTGTTGTTTCTCTTCAGCAGGCCAATACTTTTTTCTCCCACCGTTACTTCGGTAAGTTTGTTTTCCTCCAGATCAGATACATTCAATTCCTCAACTCTATTCCAATTGTATAATTTCATTTTCTTCGTTGTGCAAAAAAGTCCTTCATTAGTTGTGCGCATTCATCTGCCAGTATACCCTTAGTCAATTCAGCTTTGGGGTGGAAGGGCCAGTTTTCGCCAGTGGTTTTGTGATAGCCGTTCTTCACGTCTTCGGCGCCATAAACTATACGGCTGATCTTGGACCAATACATTGCGCCACAACACATAAGGCAAGGCTCAACAGTTACATATAGCACCCCTTCCGGGAGGTATTTACTTCCCAGTCCATTGAATGCTGCTGTTAAAGCGATCATTTCGGCGTGGGCTGTGCTGTCGCTAAGTGTTTCCACCATGTTGTGGCCACGGGCTATTATTTTTTTGTCCCACACTACCACGGCGCCCACAGGGACTTCGCCTGCATCAAATGCTTCTCTTGCCTGCCGCAAGGCTTCGCGCATAAAGTATTCATCATCGAAAATCATTCTGCTCTAAAGATAAGTACTAACCAAACAACTATTCAACCAATCAACTTATCAACCTATCAACCAATCAAACACATCACTCTTTATTCTTCGTGTCCATAATTATTGTAACAGGGCCATCATTTACCAACGACACCTGCATATCAGCGCCAAAGGTACCGGTGGCGATGGGTTTTTCCAGTTTATCGGATAGTGAACTAATAAAGTGTTCGTATAACTGGATGGCCTGTTCGGGACGGGCAGCGGTGATGAAGGAGGGGCGATTACCTTTTTTATAGGATGCATGCAGCGTAAACTGACTGACCAGGAGTATGTCTCCGTTGGTTTGTCTGATGTCCAGATTCATTAACCCGTTCCCGTCACTGAACACACGTAGCAGAGCTATTTTGGCACACAGCCATTCTGCATCCTCTTTGGTGTCTTCTGTTTCTATGCCTAATAAGACAAGGAAGCCCTTCTCGATGCCGGATTTGGGTTCGCCATTTATTGTGACACTGGCCGATGAGACTCTTTGGATAACTGCTCGCATTTATCGCCGGGATGGTTGGGGGTTATTTTTCAAGCGACACCATGTAATAGATATCCTTCAATGGGAGGTGCATTTGTATTGTATCAATGAATAGTTCTGAATCAATACCCAAAGCATATATCATTCTAAAAGTCTGATCATCCTGCCTTACTACGGTTTGAACAGAGTAATCATCGGTCTCAATAATAATATACTCTTTCAGAGACTGTATCTGCATGTATTTAAAGAGCTTCATCCCCTTGTCCACGCCCCTGGTAGATTTGCTTTGCACCTCGATAATTACAGAAGGATTGGTCAGCGTATCGAAAACATCTTGCTGTTTTTCCAATTCACCGCAAAAAATGGTAACGTCCGGATAAAAGTAGGATGTGAATTTTGGAATCGTAATTCGCATATCAGAGGGTAAAACATGGCATTCTTTATTTTTCAGAAAAGAGCCTATGTCCCGGATGAGATTTGTCACAACAAAATTATGGGCAATACTTGCCCCAGCCATATCGTAAATATAGCCATCGGAATACTCATGTTTTTCATCACTCGCCGCTTCAAAAGCGAGATATTCTTCGGGGGTCATGTATTTGGATGCAGGGATAACCATAGCATTTGTATTATGTCAACAAAATTAAACAATAATTTTTTATGACTGAAAACAAGAATATAGCTGTTATTTTGCGGTTCAATTGACTGCAATTCAGAATAAATGCTGAACATAAATGATACCATAGTTGCCATATCTACTCCGCCTGGTGAAGGTGCGATTGGCGTGATTCGCCTGAGCGGGACTGAGGCAATTGCGATTACGAACAAAATATTTGCCGGCAAAGACCTTACAAAACAAGCAACGAATACGCTGCATTTCGGAAAGATTAAGGATGGGGAGCAGGTGATTGATGAGGTTGTAGTTAGCCTTTATAAGGGACCCAAAAGCTATACGGGAGAAAATGTCGTGGAGATTAGCTGCCATGGATCTGACTATGTGCTGCAGCAGGTACTGGGGCTGTGTATGCGGCATGGGGCACGAATGGCCAAGGCCGGAGAGTTTACCCTGCGGGCTTTTCTGAACAGCAAGATGGATCTGACACAGGCCGAAGCGGTGGCCGACCTGATAGCCAGCCAGAGCGGCGCGGCACATAAAGCCGCTATGCACAACCTGCGCGGCGGATTCAGTGAAGACCTGAAGGCGATGCGGGAGCAACTGATACAGTTCAGCGCACTGATAGAACTGGAGCTGGACTTCAGCCAGGAAGATGTGGAGTTTGCCGACCGGACAAAATTCGTCGAATTAATTGACAGGATTACCAGGGCCACCCAACAACTGATTGATTCATTCAGGCTGGGGAATGTGATAAAGAACGGAGTAAGAGTGGCTATTATAGGCCGGCCCAATGCGGGTAAGAGCACGCTGCTCAATGCACTGCTGAACGAGGAGCGCGCCATTGTGAGCGATATAGCAGGCACTACCAGGGATACTATAGAAGAGGTATTGAATATAAACGGCATTTTATTCCGGCTGATAGATACCGCCGGAATAAGGGAACATAGCCTGGATGTAATAGAACTACAGGGAATAGAAAGGAGCATGGCCGCGATGAATAAAGCCGATGTGGTGGTGTACCTGTTTGACTTAGTCGAAAGTCGTAAGTCGTTAGTCGTAAGTGAGGAATTGGCGAAGCAGAAAAAGGTGTTTGAGGAAAGTGGCATAAAGTATCTTTTAGTGGGGAATAAAGCGGATGTGGCGGGGCTGGAACATACGAAAGAAGCTTTTAAAAATATTGACAGGCATATACAGTTTATCTCGGCGAAGAATAAGGAAAATATACACCATTTAAAGGATGCTCTTTTTGACCTGGTGGCTGAAGGACAGATAAAACAGGAAGGCACCATTGTTACCAATGCCCGCCACTATGGCGCGCTACAGGAGGTGATGCGGTCGCTGCAGGATATAAAGAACGGCATGGATAACAACCTACCGGGGGATCTGATCTCACTTGATATCCGTACTTGTCTTTATTATCTTGGTGAAATAACGGGAGAGATTACTACAGAGGATAAACTGGATTATATTTTTTCTAAGTTTTGTATCGGGAAGTAAGCCCCCGGACACCTGACACCCCCTTGCCCCTGAAGGGGAGTACGTTGAGCATATCAACCCGGCTGACTGTCTCTATTCATCTTTTCATTGCCCTCCCGAAATAATCGGGATGTGTCCACATTTTTCATTTTTTTCTGTAGTAGCCTATTGATAATCAATATTGCGGTGACCCTCCCGATAGTCATCGGGATGACCCCCTAGATTTTGATTATGGGTAGCAGGGAAAGTTTTAGTGAAAAATTAAAAAGCCTAAATCACCGGGAATGTTTCAGTTCTCCTGTAAAAATGAAAAACATTGCAATGTGATATTTTCACTTTTTTATTTGCCTAAATCACCGAGAATGATCCTCTTTTTCGAAATTGCGTTTGCCTAAGCAAACGTGAAAGTTGATCTTGTTCTCATTCATTGTTGTCATGTCTTTTTGCCATTTATGCGGGTACAATAAATCCCGCAATTATTGTACCAGACCGGAAGTGAGTTACCCACATTTTACCTGTAGAAAATGGGTGTATTTGTTGTGGGACAAATACTTCGCTGGGCTGAAAAAATGCGGGTAAGTTTTTGAAGAATTTTTAGTGACAGAATGGTACTTACCCCCCGGCCCCTCCCGATGAAAAATCGGGACCTTGTTCCGGGGAGTGCTTTGAGAATAAGTTCTCTGCCGCTTGTCTTTGGTCAGCTTTTCTTTAACCAAAATATGAATTATTACGAAAATCTAAACCAACGGAAATCTCAACTTTTGTTATCTGATTCCGGTGGGTAC
>CAIMDZ010000049.1 GCA_903839875.1 uncultured Bacteroidota bacterium
GGCACTCACATTACTGTGGCGCATGCTATGGTAGCTACAATTGGTATCAATAGTATGATCTTATTGGGCAGCCTCGGGTACATAATAAGAGTAGACGAACAGACAGACAAAATGAAGCGTGCGATAAACATCGGCTATTGGATAAGCCAGGTAAGTCTTTTCATTTTTTGGATTTCACTGGTAGCAGCAGGTGTCATTAAAGGATACAGGTCTGTTACGCTGAACATGACTAATTTCCAGGAAATGATGCAGCCCGTTTTAGATGTTCTGAAAATATTTTTTGCCGCCGGCGTTGCTTTGGCTATAGGCCTGGCAATAATTGCGGTTTGCTATATTAAAGTACTGATATCAAATAAAATTGAAACTGCTTTGGATCAGGCAACATAAAGAGAATGATTTGAAAATAATAAAAGACAATTGTGTCTTTTATTAAAAAGAATAGTACCTTTATAAGGTAATTGAAGAAAATGGAAGATCAAAAACCCATAAAAAGGAGTAAGGAACTGGTTTCATTATCAAGTGATCACCATAATGGATTATTGCTATGCTGGAAGATAAGGACCGGTATAGCAAATGATACAAGCGTAGACCGTATTGCTGCCTACGTTACCCGTTTTTTTGACATGCATCTTAAGCCCCATTTCGAGACTGAAGAAGAACTGGTGTTTACGTTATTACCGCAGGATAATAGATTAAGGTTGATGGCTGAGACTGACCATAAAAATCTGGAGTTGCTTAAAACCAAAATAATAGAAAATGAATCGGAAAGGCTGAATACAATTTCGGAGTTTAATAGTTTGTTAGAAAAGCACATCAGATTTGAGGAACGGGAGTTGTTCCCACTTATAGAACAAATGGTTTTGCCGGAATTACTGGTAGAAGCCGGTGAAAAAATACTGAAAAAATCAAATAAAATCCCTGTTGAATGGGAAGATAATTTCTGGACCAAAAAAATATAGCTATGTTTTCAAAATCTTGTGAATACGCAATCAGGGCTGCCATTTATATTTCTGCAGAAAGCAGTAAGGAAAAGAAGGCAGGTATCGCAGATATATGCGATCATATCGAGGCCCCAAGGCATTTTACTGCCAAGATACTTCAGATTCTTACCCGGAATAAGATCGTAAGCTCCCAGAAAGGAGTGAATGGTGGATTCTATCTTACCAAAGAGCAGAACACCAAGCCACTGAGCGATATTGTGTCGGCAACAGACGGTAATGTCCTGTTTAACGGTTGCGGCCTGGGACTTAAGGAATGTTCTGAAGAAGAACCTTGTCCGCTGCACGAAAAGTTTGGTGTTATACGTGCAGAGATTAAAAGGATGATGGAAGAATCATCAATAGAAAGCATGGCAAAGAAATTGAAAAAAGGAAATGGTTTTCTGCGGGCAGAGGTTTTCTGAGGGGAGAGGGACAAAAAAATTTTTATTAAAATAAAGGACTTAAAGGTCCTGCATGGAGATTATTATTGAAGATGATGAATAAAAGTAAATGGTTGACCGTTGCCCTGGTAAACCTTTCTATCCTGGCGCTTTTAGGTGTAACATTGAGGTGCAAAATATTGTTTTCAATACCATTCATTGATTTTAAAAACACTTTGCATGCCCATTCTCATTTTGCATTTGGCGGCTGGATCACCTTGTGCCTGTTAACATTAATGACTTACGAAATATTGCCTGAAAGCTTCAGCGGCAGACCTGTTTATAAGTGGCTCCTTACAGGTATATTGTTCAATGCTGCAGGTATGCTCTTTACTTTCCCTGTTACCGGTTATGCTTTTTTATCTATATTGTTTTCCACGCTTTTCATTTTCGTCACTTATATATTCACGTGGGTATTTATTAAAGACCTTTTAAAAAGCAATGCGGGAAGGCCGGTGATCCTGTTGAGCATAGTGTCCCTGCTGGCGCTGGTATTATCATCCGTGGGACCATTCACTCTGGCATACATGCTTGCATCCCATTCCGTCAATACATTGTTGTACCGTGATGCTATTTATACGTATCTGCACATGCAATACAACGGGTTCTTTACACTAGCTATTTTTGCATTGTTCTTTAACATGGCTGGCAACAATGTTAGTGCCACCGGCAAAAAAAATATCCGGCGTTTTACAGTTGCGCTATCTGTTTGTGTAATCCCGACCTTATTCCTTTCTTACCTCTGGCATTACGAAAACATATTGATCCGCATTACCGCCATAATCGGTTGCATTTGTCTTGCAATTACGCTGATACTGTTTCTAATAATGATGGGTTCGGTAAAGGATTTTCTGAAAACACTTACTCCGTTTGCCATCAAAATAGGTTTGCTCTCCATGCTGGCGTTTGCGCTAAAAACCGCTATACAGGCAGGCATAGTTTTCCCTGCTGTAGGGCAGGCGGTATTTGGCGACCGGCCAATAATTATCGGTTATCTGCACCTCGTTATGCTTGGCTTTGTTTCCCTTTATCTTCTTGCCCATTTAGTTCAGTCAGGGTACTTTAACAACAGGTTAGGGATGGCAAAAGCAGGCATTACTGTATTTACATCAGGGGTGATCTTAAACGAAATACTGCTGATGACGCAGGGATTGTCGGCTATGCTGATGGTGAGCAGCACCTTATACCCTGTTCTGTTGCTGGGTGCGGCAATCTGGCTATTCATTGGCGCAATGATGATTGCAGTTCCATCTTTTAAAAATTTTAAAAAATCAATCTGATAATTTTCACTTTAAATATTGTAAAATGAGCGAGACAAGAGTAATTGACGTAACAAAGATTGAGCCAAGGTTAAAGCACCCCACCATCTTTGATTCTTTTGATGCTTTAGGGGAAGGGGAAGCAATTCTTATCCATAATGATCACGACCCCAAACCACTGTATTACCAGTTAATTGCCGAAAGAGGCAATACTTTTACCTGGAATTATGAGAAAAGCGGCCCCATGATCTGGGAAGTGGAAATCCGGAAAAATGCTGCAAGGCAGGGTGTTGAAACCGTAGGTGAGATAGCCGCCAAGGACCTGCGCAAAGCCGAAGTGTTCAAAAAACTGGGCATAGATTTTTGCTGCGGTGGTAAGAAAACACTGGAAGAAGTATGTACTGAAAAAGGGCTGGATGTTCTGAAGGTGAAAGAAGATATTGAAAAGTCTACGCAGGGTTCTTCGGCTGCACCGGTGCACGATTTTAACGCATGGAATCTCACTTTTCTTACTGATTACATAACCAATGTGCACCATTCTTATGTGAAGCAGAATATTCCTATCCTCCTGGATCTGAGCCAGAAGGTTGCAGACCACCATGGCAAAACAAATACGGAACTGAATGGCATCAGGGATAAGGTGGATGAAATGGCCAGCGAGCTGAAAGTGCATTTAAAGAAGGAAGAAAATATTCTGTTCCCTTACATCAAACAACTGGAAAACAGTAAGCTCACCGGAAGCCCATTCCAGGGAGGTTTTGGATCTGTGCAGCAACCCATTGCTGTTATGGAAAACGACCATGATGTTGTTGGTGATCTGGCAGATGAAATAAGGATTCTTTCCGGCAATTACACCCTGCCCGAAAATGCCTGCAACAGTTATGCGCTCCTGTATAAAAAACTGGAGGAATTTGAGAACGACCTGCATATGCACATCCACCTGGAGAATAACATACTGTTTCCAAAGGCAGTGGAGATGGAGAAGGTGGGGTGAGATGGAGCAAATGAATATTTTAATTGAATGTTTGGAAAGTTGCCAAAATGAAAGCGTGAACACCAACGGCGGCGGTTTGGGTCGCAAGTACATTGCCTGGGTATCCGGCGGGAGTGTCCTGCGCGAGGTTGTTGGTGAAGAACACCAACAACGGCGGAAAAGTGGAGGTTGGTTCAGATTTTAGATTTATATCAGTTCTGCACTTTCCGGATTGAGGCATTGTCTTTTTTTCATTGTCGCTTTTTTTCATTTTTTTTGGCATCTTGCAATTGATTATCAATAGTTTATTGTAAATCATTGTCGCATCATTGTCGTATTGTTTTTGGTCACGTTTTGCGCTATTCATGTAATGCGGCTTGTGTTGTTTAGCCCATGTTGCGCAGGGCGGACACATGGGTACCGCCCCTACGATTATCGGTACCGGACCGACGAAAATATCAAATTAGGTGATTTATAATTCATAACTGTAGTTATTTTGTAAAAATTTACGGATAAAAAATAGTTTGCAGGCTCAGTAACTTTTTATTGATTTTCAATCAGTTGTAACTCAGGCAATTTCCGGTTTCTTTCCGGTTTTTTCAGGAAGCGGAAGTGCGACCGGAAGATGGGTTATATATTATAAACATCCTCCTTCGCTCATACGCTGTGTATAGGTAATCGCTTCGATTAGTGGGGCGAAATATGGGCTGCCGGTCATAGACTTTCGTTTTATTGGTGATTTAAGTCAAAAAGACTTAAACCAGCCGGGGGAGACCCGCGTATATGGGGACCAACCGGACGCATGGACCAGTAGGGGATTACAAATCCCCGGCCATAGGGTTTCGGATTGCAAATCCGAAACAGCAGGGTCCCTCATTTATCATTAAACCCCATCCCTAAAGGGTGGTATTATTAATTAACGCATATAATCTAATATTCCTCATCACCAAATTTCATTGTCGCATTTTTACATTTTTATGTGGATAACTCATATTACATAAGGGGTTGAAATGCTTTACTGGCAGCTTTATTACAAATATCCAAATGTCGTATCATTGTCGTACTTTGTCGCATGTGCGACAATGCTTTTTGTGTGTCATATGGGCGATGCCTCCCGATAGCTATGATAAATCTTCAACAGCATCCTTTTTGCATCAGGCTTTTTTGGTCGTGGGGTAAACAAATGTAAGACACAAATTTTAAATTACCAAATATAACTTACATGATAGTACAGTTTTGAGCCTATGATAGAAAGTTTTTTTGATGGTAAGTGGTTTGTGGGCAATTGGTTAGGTATTATGAAGTGTGCGGAAAGCAGAAGTGCCGTGAGGACATCAAACCAGGGGATGGGAATAACCATTTAGCTACAGTTCATTGAATACCATCACAGATGGGGTTTCATTTATTGTTCCTGATACGCTTCGCTAACATCAGGAACAACGGGGTTCATGTTGTAAGCTATAAAGATGCAATAGCGCATTATCACGGAATGACCGTAAGTGAAGCACTTAAAACATTGAGTAAATAATCGTAACTTTACCTTATGGCAAAAACAAAGAAAGAGAAGCCAACCCCTAAGCAATACGCCGAAAAGGTATCTATTGAGGTAGATTTCCATGAGGCTATGAAGTTGTTAGCGCACCACGCCAACACGAAGGGGACAAAGAAGATAACATATAAGGATAGAGGTAGGTTATCGGAGTAAAACAGGAGCAAAATATGAGACAACAGAACTTTAATAAGGTTTATTGGTATGAGAATACTGGTATAATAATATTGCTTTGTCTTATATTCCTACCTGCGGGGGTTTTGGCGCTCTGGTTAAAAACAAGGAAAAAATAAGCGGCATATCGCATAATTTATATTTGTGTATTTTCAATCCTTTCTTAGCGATAGTTACCAAGATATTGAGCTATTGCTCGCTATTGTTTGTCTCTCTGCGTCCTGAAAAAGCGTTTCGCGTCGAAATGACGGCATTGATGGGGCAAGCATAGTAGCGCCCAGGAAGTACAAGCGAGCGTGGCAACGGATGGTGATGGAAGCGATGAAGCTGGTTACCTGATTATTTTTAGTTAGTTAGATGTGCCACACCTTAGAGGTGTGGCACATCGGTATCAAAGGTCTTTCTTCCTGAATTTCCTTACTGATAAGAATAAAGGAATAACGATCCAGAACATCATGCAGGCGAATACATAAATACTGCCGGTGGCTGACCCAAGGAATTTCTTGAACAGTGCGCCTGAATAACCCATCATTACGGCGACATCCAATTGCAGTAAAACCAATATCCTGCCCAGGTCAACAGGGTTTAATGATATCATCCCCAATAATGGTTTCTCAATGGGGTAGTCGCTGAATGAGTAAATGAAGGAGAGCAGCAGGCCATCAAAGAGCAATGTAAAGAACAACGCGATAATTATGGCTGCGCCAATACCCTTTGTTTTGTCTTTGAATAAAACAAAGATCAATAATGCAAGCGCTGAAAAAATAAGCGAAAGAAACAGGCCGCTGATGATAAGCGTCAGTGCCGCCGGTCCATAAGAAAATATACATACCGGCACCCCTATACCTATGATATAAGCAATACCCAATGCGAAAGCCACACCGGTATACGAGGCAAGCAGCATGGTTTTACGCTTTATGGGTTGTGCCAGCAGCAACTCGGTGAATTCAATGCTGTTGAAAAAATAAATGGTAGAGAATAGTATGCTGATAATGGGAACAAATAACAGGGTAATATTCAGCAGGCTCAGCAATCCCTTAGTGGCATTGCTGCCCATACTCAGAACACTTACCGACAATGCCGCGAGAATAATTGTATATACAATTATGGTCTTGTTTTTCAACAGGTCGAGTAATACGTATTTTATGATGGTTCTCATTTGTTTGGTTTTGGTTGCCGGTTAGGTGTGCCACACTTCGGAAGTGGTTAGGTGTGCCACACTTCGGAAGTGTGGCACACCTTGCAGATTCATTGCGCATATATTGTTTTGGGCATTTCTTTCTGCATGATGCTTGCAATTACTTTATTCAGTTTTTCTTCACCTGTTTGTTGCCGCAGTTCTTCCACGGTTTTGTAAAACATCAGGTGGCCGTCCTGCAGGTATACTATATGGCTGGTGATGTCTTCCACATCGCTCAACACATGCGATGTGATCAGGATCAATTTCCCGTTTGCCCGCTCCTTCGCTATTTTATCTTTCAGGAATTCACTGGATACAGGGTCCAATCCTGCCGTAGGTTCATCGAGTATGAAAATATCAGGTGAAAAAAGAAAGGCAAGACAGGCGCTCACCTTCTGCCGTGTGCCCCCCGATAAGCTCCGCATTGTTTTATTCAGGAAGCCCGGTATGCCCAGTCCGTGTATCAGTTCTTCATCATATTGTTTGCAGTCCTTTCTTATTTCCTTCAGCATATTTATCACCTGGCCCACCGTCATATTATCCGGGTAGCGGCCTATCTGCGGCATATACCCAATCTGCGAGCGGTAGGCAAATTGTGTTTTTATTTCAGTACCGTTTATTCTAATAATTCCCTGCTCAGGTATCACCAATCCCAGTATAGACTTAATAAGCGTAGTCTTCCCCGACCCGTTTGGTCCAAGCAAAGAGATCGTCTGCCCGCGCTCAAAATTCAGGCTGATATCATCAAGCGCCTTAAACTTACCGTATGATTTCGTCAGGTGTTCTATTGATATCATAGCTTCAGTTTTTTCATCATTGGGTTATCATCCTTCAGTTTGTCAGGTATCATTGTTGGTAATACTTTTTCTACCTTATCCATTATGTCAGTCAGGAAACTGTGGTACAGAATCATCGCATCAGGTATTTTCTCCGTGACCACTGAATAGACGCTGACAGGATAGTACGGTACGTCGCCTATATTGTTCTTGTCAAGGTCATAGCCGTCATATTTATCCCAGTAATTGTGGTTGAAAAAATTAAGCATCAGTGTCCCGTTTGTAGCTACATCAAAAGAGTTGCCGATAAAGTTGTTTTCCATAAAGTTACTACCGCTGCAACTTGCCTGCACCCTCAGCGCCCATCCGTTATCTTCAAACAGGCAATGCTTTACATCCACACGCGTAGTGCCTTCCATATGAATGCCTACTGTATTTTTAAGAAAGTGGTTGTGTTCTATTTTACTGTCCGTAATTTCTTTTAGCAAAAGTCCATAGGAGGCATCTCCCCAGTTGTGTATGAATTCATTGTCCTTCATGATTACCCCATGCGAATACATTACAGCTACACCCGCGCCATTGTCTTTGAATATATTGTGGGTGTAGGTATCATCATGCGAAAACATAAAATGAAGTCCGTACCGGAGGTTGCTGTAAGAATTGTTGTCCTCAATGTGTGAGTCGGTTACAAATTCAAAGTAGATCCCATCACGTTGCCCGGTGCAGGTATTTCCTTTCACAAGCAGATGATCCGACTTCCATGCATGCACTCCGTTCCCGTTATTTATTTCGCTGGTGGATCTGGATTGAATAATATTATTGAAGACATAACAATAGGAAACATTCTGAAGGTATACACCGTAGGTATTGTCGGTCAGTTTATTATTCCTGATGGTAACAAAACGTGCATTAATAATTTTAATCCCGGCAATATCTGTTGTGCTGGCTCTTCCGGTATTTTGTATTTGTAACCCTTGTATGGTTACTGAATCCGCGCTGATGATAAATCCCTGGTATTTATTTTCTGCGTCAATTACCGGATACCCAATACCGATAATCGTGATTTTTGTTGTGACCACAATATCATGCTCCTTATAAACACCACTTTGTATAAACAAAGTATCGCCCTTGTGTGCAGCGGCGATTGCATTGCGGATACTGTTGGCAGTAGCATAAACTTTCAGGTTACTGGCGTAACATACCTTGCCAGGCAGGCATAGATATAGCGTCAAAAATGTAAAAGCCAGTATACTGTTCATTGATTAGTTCAGGTTTTCCCACTTTAAAAACTCAGAATTCAAACTATCTTTCAACGAATTCAAATTAGCAGCTGATGAAAAAGCTGCCAGGTTACCATTCATTGGTGATTTAAATAGTTCGCTGTGTAAATATACAACCTGGCGGGCATCTAAAAACTTGCCGTCGGCATTATTATAGTCGGCGATGAAAACCATAAGGTCTGTTTCCGGGAGGTTTTCTTCCTTTATATATTTTTTGAGGCAGGCAATATCATCAAACTTGAATGTCTTTCCTTTCTTTGTAACTATCTCTGCAGCATAACGTTTATCCATTATAGTCATTTTGCATTGCATGCACGCATCGTGTCCATAATTGATTGGTTCAAATTCAGGCTTGCATGAGGTGAAGCTTAGAATAACAAGTAGTGTAGTAACTAAAACTGATGTTTTCATTTTGCAACTTTTTTCCTCCCTTCATAAACACACATACCAAGCAATATCACGCCTGCGGCAATATAAAACCAGCCTGCAATATCGGGCTGAGACAATGCTTCGAAATTCAGCATTTTCTTATACCCAACCAATGGCGGCGTGTAAGACATGTCCGGGATCTTTATCGGGGCAGTCGGGTCAAGGTTGTGACCGTAATTATATTCCCACTTATAAAAATCATAAAACGAAAAGATCCCGATAAAAGCGAATAATCCTGTCCAAATGTAATAGACAAACTTCCTGTTCAGTAACAAGACCACCAAACCAAGCCCCATAAATATGAGCATCATTGTCGGCAGGAAAATAAACTCAGGAAAGTCTTTTTTATGAATTGTCTTCATACCGATGTAATGATTCAATCCATTGATTATGTCCACATCTCCCTTCACATCATTGATCCATATTTTCATAGATAATCCACCGGGATACTGCGGGGCCCTCAGGTCTATCTGCCACATCGGCAGGAACCATAAGGTTGCTAAACAGCCGATCACAATGAAAATACTGATCTTCCCTGGTAATGTTAACTTTTTCATCTGAAAATATTTGTCTTTATAGCGGTTCCCGATAGCTATCCGGGAGAGCTCCCTGAACTTCTGAATGTTGCCAACAGCAGGATATTTATTGGTCTGTGTGCTTCCCGATAGCTATCGGGACAACATTAGCATGGGCGCTTCATAGTGATAAAAAAAATGGTAATGCTGAATGATATCAGCATTACCATTTGTACGGATAATTATTTTTTTGCTGCAGTATCAGCGACAACACCAGTACTGAATTTCAAAGGAACATTGCTGCCTTTTGGAGATACTCTTAAGTACCCTGACATTTCCTGGTGCAGAGCAGAGCAGAAGTCCGTGCAATAGAACGGATAAATTCCCTGTCGTGTTGGTATGTATTTCAATGTTACTGTTTCGCCCGGCATGATAAGCAGTTCAGCCCCCGGGTTATTCTTAATAGCAAATCCATGTGGAATATCCCAATCCTGTTCCAGGTTGGTAACATGGAAGTAAACTTCATCGCCCACATAAACACCTTCAATATTATCAGGCGTTAAATGCGAACGTATAGCAGTCATCCACACATCTACCCTATTTCCGTTACGAACTACATTGGTTTTCTTTTCACCCATTGCTACAAATTCATGATGGTTTTTGTTGATGTCAAAGAATTTAACCTGTTTATCCCTGATTAATGATGCAGGGCATGCCTGTGCATAGTGAGGTTCTCCTATAGTAGGGAAGTCAAGCAGCAATTGCATTTTTTCACCTGATATGTCAAATAATTGTGCCGACTGGCAAAGTTCAGGGCCAGTAGGGAGGTAACGGTCTTTTGTAATTTTGTTATAAGCTACTAAATATTTGCCCCATGGTTTTTTTGTATCGCCACCGGGTACCATTAAATGGCCTACTGAATAAAAGGTTGGAGCCCTGTCAACTACCTGGAGATCACTCAACCTCCACTTCACTACTTCTGATGAAAGGAACATAGATGTATATGCATTTCCATGATCATCAAATTCTGTATGCAAAGGTCCAAGGCCTGGTTTCTTTACTTCACCATGTAACGCAGCTTCATATTTAATAACTGGTATGCCATAAAAGTCGCCTTCAAATTGTTTATCAGCGATAGCCTTCGTAATTTTTGCAAATGAAAATACAGGAATTAAAGCAGCCAGTTTGCCACTGCCAACTATATATTCTCCGGTTGGGTTTACATCGCAACCATGAGGAGATTTCGGGCAGGGTATCATATATACCATATCAGGACAATCTTTAGGGTCTAATACCAACACTTCCTTTTCCATTGTTGAAGTAGCAATTTGTTTATCTTCATCATAGGTATTGTGCGCATACTCTGCAGGTACCTTTTTCCCCTTGCCTGCTTTTGCATATTCTTCAGCTTTTTTCCAGTTTACCGCAACAATAAAGTCTTTATCTTTCTGAGAAGCATTTACCTCGAGCAAGGTATATGCTTGTTCTGTATTATAGCAGGAGAAGAAAAACCAGCCATGAGAAGGTCCTTTACCGGCTCTGCTAAGGTCAAGATTCATTCCCGGAAGCATAATCTGGAAAGCAATGCTCATATGCCCCGTAGTTTTATCTACGCTAATGAATGATGCAGTACTTTTAAAATTTTGTTTAAAAGAACTTATTGGCACATCCTCTTCGCCTAAAGGCACAGAAAATCTTGTTCCGGCCACAACATACTCTGTATTTTCTGTCAGGAACGGAGAAGAGTGGTTGCCTGCGCTATTTGGAAGTTGCAGAATTTCCATGGTTTTAAAGGTTGTTAAATCAATCCTGGCTACACGGGGTGTGTTATTGGCATTTGCAAAAATCCAACGTCCGTCTTGTTCACCGTTTGTCTGTGATAACATGAGGTGGTGCTGGTCATCCCATGGCACTGATCCATTGGAAGTGTTCAGCATAGGTTTGGTTTCTTCATTGTAGCCGTACCCGTTTTCGGGGAACATAGAAAATACAGGGATGACTTTCAATAGCCTGCCCGATGGAAGGCCGTATACAGTAACCTGTCCGCTAAAACCGCCGGATACGAAGTTGTAGAACTCATCATATTTTCCGGGTGCAACATATACTTTTGAGGCAGCATCGCCTTGCACAGCCGATTCCGCACTTTTCATTTTACAGCTTTGCATACTTGCAATTGCAGCAACCGAGCAAAGTGTGAGGATGATCTTTTTCATTGTATTTTATTTGAGGTGTGAGAGAAAACTAATTTTTGCCATCATTATTACGCATGAATTCAAGTATGTTACGGGCATCATCATCGGTCAGATGCTGGTTGGGCATACGCACCATACATTTCTCCAGTAAGGCCTGAGCTGCCGGATCTTTATCTATCATCTCATCCGTGTTGGTAGCGAAATTCATGATCCATTCCGGCTTTCTTCTGTCGGTTACACCTTTCCAGCCCGGGCCTACCAGTTTTTCATCAGAAAGTTTATGGCACGCACCACATTTCACATCGTATATGGCTTTGCCACCTCCTATCATTTTCTGATCCAGCGGATGTGTAAGTTCTACATTTGTGAACTTGCCTTTACCTTTCGAATCATCAGATGTAACTGCTACACCTGTTTTATCACCAGGTTCTTTCTTGGTAGAATTTGCCGGTGTTTCAGATGCCGGTTGATTTGATCCGCAGCTTAACATAAATAAACATGCGATAAATGTTGCTGCCAGGAGGTGTTTCCTATTCATAATTGTTAGTTTTTTTAATTTTTTCAATTTAATTGCCCAAAATTCGCACCATTCCTAATTAAAAAATATGACGATGGTCATAAAAAAAAGATATTTAGGTCTTTTTTGTTAGTAATTTTTATCAGAAGAGTTATTTTGAACATTATATATGAATTTATTAATCATAGATAGCTGATGGTATTTAATTATTTTATAAAATGGAAAAGCGAAACTAGAAATTAACATTAATTTTATAAATGTTATCAATCAGTACCTATACTGATATTGATCATTGCTAAACGGAGTAAAAAATTAATCATTTGCACAATAAATATGTTCTATTAGCTGGTTTATATTATAATAGAAACGCAAATAAAGACCTTTATATCCGCAATATGACCACAATCATGTTTTTTGATTGTAGAAAAAAATAATTTCAACCGGTTAATTTTTTAAACAATTAAATATACATCAAATGAAAAAACAATTTTTAATGATTGCAGCTTGTCTGTTGTCAATGACAATTTCCTGCAACAATGAAGGATCTTCTGATAAGGAGAAAGCCCCGGCTGAAAATGCATATCAATCTTCAGCCAAAACGGAGATAAAGGATGATGTTTCACAGAAAGATGTCGTTCAGGTGGCTATGGGCAGCAAAGACCATACAACACTTGTGTCTGCAATCAAGCAAGCAGACCTGGTTGATGTGCTAAAAAAATCAGGACCTTTTACCGTGTTTGCCCCCACCAATGCTGCATTTGATAAACTACCCAAGGGTACTCTTGATGATCTTATGAAACCTGAGAAAAAAGATGCACTGGCTGATATTCTGCAGTATCATGTATCCGTAGGTATTTATAAAGAGGACATGCTTACCGATGGAAAATCTTTGGGCCAGGTCAATTCCCAAAACATAACTATTACCAACAAAGACGGGAAAATAAAAATAAATGGCACAGCCAATATTGTAGGTACCGTGTCAGCTTCAAACGGTATTATTTATATTATTGATGAAGTGCTGTTGCCACCCAAAAAGTAATCCAGGTTTTATCAGGAGTGTACTACTGCCGGAAGAAATAATTTCCGGCAGTTTTTATTATTATACTTCACGCGGTATTGATTCAGTGCAAAAAAAGTTTCACGCAAAGTCGCAATCATTCCTTTGACAGGGACCAGATAATAGAGTTTTTAAGCTCGCAAACCCCGTATGTTAATTACACTAACTTATCCCGTTTGCAGTATATATCGCAAGCCTGATGGAATTTTAATTTGTAATTATCAGGTCGGTTCAGCAATCGGTTCGCACCACATGATTTGCATTATTCAGACTGAAAAACGTTGCAGATAATTAGTGACTTCAATTGTATTTTCCGGTTTAAAATTATAGCAATCAATAAATTATCGCCGAAATGACGTAAAATTACCATCAAATTGAGGTGCTGATATAATGATGCATGGGTAATTGTTAAATTTAACCGTAATTTCCTAATAATGATCATAGTCATAGTAAACTGAACAAAATTGAACGACCTTCACACGTTAAATTGTGATTTAAAACCAAAATGTTCGAAAAAATGAATAAATCTTTGCTACATACTTTTCATATACCGGTTCTTGGATTGAGCTATTCTGTTGATACACCTGTGAAGGTAGCCCGATATGGGATATCATCAGTTGTCTCGATCATAGAAGATGAACTGATAGAGAAAATGAGAGAATATCACTGTGGCCGGTCGAATGAAGAATATATCGCGATTACAGTTAAAGATGAGAATTACAGGGCACGCAGAATTACTGCGTATTTAAACTTGCTCGACAGGATCGTAAAAAGGCAAATAAAAGAACTGAAAACACTTCCTTTTGAACCCGGCAGTGACATTGTGAAATATTTCGAACTTCTGCCGGATCATTCTGAGATAAGGAAGGAGTATGAACAAGTGAACGCATTGCCGGATAGCAACGAAAAGAAATTGTTGCAAAACAGGTTAAGGCAAAAGATTAAGGCAGGTTCGATTGATGTAAATATTATGTCGAAAATTGACAACCTGAGTTATGCCAGTGATGGAACCCCGCTTCCACCCGAATTTTCCGATGCACTTGCTGCTTTAAGGGGTTATGCCAACAGTAGTCTGCATTCTTCAGTGGTATTATCAGCCGGGTATAATCCCCGTTTATATTCTTACATCGAAAACTTTAGTGACTTCTTTCCTGATGGTGATGGGAACATGCGGAAGAAGATCATACTGAAGGTAAGTGATTACCGCTCTGCATTAATACAGGGAAAGATACTGGCCAAAAAAGGCATCTGGATTTCAGAGTACAGAATTGAATCCGGATTAAATTGCGGTGGGCATGCTTTTCCAACCGACGGATATTTGTTAGGCCCTATTCTTGAAGAATTCAGACAGAAAAGGGCAGACCTTGAAAATGAATTATTCAATTTGTGCAACAGCGCCAACCTCGCCAAGGGTAATAACATCTTTGCTTCGAAACCAGGCATTAAAATTACGGTCCAGGGCGGAATAGGCACAGCTAATGAAGACAATTTTTTACTCGACCACTATAAAATGGATGGTACCGGTTGGGGAAGTCCGTTCCTGTTAGTGCCTGAAGTTACCAACGTGGAAGAAAATACACTACAGCAATTAGCAACTGCCGAGCAGGAAGACTACTATCTCAGTGGCGCTTCACCATTGGGTGTACCGTTTAATAACTTCAGAAAGAGCACCTCGGAGAAGCAAAGACTGGAACGCATAAATAAAGAAAGACCCGGAAGTCCATGCTATAAGAAATTCCTTTCTTCGGATACGGAATTTACTACCACACCTATATGCACTGCATCCCGCCAATACCAGGATTTGAAAATTAAGCAACTCGAGGAAAAAAATATTTCACCTGAACAATATACCCTAGAACTAAACGCCATCATTGAAAAGGATTGCCTGTGTGAAGGGCTGAGTTCATCAGTATTACTGAAAGATCATATTCCGGTTGCCCATAGTCTTTCGGCTGTGGCCATTTGTCCTGGTCCGAATCTTGCCTATTTCTCAGGTGTTTTTTCATTGAAGGAAATGGCAGATCATATTTATGGCAGGATAAATATTCTCAACTCAAGAGACCGCCGGAATATGTTTATCAATGAACTCCAGCTTTATGTTGATTACTTAAAAACAGCGGTAGGGAAAAGTTTAGATGAAATGACTGTAAAACAAAACAGGTATTTACAGAATTTTAAGGCAAACCTGCAGGACGGGATCAACTATTATCACGACCTCATACCCAGCATAAAAAAAGAAACACAACACTATAAGGATAAAATGATAAACGAATTAAAATCGTTTCAAAATCTCCTGAGTTCCATTAGTATTCCATCCCCGGCAATTATTTAAAAAGTAAATAAGCGAACAAAAGTAAGTTTATGAAACCCGATTTCAATAATACAGAAATAGCATTTAAGTATCGTACTGACAGTGACATGAAACGTGCGCGCTTCTTGTTTTCTTTTATGGCCTCACCTTTCCTCACCAAATTCGGGATAGGCGCCGCAAAATTAGGCATGGCATTGCATATGCCAATAAAGGGGTTGTTAAAGAGTACCATATTCAGCCAGTTTTGTGGCGGAGAAACACTGGAAGAAACCGCCCATACATCTGAGGTTATCAGCAGGTATAATGTGGAGACCATACTCGACTATGGGGTAGAAGGAAAAGAAAGCGACGAAGAATTTGACAAGGCTGTGCCTGAGTTTATCAGGGCCATTGATTATGCGGCTTCCCAAAAACATATTCCATTCATCAGCCTGAAGATAACAGGATTTGCACGGTTTGGATTACTGGAAAAGATACATTCAGGACAATCATTGACCATGGACGAGACGGCAGAATGGAAGCGTGTGCATGATCGTATTGATAAAATCTGCGGAGCCGCCGCCGGGAAACGTATTATGGTACTCATTGATGCTGAAGAAACATGGATACAGGAACCATGCAACCAGCTTACAGAGGCAATGATGGAGAAGCACAATCTGAAGGAAGCAATTGTGTTTAATACTTACCAGTTTTACAGCCATGGCACCTTACCTTTTTTAAAGTATGCGATAGACCAGGCAGTACAAAAGAAATACATACTCGGCGCGAAACTCGTAAGGGGAGCCTATATGGAGAAAGAAAGGGAGCGTGCAAAGCAAATGGGATATGAAGACCCTATTCAACCAGATAAGGCGAGTACAGACCGCGATTATGATGCCGGCGTATTGCTATGCCTGCAAAATCTTGATAAGCTTGCTGTCTTCATAGGAACGCATAATGAGAAGAGTTGCGCGGATACTACTACATATATGGATGCGCATGGCATTATACCCAACCATCCCAGGGTGTTCTTTTCCCAGCTCTACGGCATGAGCGATAATCTTTCTTTCAATCTTGCCCATTCTGGCTACCTTGTTTCCAAGTACCTGCCGTATGGCCCGGTAAAAGATGTGATACCCTACCTCATGCGCCGCGCAGAAGAGAACACCTCTGTCGCCGGACAAACAAGCCGTGAGCTTACTATGATCAACAACGAGATAAAAAGAAGGAGAAAATTATTAGTACGTTGAAGAATGATCACCCCGTATAAATAGCTCCCGAAGTAGGCGTTTCATTCAATTCTATTTTACTGAGTAAGGGCAAACCGGGTTTTACCTTATTCCAGATCCATTCAGCCAATAATTCACAGGTCGGGTTTTCCAGCCCCGGTATGTTATTGAGCATTTTATGGTCGAGCATATCTACCACCGGCCCTACCACCTGTTTTATGTCTGCAAAGTCCATTACCCAGCCCAGTTCTTTATCTAATGGTCCGTCCAGGAAAATAGTCAGATGATAGGTATGACCGTGTATTTCCCTGCATTTATGTGTTACCGGCACTTTACTCAGAAAATGTGCCGAATCGAAGGTGAATTGCTTAAAGATAACCATTTGAATACCGGGGTTGATTTTTTACAAAGCTAATTCTTCTGCCAGCTTTTTCCATGAACGTTTGTAACCAAAGCCTTTTGAATTATCAGTAAATTTTACATATTGAAATTCTACTATCCATATTTTTCCAGGCATGGCCATAGCTATAGGATTTTTGGAATAGTAGGCCGAGGCTGCGGGTGTCAGCGAATCCTCATCTTCTTCATAGGCAACCCCTTCAAATTGAATGCCACGTATAGCTTCAGGATTAAAATTGTCGGGCAAAATAGTGCCTGCAACTCTGTTGTTCCGCATCAACAGGTCGCCATGTCTGGTATTGGCCGATGATTTAAAGACAATATGGCCTTCCTTTTCAAATACCGTATATAGTACATTGAAGCAATAAGGTAAATCGCCTGAGCAACAACAGATAGTGGCTACCTGGTTAGCCGTAATAAATTCGGTTATTTCTTTTTCTACCATAGTGGGTACTATTTTGCTTTTCGTCTGTTATTGGTTGGCGGCCTTTGGGAGGATATAGCTGATTTTTTCCCTGACCGGGCACAATTCTGCTGGCTGCTTTTACAGCTTAAATACTCTGCATAAAATTTCAGGTAAGCTTCCATCTTCAATGCTTCCTGGTCATCACATGCTTTCATACACTTCTTTATTTATCAGATGCTCCTGGCTCTTATAAGTTTAACGCTTACAGGCCCTGCTTATTTGCCGGTGGGCGTTAAAAAAAAGTTACAGTCTATCGCCTTTCTCTGATTAGTGAAGATGATAAAATAAATCCTACAATTTGACTGCTCTTTTCCATTTCTGCTTCGTTGCAATCCCGATAGCTATCGGGATAAATATATTGATATTCGCAGATTTTGCGCCTCGCATAAAAGAAAAATAACCATCCAACTTCGCAGGATTTATTTTGTATCTTCACTTAGGCAAAAAAATGCATAATAGCGTTAGGAAAATATGACTGTAGTCACAGCCGGGCTATGATTTAGGTCATACTTTATTAAGACAGAAATGTCTTATTTGCGCCTTGTTAGAAACTTTGATACAATAATTATGGAATTCAAAACAATTATTGAGCCTTTTAAGATCAAGTCGGTTGAGTCAATACATATGTCAACTGAGCAGGAGCGTATTGCATACCTCGAAAAAGCACATTACAATCCTTTCCTTCTAAAGTCGCAGGAAGTGATTATTGACCTGCTTACCGACAGCGGCACATCGGCCATGAGCAATGAACAGTGGGCGGGCATTATGCGCGGCGATGAATCGTATGCAGGCGCAAAAAGCTGGGAACGGCTGGAGTTCGAAATAAACGACCTTACCGGTTATCCATACATACTGCCTACCCACCAGGGCAGAGCTGCAGAACACATTTTATACAGCTATCTCGGAGGTGCAGGTAAGACCTTTATCAGTAATACTCATTTCGATACTACCCGCGCCAACATCGAGTTCAACGGTGCAACAGCAATTGATATACCCACACCTGCAGCAAAGGACCGCAATTCCAGCGATCCATTTAAAGGCAATCTGGATACCACAAAGCTGGATTCATTGCTGGCAGAGACCGGGTCTGATAATATCGGCGCTGTAATTCTTACTGTTACCAACAACAGCGGCGGCGGACAGCCTGTGAGCATGCAGAATGCGATTGACGTTTCGGCGATCTGTAAAAAACACAATGTCCTCTTCATCCTTGATTGTTGCCGTATTGCCGAGAATGCTTACTTCATCCGCCATTTCGAGAAAGGTTATGAAAGCGTTACCTACCGCGAAATTGCAGAACAGATGTTTTCACTGGCTGATGGCGCTATTATGAGCGCCAAGAAAGATGCCCTGGTAAACATGGGTGGCTTCCTTGCAGTGAGGAACGAGGCGCTTGCCGAAGCCTGCACCAGCCTGCTCATTATCAATGAAGGGTTCTCCACTTATGGCGGCCTGTCGGGCAGGGATATGGAAGCCATTGCTATCGGCCTTCGCGAAGTGTTTGATGCCGACTATCTTAATTACCGCATTAAGAGTACCCGCTACCTTGGTGAGCACATGAGGGAAAAGGGAGTGCCCGTAATTTACCCAATCGGCGGCCATGCTGTTTATGTGGATGCAGGTTTGTTGTACCCTCATATACCAACCGATCAATATCCCGGCCAGGCTCTTGTTTGTGAACTTTACAAGATTGGCGGCATACGTGCAGTAGAGATCGGTTCAGTAATGTTCGGCAAGTATGATGAGGATCAAAAGCTGGTTCCCGCCCCTATAGAACTTGTCCGGCTGGCCATCCCCCGCCGTGTTTATACCCAAAGTCATATAGATTATGTGATCGAGGTTTTTGACGAGATCATCAGAAATGCCAAAAATACGAGGGGGTTGAGGATAACCAAAGAACCAAAATTCCTGAGGCACTTTACCGCGCATTTTGAGCCGATGTAATGTTGCGGGACCGACCAAGCATGGTCATTGACATAAGTGTTATTGGTATTTCCGACACCAAATTCAACCCTTTCGGGGTTAGTCAGTGTTCTTGTTGATCCGCCGGTTTTACCGGCGGCTATTCACGGGGAAGCCCGTTGGGCTTGGTTATTATCTGCGCTGTCATCAGGTTTGACCATCGATTCCACCAACTCTCCCCAGGTACTCACTTTCTCCCCCGCACCAAAATGTGTTCCAATGAGTGAATAAATCTGCTCCGGCGTTTTCCCATCCTTCTTCAGGTGATGCACAGAGGTGGCCCCTTCCGACTTTGATAACTTATTGCCGTCCGCACCCACCACCAGCGGGTGATGATAAAAAGTTATTTCCCTGAAGGCATCTTGCTTCAGCGCCTGCGCCAGATAGGCCTGCGCCAGGGTAGATGCCCAAAGGTCTTCACCCCTTACCACCAGGTCCACGCCGTAATAAATATCGTCAACCACCGAAATAAGCTGGTAAGCTGGTATGCCGTCCTTTCGCCTTACAATAAAGTCATTCATGGACACGGGAAGGGTGGCCTTTACAGTTCCCGTTAATGTCTTTACTGCCAGCTCCTTAAACTCTGATGTATCTAACCGCCAGCTTGTATTGGGCGTATCCATAGGTATGCCAATTGTCCTGCACGTTCCGGGGTAACCTTTGTCAGGCCCGCCGCTCAGCACCTTTGCCCTGCTGCAGCTACATGCAAATACATGCCCCTCATCCCTTAGTTGCTGCAGTGTGTTTCTGTACATGCCCATTCTATGCACCTGCGAAAATTCCTGCTCATACTCCTTCATGTTTCGCGGCCCTTCATCCCATGGTATTTCCAGGAAGTTAAGGGTGTCAAAAATATCCTGAACATACAGTTTGTTGGTCCGCTCCAGGTCAAAGTCATCTATCCGCAGTAGTATGCTGGCATTCGTTTTCCTTGCCAGTGCAGCAGTAATGGCAAATGACAGAATATTACCCAGATGCAGGTATCCGCTGGGTGTAGGCGCAAATCTTGTCCTTTTAAAAGTAATGTGCTCTTCCATTTATTTTTAATGGGTTTGTCATCTTCACTTTGTTGCTTGTCATTGCATCTGTAACGTGTAAGATACATAAGACAGCGAAACTAAAGACATCCCCATCCTTTCGTTCATCAAAAAATTGGTTTATAACGGACTTGCTGACCAAAATCATAAAAATGATTTAAATATCTTTTTAGGTTAGCGGCAATCCCACAATCTTATGCTTTATACATTGCTTTCTTACCTGGTTCCTTCGGCTATCTTTTTATATATAGTATGCGGCTATGAAGGAAGAGACCTGAAAAAGAAATTCAGGAAATTAGGTGATCTGTCGCGGATGAAAAAGGAACAGATCATTGAAAAAGCAGGTAAGCCGGATTCTGTAGCCGGATTAGCCAATGGTATGCAATTATTGGAATGGCGCAGATTTGGGTACAGAATAGACATAAAATTCGATTACGAAAATAATTTTATAGGCATCAGCCAGGAAAGCTGATAACTATAATACCGATAGTAACAGGAACAAGCACCTCCGGATCTCCCAACCTGCTGCAAGCTAAGAGCAATCCCATCTTTCAGGTCCCCAATCAATCTCCCATCTTTCCATCTTCAAATATTAAGGGGGGAAGCTTGTGTCCTGATGAGCCCCCGCTCTTACCTGATATTCCGAAATTCAACACGTCAATCATTCAACCTATCAACCAATAACTTACCTTTGCAACAATGCAAAAAAGGCCAACAGCCACTGAACTGAAGAAGGGCGGTGTAATACTTATAGACAAACCATATAAATGGACCTCATTTGATGCGGTCAATAGTATTAAGATTGCCCTCAGAGCCAAAATAGGCCATGCGGGTACGCTTGATCCGCTGGCAACAGGATTGCTTATTTGCTGTACCGGCGAGATGACCAAAAAAATATCGGGCTACCAGCAACTGCCCAAAGAATATACCGGTATTTTTCACCTGGGCGCAGGCACCGCTACCTACGACCTGGAAAGCGAACCCATGAACGACAGACCTTTTGAACATATTACTGAGACGCAGGTGCACGAAGCGGCAAAAAAACTCACCGGCGAAATAATGCAGGTGCCACCTATACACTCTGCGATAAAGAAGGATGGCAAACGTTCTTACGACCTTGCCCGTGCAGGTAAGGAAGTGATTATGGAGGCAAGGCCGGTAACTATAGGTGAATTCGAGATATTGTCGGTAAGGCTACCTGAGGTGCATTTCAGGATATTGTGCAGCACGGGCACCTATGTACGCTCGCTGGCGCATGACTTCGGTGAATTGCTGGGATGCGGGGCTTACCTGCAGGAATTGAGGCGCACAAAGATCGGCAACTTCAATGTTGACGATGCTTTGACGCCACAACAATGGAGAGATATTTGGAAACCGCCGGTTGTCAAAACAGATGAAATACTATGAAAACTAAACCTTAATGAAGGGTTAAATTAATGTCAAGCGGTTGTTAATGGAAAAAAGCGGATATTTGGGTGAATAAAAAAATCGTAACCTTGTATATTAATGTAATTGTTTATGCACTACAAGAGCCATCAGTTCGCAGGGGAAAGCAATATTTCATTTGCTGTGAAGATAGAAAACCTCGTAAGGGAGATTATCATTCAAAATGATATTCCCTATTATAGGATCGAGTCCGGTATAGAGCATCTTACCAATGCCGGAGCTGAAGAAAACCTTCCGGTTGTCAGGATTATTACTTATTTTGAAGATACTGTAAACAAGATATCACACCTCCTTCATGTGGAGTTTGATGTTGATATTGAAAAGTCGGTAGATAAAAAAAGAATCAGGATAGAAACCTTTGCATACAAAAATATTAATTATACAGCGCGGTTAACAACTCCCCGGCAACTACAGACAGAATACAGAAGATCAGGGGATAAGAAATTTGAAATACAGATATGTTCTATGCTGCAGGATGCCTGGGGCGGGATTGAAAAAGAACTTGGATATGATTCGACTTTGGTTCCTGACGAAGCCAAACGTGATTTTTACAGGGTGGGCGCCCTTTTAGAAATGGCGGATATTGAGTTCCTCAAAATCAGAACAGAACTGACTAAAAGGAAGTCAGACAAACAAGTGACTGCCCCGGAACCTGAGAAGGCAGCACCAATAGCCCCCGTTGCAGAAAAGAACTTGAATACTTTTGCGGAGTATCTGCATGCAGTAGCCAAAGAATTAGTGAAGGAAGCCCAGGTTTCACAGCCAATTGCACAACCAATTGCTGATACAGCGCCTGTTCAGGAGTTTTCCAAAGTTGTGCCGCCTGTTCAGCAGGTTGTGCCCCAGCCTGAAGAGAAGAAAATTGAAGTTACTCCAGCTCCTGTAGTGGCACAGCCTGTTTACACACCACCTCCGGTAATGCAGCCGCCTGTGGCAGAACAGCCTGTTTATACACCACCTCCGGTAGTACAGCAGCCTGTTTACACACCACCTCCTATAATAGAACAACCGGTATATACACCACCTCCGGTAGTACATCAGCCTGTATATACAGCACCACCTATAGCAGAACAACCAGTATATACACCACCTCCGGTAGTTCAGCAGCCTGTTTATACACCTCCTCCTGTGGTTCAACCTCCGGTAGTACATCAGCCTGTATATACAGCACCACCTATAGCAGAACAACCGGTATATACACCACCTCCTGTGGTTCAACCTCCGGTAGTACATCAACCTGTTTACACACCGCCACCAGTAGTTCAGCAGCCTGTTTATACACCACCTCCTGTAGTTCAGCAACCTGTTTACACACCGCCACCGGTAGTGCAGCAGCCTGTACCTGCCTCTCCAATGCAGCAGCCTGTAGCGCAACCAATAGCCCCACAGCGTGCTGCACCACAGGGTATAGCGCCAAAACCAACGGTAATTCCGCACCATGAACCTGTAAAGCATGTTATCTCTACCGGTGAAATGAGCGTTGAAAACCTGAAAGAACTGGTATACAGCATTAACCATAATGAAGTTAAAAACATAGTTACTGAAATACCTCAGCAGGTAGCTGAACAACCTAAACCGGTTGTGACTGCTCCACCACCGGTTGTTGCGGAAGTTCCAAGACCTGCACCTGAAGTTATTCCACCGGTGGCAGTTGTTCCGCAAGCGCCCGTTGCACCGGTTGTTGAAACTATTCAGCCGAACAGCTTTAATGTGAATAGTAACGGCAGCATTGAAAAAGCCAGTGAAATGAGTCGTGAGACCATAGCCGAGAGAACAATTCCTTTATACAGCGAACAACCGAAAACAGCAAAAGCAATACACTTTGATGAGAATGCGCAAATGAACGATGCTTTGCTCAGGGATTTTGTTAATACCAGTAAACTGGTAAAAGAGGTAGACCAGAAAATAGCTGAACGTGCGGGTGCGAAAATAAATGCGGAAATAGATATTGAAGGTGATGTTGAACGGCTTCGCTTCCTCAAGGTATATACGTTAAAACAACTTCAGGACAGAATACTGGATAATAAGGACGACATAGTAGCCTTTGCGGAAAAATGGATAGGTAAGGATAATGGCGGTTCATTCGATTCGGGTATATCTCTTTTCTATCTTGAATACCTGCTGGTAGGCAAGCGTAATGATCCTGCCTTTGCCGTTGATTATGTGGTGAAATTCATTTCGGATAATGACTATAGTGCACGCTATATCATACCCACTTACAATTCCATACATAATACAGAAGCGCCGAATTTCTCGCATCTGACATTGAGGGCGTAAAATCCCTGAATCCGCTGCGGCGTAGGATCACAATTTAGCTATAGGAAAATTTTTTGAGGCCTGGATAACATCCGGGCCTCATTTGTTTTTGCAGCCTGGTAGCAGAGACGCAATGCATTGCGTCTTTACTACACACCGGAATCGTTTTATTTTTTTGAAAGTTGTTTCGCGTGCATTTTGAGGAGGAGCATCTCCACCATTTTTTCAATTCGCCTGGTTCTTGTTTCGGGTTTCTTTGCCTGTGTGATGGCATCGAGGTATTCCTTTTTACAGGTGAATGACTGGGAATAGAAATAGGCGGACAGGCCTTTGCGGGCATCAACGGCGGCCTGCGCATCTGCAGGTAAATTCACGGTACGGTTTATGAAGTCTATTCCTTCCGCTTTGCGTTCAGTCATGGGTAAATCGGAGTCGGAAGGTTTTTTACGGGGGGCATTGGTGATGCGCAATCCGGTCCAGTCATCATCAATGGATACTGATGTCTGGCCACGGTAACCCGAATTGAAGACCACATCCCAGCTTTTCATCAATACCAGGTCTGACGAAATGGAGCCGGTCTTTTTGGGATAGCATATCCAGAAGAGGGTGTTGTGTGCTATATAGCCGGCAAGGCGGTGCATCTGACCGGTAAGCTCTTTGCTATCCATTACGAAAAGCAGCAACTGCTCTATGGGTTTCACCTTACCGGGCTTATGTTTCATATTATATCCGGCGAAATAGCCGAGACAGTTTGCGGGTGCGTTTATCAGCCATATGGGTTTATCTGCAGCCATATGTAGTTTTTTCAGGAGATCCATTTTCTGAAAAGTTTTATCGAAGATAATGAGAAAGGTCTATCCTACAATTGTTTTGCAGACAGGCGCTCCAGTCTCCTCAATGCTTCATTCAGCGTTTCTTCCTTTTTAGCAAAACAGAAGCGGATCAGTTTATCATCCTTTTTGTTTTTGTAGAAAGCGCTGACCGGTATGGTAGCTACGCCATATTCTTTGGTGAGCCATTGTGCAAATTCCATATCCGGCATATCGCTGATGCGCTCGTAACTGGCTATCTGGAAGTAGCTGCCCAGGGCGGGTTGGCGTATGGTGAAAGGTGTTTTCTGCATTAGAGAAAGAAAGTGATCTCTCTTTTGCTGCATCACCATGTTCACGGGTGTTGCGGTTTCGGTGGGCAGGTGGCTGGCAAGAGCAAATTGGGCAGGGGTATTTACACAAAAAGAAACGAACTGGTGTATCTTCCTGAATGCATCAGTAAAGGCAGGCGGCGCTATTGCGTAACCCATTTTCCATCCGGTGCAGTTAAATACTTTGCCGAATGAGTACAACGCAAAACTCCGCTGCCTCAGTTCAGGGTGCTCTAAAACACTGTAGTGGCGCAGGCCATCAAAAACAAGCTGTTCATACACCTCATCGGCGAGAATAACTATGTTGGTGTCGCGCACAATGTCAGCAAGGGAGTCCCAATCACTTTTATCCCAGATGGTTCCTGTGGGGTTGTGCGGGGTGTTGATTATTATGGCTCTTGTTTTTGGAGTGATGGCGTCTTTCACTTTGTTCCAGTCAACTTTGAAATCAGGAGCTGAAAGGGCAACGGGTATTGCCTTTGCGCCGTTCATTTCTATATTGGGTATGTAGCTGTCATAGGCGGGTTCCAGGAGGATGGCTGCATCTCCTGGCTGTAGTACGGCAGTAAAAGCTGTGTATATAGCGTAGGTGGCGCCGGGTGTGATGGTGATCTCGTTATCAGGATCTATACCGAGGCCATAACGCTTTCTGAAGTTGTCTGCAATAGCTTGTCGCAGTGAGGGTAGGCCAGCCATTGGGGCGTATTGGTTGTGGCCTGTGCGGGCTGCCTCGCCCAGCAAAAAAGACAACTGTTCATCAATATGAAAATCGGGGAAACCCTGCGACAGGTTGATGGCGTTGTGCTGATGAGCGAGGGCGCTCATGACTGTAAAGATGGTGGTGCCGGTAGCCGAATGTTTAGCCCCAAACTCCTGAAGGGGCTTCCCCACATTATCTATTTCATTTAGCATAAAACAATAGTTTGGTAACTTTTAAATGAGGATATGTTGAAAACTAAATCAGGGTAAATATAAGAAAGGCATCAGAACTTTGTATGCTCATACAAAATACAAAAGCCTTTAACAAGATTAGTGGTCTTGTAAATGCAAGTTTACTGAAGATTGAAAATATCTGCAAACCACGATTGAAATTTTCATCCACAATTTTTGAACAATGTTCAGCATGGCCTTCACTGTGTAAAGTATAGCTAATGCGGCAACATGGTTAAGCATACCAAAGGAGCAACGAGAGGCTTTTTCGATGCGGAATCTTAAGTTACTGATAAGAACTGCTCCATGAGCTAATGAATAAATGAGGAATTAAAGAAAACGAAAATTATTGCCTGATGACTTCCCGGTTAATCCCGGCTAATCATCGAACTAAACGGATTACGTAAACCTTCAAATTCCATGAGATCTACTTTAATACTCCCAACTAATATAGGACTTTCTACCCGAAGCGGAACACGATTTTGGTCATCAGATACCCAAACAGTCATTTTTTCGCCCCCATCAAAAATAGTTCCCTCAATTAATAAAGGAACGATCTTGATCGAATTAAAGATGCCCATCTTAGTCTTTATCTGCTCCTTCCCTTCGTACTTTATGTATAGCGAATATAACTTATCATCCAGGAACATAGTGAATGGTATCTTATCTCCTGGCCTGTATTTATTATAGTCAATATTCCGGGCAAAGTAAATGGCGGAAAGAACGTCCTGTGTACACCTGGTGACGGTATAAACTTTATTATTTGAATTGGCCTGCAACGCCTCGTGATTAAAGGTTATATCCTGGTAAATTTTTGTACTGCCCTCATGCACATTCCTGATAAACCTTACCGGAGCCATGGTTTCTTTATCTATATAAGTCTCATATTTATCCTTTACCTTATAAAACCATTCATATGAATTTGCTGTTTTCCCATCGCCAATTATATGGTACACTTTGTGACCGTTCATATCTTCTGTTGTAATGTTAAAATTCGCATTCCCTGCATTTATCCATATGAAACCCATATTATAATATACATGGAAAGTCAGTCTTTCTCCCTCCTTAAAACTTGTGTTCTTCGTCGAACAAAAATCATTCTGTGCATAAGTATGGAAACATAAAACCATTAGTAAAATAATTGAGTTTATTTTGTTTAACATGCCCATTTTATCTATTCTTAAATTTATCATAAATATATTTCTGTTCACATATTTTAACTTATTAATCTCATCCTGATTATCAAAACACTGCCAATAATTGCAGGTATTATAAGATTCAATAACCATATTCCGGTTGTGGCCGTAATAATACCTATGGTATTTGTGGTAAAATGCCGGAAAAGAAAAATGCAGACATTTCCTCTGATACCAAGCTCTGTAAGCGCTATTGAAGGTATTATAGCCATGATCCAGAAAAACAATGCAGCCATACAAAAACCTTCAGCGAACGGAACATCAACATTCATCCACTTTAATAAAAACAAATATTGTGCCGTAAAAATTGCAAAGCGCAAAATAGAAATTCCTAAAACCGAAATTTGCCTTTTTGTCGTGATCCTTGTTAACAGTCTGCCATACAAGGTAAACTTTTGCAGCCAACGGAATTTTTCGAGCCAGGGCAACCAGTAATCAAACTTCCGGTATAATACCGCAGCTAAAATGTTCACCAGAATGCACAACCCCAATGCCACCCTGGCAATTAACGCCGGGAAGGCAATATTATAATATATTAAACCCAACAGCCCAAAAAAATAAACGCTCCACAATTGGGCCGTAATACCCAATATGGAGACGTTAATGTACCTGGAGGTATTGCCTTTACCAAGGTATAGAATGCGGCCGGGATATTCACCTATTCTATTTGGGGTAATGATCGCAAAAGCTACTCCGGCAAGATAGCTGGAAAATGCCCTCTTATAACTGATAGGAGCCACCGACCGTGTAAGCATATACCATTTAAGCCCTTCAAGCGAAGTGTTCACAAACATAAGCGCAATGCAGGCCCATAGCAACCAGTATGGCCCGGGGTGCTGCCACGCGTCGCTGTTTATGCTGTTTGCCTGCTTCATCACCTGCCCGTATATGCTCCACAGCAGAAATATTGAAAAAGCTCCGCCAGCAAGGTAATTCAGCCATATTTTGGTATTTTTGTTCATTAATTATAGAAACTGTTTGAAAGATAGCACCCACAGTGATCCATTCGGACAGATTATCCTCGGAATTGATCCCGGAACCCTGGTAATGGGGTATGGCCTGATTTCTGTTAACAAAAGTAACGTAACATTAATAGAAATGGGTGTGTTACAGCTCTCCAAACATAAGGATCATGCGGAAAGGCTTCACCTTATCTTCAAAAAAATGGAAAGTTTGATAAAAATTCACCGGCCCGTAGCCGTTGCTATAGAAGCCCCTTTCTTTGGAAAAAATGTGCAGAGTATGCTAAAGCTGGGCAGGGCGCAGGGTGTGGCAATTGCTGCTGCCATGGCCTCCGGCCTTCATGCGGTTGAATACGCTCCGCGAAAAATAAAACAATCTATTACCGGAAGGGGTAATGCTACAAAAGAACAGGTTTGGAAAATGCTGGGCCATACACTCAATATTACAGAGGATGTCAGATTTATGGATGCCACCGATGCCGTGGCGGTAGCCCTTTGTCACCACTACCAGGGAAGAACAATTGCGCTTACAAAAGAGACAAAACCCAAAACATTAGCTAAAAAAAATACGAATAATTGGGCCTCGTTTATAGCTATGAATCCGGATAGAATTAAATAAATTAATATTTTAAGAGTAATTAGTTTAATATTTTCTGCTACCATTCTCAATAGAAATATTATATTAGCGGTGGAGAAATAATTATATTTGTCTAACTGTATTTTATGATGCAACCAAAAGTAAAAATATTGTTAGTGGAAGATGACCCGGTTTTAGGGTATGTAGTCAAAGATTTTTTGCATAAGCAGGATTTTGATGTTACTCATTGTACCGATGGTGATGTTGCCTGGCAACAATTCATGAAGAACATGTACGACATCTGTTTACTCGACATCCTGCTTCCCGGGAAAAAGGATGGTATGGAACTTGCTAACAGTATCCGTAAAAAGAATGAGAATATTCCTATCATTCTGCTTTCATCCAAAAACATGGATAATGATAAGATAGCAGGGTTTGAAACAGGTGCAGATGATTATATTACAAAGCCGTACAATTTGCAGGAGTTATTGTTACGTATCCAGGTGTTCCTGAAACGTACCAAGAAAAAGGATGATACCGGGCCTTTAATATTCAAAATAGGCGACCTTGATTTTGATTATACAAATCTTGTTCTCGGAAATGAAAAGGTAGAATACCAGCTTACACAGCGGGAAGCAGATCTTGTAAGGTATTTATGTATGAATGCAAACCGCGTACTCAAACGGGATGAGATCTTAATGAACGTGTGGGGCAAGGATGATTATTTCCTGGGAAGAAGTATGGATGTATTTATTACCAAGGTCAGGAAGTATCTTAAATCACAGACCAATGCTAAATTACAAACAATACATGGCATTGGTTTCAGGTTTAATTATAACCAATAAAAGTTTGAAAGTTTTACCGGGTTAATTGCTCAATTTCCGATATCAATTGTTTTGGATCGCCTGGAGATGGTGTATTTTGTAATGCGAATTTTCCTTCCTTGTCAATGAGGAAATACGCCGGTAAGCCCTGTACTCCATATAGCTGTACCTCCTTGGCATACCAGCCACCTTTAGCATGCGTAAAAATACCCCCGAGATTAAATTTTGAGACCAGCAGATTTGAGGTTGTCGTGTCTTCATCAATTGACAGGTAAACAAACTCAACCTGTGTATTTTTTAGCTGTCCCTTTATTCTCTTTTCATTGATCATTTCACCAACGCATTGTTTACACCCGCTTGCCCAGAAACTCAAATACACAACCTTACCTTTCAGATCAGATAGTCTAAGGCTTTTACCTTCGGGAGTAATAATGCTGAAGTCGGGAGCCGGCTGACCTTTCGCCAGTCTTTTAGCCATCGAAATCTGTTTGTTCAGCAAGGGAAGGTATTCACTTACGGGCCAGTGTTTTTTGAAGGTATTAAACAAGCTGTCCGTTCTTGCTGCATCCTGGAATTTCACTTTGCTATATAGGCTCTGGGCTATGTAGTATTCCGCGCTTTTCGGCGGCAGTATTTTATAACAAAGCCGGTATATGCTGTCTTCCACCTGTCTCATTTTATCAGGGTCATTCCCGGATGCGCCATATCCTGCGGCTTTTAATTTTATCTCGAAGACACCCGTGAGGTAAAGCAGGTAAGAAGGAACCTGTAACAAAGTATCATTAAACACGTAAGGCATTTCTGTAAGCACCCTAAAATTTTCTTCCGGAATAGAGTCGGTATATTTTCTTCGCTTTATCATTTCATGCACCTGCGGGTACTGCTGCGTGAAAAAGTAATTATAATATTGGAAGTAAGCTGTACAGTATCTGATAAAGCCAGGAGGCAATCCGGCTTTATGTAAATTCAGAAAACCTTCTTCACCAAATCGTTCAGTAGCTATTTCTTTAAGAAAGTCACCGGAAGGTTTGCTTATGGCTGCTTTAATTTTTATAGTGTATCTGTTCATCCTGCCCCTTTCCAAAGTATGCAGGCAAACAAAATTTGCTACTTCACTGCCCCTGCCTTTATAATGAACCGTAGAATCGAAATGCGCAGCATCAGCAGTCATGTACAGGCTGTCGCCGGAATGAAGTATCATCTCTGATACTTTCCTGCCATGCACCAGGTCAGCCTGAATGTAAATGCCGGCAGGTACCGGAAATGAAATTGAAAAATTACCGTTCTTATCCACATGTGCATAATACTCTTTGGGAAAATAGGCGATCCTGTTATCGTTATAACTGATCAATACACTGTCAGAAAGTGGATGATCAATCTTGCCGGATAGTTTTACAACGTCTTTACCGAATGTGATTGAGCCAGTGAAAATAAAAAGGATAAGGCATAAGCATCTCATAACAATTAAGGTTAGTAATGTTGTAAAAAATCTTTTGTGCACATATGAGCCTGCAACTTTCAGCGTTTCAACCTGCCTACCGGTAGGCAGGGCAGGTTTTACCTTTTAACTTAATTACTCACTAGTTCCGGCAACTTCCGTGGCGCAAAGTTTTTCATTGCTTTCGCGATGGCGGCAATATGTTCCGGCGTAGTGCCGCAGCAACCGCCTACCAGGTTCACCCAGCCTTCTTTTGCCCATTCTGATATTATGGCAGCCGTGTGCTCCGGACGTTCGTCATATTCACCCATTGCATTTGGCAGTCCTGCGTTAGGGTAGGCGCTTACATAGCATGCAGCTATTTGAGAGAGTTCCTCTATATGCGGCCGCATCTGCTGAGCGCCCAATGCACAATTAAGCCCTATGCTCAGCGGGTTTGCATGCATCATAGATATGTAAAATGCCTCTAGAGTTTGACCACTTAATGTTCGTCCTGATGCATCGGTGATGGTACCGGAGATCATCACGGGTAGCTTTGCTTTCTTTGTATCCCTGAAATATTTGTTGATGGCATAGATTGCTGCTTTCGCATTCAGCGTATCGAAAATAGTTTCTACCAGCAACACATCAACACCTCCATCCACAAGCCCTTTTATCTGCTCATAATAGGCATCGGCCACTTCATCGAATGTTACGGCACGATAGCCCGGATTGTTCACATCCGGTGATAGTGACAAAGTTTTATTCATCGGGCCTATTGCGCCTGCCACGAATAGGTCGTCAGTTGACAGTTGGCAGTTGACAGTTGGCAGTTGGCGGCTGGCAGCAAATTCTGCAATGGCTTCCCTCGCCAACTTTGCGGCCGCAACGTTCACCTCATATGCAAGCGACTGCATATCATAATCAGCCAGTGATATGGCCTGTGCATTGAAGGTATTTGTTTCAAGTATGTTTGCCCCTGCCTGCAGGTATTGTTTGTGTATCTCCTTTATGATGTCTGGCCGTGTAAGGCAGAGCAAGTCATTATTTCCTTTCACATCTTTATGCCAGTCCTTAAAACGATCTCCCCGGTAATCAGACTCCTCTAATCTGTGGCGCTGTATCATTGTACCCATTGCACCGTCAATTATCAGTATCCGTTCATTAAGTAGTTTCTTCAGTTTTACTTCTGTAGTCATATATACAAAGATAGGTTGATTGGTTGAAATGTTGACAAATGGAGGTGGATTCGTGTGAAGGTTGAAAACCGGGACTTTTATGTAAAGAATATATGCTCCGGTCAAAGTCATGCGTATACCCCATTTGTCTTTGCAGGGAATGTCAGGTGGTACTTCATGGTTATGATGAAGCCATAAAAGCTAAGAAAGCTTTAAGCCTTATAAATTTAGTCGTACTATGGCTTTTATTAGTAAAATGAAGAAATGTCTTAAAGGAGGAATGATTCATCCTGTTATATGCTATGGGTGAATCAGCTCTGCTTTGATCTAACCTGCTCTATTTATCTCTTTTTACCACAGACCCCAGTAATGTAAGCCGGATTGTCGAGCCCTTTGGATCGCTGAAGTTTACTAACCTTAATTGTTTTAACTGGCTGAGGCTAGGCATCAGGCTTTCTGTGGTTACCAATAATTCACTTGCAAGTTCACTTGTATTTACCGGGGGCCTTGGGTGAATTCCACGGGCGCTTATTTCCTTTATTTTCCTGAAAACAAGGTTTTCTGTTGACATTTTTACTTTTTTATTAATGCTCTTAGTGAAAAGTTGAAAGAATACTTATTGTGACTAAATTTGTCCTCTGCTCAGTTTATTTAGCAGGGTTACATAGGCAGCCTTTGCACCTGATGGCAATTCCTTTATTATTTCGGGCTGGATGTGGGGGTACGATTTATCATCTTTCCATTCAATGTTGCCATCCCATTTTTTTTGTAATTCAGGTGCTACCTGTCTCATTATTCTTGAAAAGGAAGCGTTGAATTTACTTTTTAACTCTTGTGTGATAAGCATAATTTACAAAATATGGAAAGCTTAGAAATATATGAACTACCTAAAGGTAATCATTTTTGCACCTAAAAAGGCAACTATTATTATGCTAAATATACTGTAACAAATATTTGTGATTTGTTTAAAATTAAATACGGTACATTTGCTTTTTATAATTAAACAATTTATTTGAAATGCAAGAAGGTACAGTAAAGTTTTTTAATGGAACTAAAGGATTTGGTTTCATTACCCCGTCAAACGGCGGCGAAGATATTTTTGTCCATGTTTCCGGTCTTTATGACGAGATACGTGAAAATGACAAAGTTTCTTATGAAGTTCAAAATGGTAAAAAAGGTTTAAATGCTGTTAATGTAAAAGTTATCTAAGCTTATTAAATATTTCATCATTTCAAAGCCCCGATTTCGGGGCTTTGCTTTTTATATGAAGAGCCAGACGGGCATTCTTCCCAATATTCAGACATGCTGAAAATTAATAGCAACAAGGAAGAATACTATGCTAAAATAGGCCCATAACATAGAAAATAATACATGGATGAATGTTTCGAATAATTTCCCTTTCCATAATTCAGGTGAATAGACCAGGAACTGAAACACAAGCCTGCACCCCCAGAAAACAAACAACCCAAACGATATGATGCGGCCAAGGCCGGTATGCATTAAATCTGCCGGGCAGCATATGCATAATATCCCCATTAATAATATCACAAATGCCACAAAAAACATATGCACATACATCAGTTGCCTGTTAAGCAGGGTTAAGGATGCAAGTTCTTTTTTCCAGTTAAAGTAGCCTGGCAAAAAAATGTGCATCACTGCAAGTGCCATTAGGAGGAATCCGGTAATTTTAAGATGTAGTTCCATTTATTGTAGTATAAAGGTGCTAACAAAAGGAGTAATTGAAAATTCATTTGTAACCGACAAACCTGATGAGCTAAAAGTTTTCTTCCATTCTTTTTTTGAAAAAAAATGGAAGAACCCAATATTATAGGCTACAAAGTTTGCGAAATTTCTTTGGTGCTCCAATACAATGATCTTTCCTCCGGGCTTCAGTGCAAGCCTGAGCGCGCTGAAAAATTTTATCCGTTCAGTGGTATCTCTTATTTCATGTACGGTCAGTATCGCGAAAATAACATCAAATGAACCAGGCTTGAATGGCACATCTGAGGTGTTAATTGCAATTGTACGGGGCCAGGGCGCATAGGCCTTCCTGGCACGTGTGATTGCAATTTCAGTATGTTTCGCCGGGTCATAAAAATCATAGGCTGCAATATGTGCTGCATCGAATTTATGAGCGAGAAGGATACTTGTTTCATCAAACCCTGCATTGATATTTGCGATTTCCGCAGTTTCCGGTATTTCAACTTTATGGAGCCAATCGAGTTTATATAGTTTGGAGCAATCGTAGATGTAATAGGACACAGCCAATGAAAGAAGCATACCTAAAACCATCAGAAGAATTCCCATTGAAATTACCAATTTCATTGGAGATGGAACAAACTGAGTCAATAAAGCCAATATACCAACTACAGCCAGGAACAGGAAATAAAAATGCCGGTTGAACCTGACTATATTAGTAACCCCTTGAAAAGGTTTCCTGGTTATCACTTCCATATTTCTGTTTTACCTTTTTTCCAATAGTAAGGAATGTCGCTTATGATAAACGCATTCGCCAAAACAATGCTCCGGAAATGAAACTGATCTATAAATCCTGCATGGGACCTGATTACTTCAACTCCCTTTGGTATCCAGTCTTCGCGCACGCCTTCGATGATCAATACTTCTTTGGTCTTATGGTTGCAGGTAAATGTAAATGGTAAAGGGCCCGCAAACCGCCTTGCTTCTTTCCAGTCGCGGAAAGGTGACCGGGGAGGCAGTGAAGCCTGTTCATTATCCATATTCACAGCAATATCAAGTTCAGACTTTATAGACTGAACAGTTAAGTTTCCGGCTTCCTTCCTGAAAACGATGTCAGTAGTTCCATAATTATAGTGCGTAAACAAATTGCCGAAAAGCGACATTTTCTTTTTGTCTGTTTCCGATTTAATAATATACAACCCTCTTAATCTTTTGCCTTCATTGGTGGTATATTTTACAAAGATGCGATATCCTGTAAGATAGAAATTATTGCCCATAAACCTGGGGAAACCTTTGGGACGCAGATCTTTTGTCTTGACCATTGCTACTGCTATGAAAGCCCATTTGTCATCAAATGTATCGAGTGATAAACATTCAGGGGTCAACTTTATTAATTCATCTTTCGCCACAGCATATGTTAGCACCAGTGAAGTTTCAAAAAAAGTTTCAACTGCAAAAGGATGGTTTTTTAAGAAGGATAACATAACGTATGTGCCACAAGATATTAATGTTTGTTCACAGTTGGTTCTCTGATTATAAATTCATTGAGTAGAATCAACATAATCAAAAAGGTAGCTACCACTATATTCAGACGTCCAAACAAAAGAAGGTCGGGCGCCATAACGAATTCAATAATGTTCATGGCTGCAATAATTATGATCTGGGCTATGGCACACAGTCGTGGCTTTATTTTAGTCAGTATCCAGACTGCCATCAACATTTCTGAAACACCAATTGCGTTTGTCAAAATGGCTGAATGAGCAGCGCCAAGAATTCTGCCAATGATCGCCTGGTGCCGGGGAACAAGGTGCAGCGCTTTGCAGAAAAGGCCGTTAATAAGCCAAACCAGCGCGATACCCGTTGTTAGTAGGTTCTTAAGCAGGAAAACCAACTGCTTCATGGGCCAAAGTTATTTACAAAATTGCTTTATTGCATCGGCTTCATCCGGGCTACCCATTTCTTTTGCCATCGTCATATCTGCACACCCTGATTCCTTTTTACCAGACAATATCTCGTCCCATCCCCTGTAAAAATATGCTTCATGATATTTGACATCAAGCTGTATCGCTTTCGACAGATCAACGATAGCATGAGCGTAGTCTTTAAGCTGATGTCTTGCATAACCCCTGTAAAACCAGGCTTCTTTGAAGTCTGGGGCCAGTTCTATTGCCTTGTACAGATCGTTAACCGCGTTAAGAGGTTCTTCCATATCAAGCGCTACTATTCCACGGTTGTAATAATTGTGGGCGTTCTTAACGTCCTTCCTGATGGCTGTAGTCAGGTCTTCTATCGCGCCCCGGTAGTCTTTCTTCCCCTTTTTGGCAAGTCCGCGGGTGGAATATGCATTGACCCGCTCAGGGTTCATCCGAATTACCGTTGTAAGATCCTCAATTGCACCATTGAAATTCCCGATGGAATACCTTGCGTTACCTCTGCCGCTGTATGCATTCTCATAGGTTGTATCAAGCAAAAAAGGAATTAGCAAAACCAGCCGCTAAGAGCCTGCCGCCAGGACAAAACAGCGGGCTATAACTAAAACTGCATGTGCACAATATGGTTCACCTGCGCGTAGGCTACAATAGGGTTGTTTTGTATTTTATTTATCATCGCCTGCTCCTGCCAAACTCTTGTAAAAGATAGTTAAACACCAATATCTAAATTGTACAAAAAAACTCAATCCAGGATTTTGATGCAGGTAACAGGATGCACCTCGAAAGTAGTGTGCCTCCATAAATTACCGCCATTGGGATTATCAACCACACTGTTTGGCCAATGATGCTTACTGTCAAAGAATCCATATCCGCCTATTTCCACCATATGGCCCTCCATGGTGGCTTTCAATGCTTTTGTAGACCAGTCCACACCTTGTTTATCCATTATATCGCGTATACGGCTGTTCACCTCGCATACTATGGCATTTGTATTCACCTGGTCCACGCTATTGCTCTCCACTATTTCAATATGGGTATCCCACATTGTTTTATCTGTCATTTCCTGGCAATTGCATGTTTCATGGCCGCCGTCTTTCACCAGCAGGCAATACCCCCTGAATTTTACATTCTTTGCGGGCATACCGTCGTCACGTCTCAATTTGAAAAGCTCTTTAAAGTCAACTGCAATGTAATGGTCATTAATTACGTACCGGTTTTTCATACTGTCATCGTGCGATTTCGGTTTGCCTCCTACCGGGCATCCTTTAAAAGTTTTGTAGTTCTGTGCATGTGCTGCTGTGGCTAAAGCCAGGAATAAAATAATAAGTGTTTGTTTCATGATTTTTTGTTTTGATTATAAATAAATGACAGGAAATAAAGATAAACAAAAAATCCATTCGTAGTTGCTATTGTTAACAAAAGGTGTTCCGTACTACGATAGGGATTTAGATTATTGAAGGATAGGGTTTTGATGAATTGTTGACTTGTCTCTAAACACTTCATTAAGTTGGTATCCAAGAATTGAATGATAAAAAAATAGCCTTCTTGTATCTAGAGATACCTGAGATACTTGGCGATACTCATAAAGATTACCGAAGCTGTCAGGCACCATGCCACAAGCACTATTCCCTTTCCCATTTTAGCACGCAAAGATGCTAATTGTTGCCCCTGTACCTGAGTGGGCGGGCCACCTGCCGCTGCATAGCCTTTGCGATGCTATTCATTTTATTGGAAGTTGGCGTGATAACTATAAACCCTATCAGATAGGCTGCTATGGCCGCAACAGAGCCGATAGAAATACCGATACCATAGTTAGAGGAAAACCATTCGCCACCAGAGCTGTTATACAGCAGCAGTATTAACAGCAGGCCTGACAGTACATTGAGTGCAGTAATAATGTTCATCCATACAGGCAGGTTCTTTGTTCTAATATTTACAAAAAATCCCTGAATGTGTTGCTTAGGTGTACGCAAAAGGTTTAATTTGTCCTTAGTGAGAAAGTCTAAGTTTTCAGCAACCTTGTTTTTCTGTAATCGCAAATCTTCGACTTGCTTATTTCTTTTGCCAGTCAGCTTGTCCAGTTCCTTCCATGCGTTCGCTTCAATAGCTGAAATTTCGAGTTCGGTAAAATGGATGCGGTCAAGAATTTTCTGCACCTCTCCGGTAATGAATTTGTCATTAATATGCTTTAGAGGATTAGGGCAGCCCTTTTGACATCGGGAGCGATAGTAATTAATACCTTTTTGAAGGTAGGGAGAATAGCCCCGTTTGCATGTGCCGCACTTAACAAGTCCCCGATAGGTAAAAAAAGCCAGTTCAGGGTAATACACTTTTACCGCTTTCTTTTTGAGAACTGATTGCACCTTGTAGTATGTGGCAAGGTCAACAAGCGGCTGATGTACCTTGAGGAAAAGAAAAATATTGAGGTAGAAGGACAAACTTTAGAAAAGGAATTAGTTTCCGATAGGCTATTATTAACCTACTAAATTTTAATAAAAAAATAAAAAAACCCAACCTGTAAACGGGTTGGGTTTTTTATATTAAAAATGGGGACGGACTACCACCACATATCAACTGTATCTTTGTTTTTCAGTTTGTAATCAGCCAATACTTTTTTAGCCTTTTCCACTTCTGTTTTTTCAACAGCAATTTTGCCGGTGTATCCGATCTTATCTTTCACAAAGCGAAATTTTCCCTTCGCCAATGCTTCGCCTAATATCTCACGGATCCAATGGCGATACCTATGATAATTAGAACTAAAGATATTTACCATTACCTTTTTTGTTGGTGCTGCTTCAGCCACCTTCTTTTCACTCTTCTTTTTAGTCATACAATTTATTTTAGATGGCTAAAGGACGGATAAATTGCCACTCCACCAAGGAAAATCCATTCTTTTGACCTATACATAGTATTGGTCGGATCTATGAGGGTATGGGCCGCTTATCAGTAGTGATGCCGTTTTCAGCGGACTTTTTATCGTCCAGCGGGAATAAATCTTTAAGTGTGTGTTAGATTGTTTAAAAAATGCGTGTTAAACGCATTTTCTTTCAAAATGGGCTTGTCTGGTCGTAAACTGATACTTTCTATTGTCGGGTAAAAACGGGTGAAATTTTGAACTGTTATTTTGAAATATATAGTTTATGATTGTGACCGAGAATATTAGAATTGAGTTGCTGAAATTAGCCGTTGAAATATTAAAGGTGGAAAAGAAACCATTAACAGTAGAAAACCTGATGAGTACCTATCGGCAATTAGTGATAAGAATATGTTTGCCGACAGGTATATAACAACTCATTTTAGTTCTTTAATATTAATTGTGGTGAGTACCTAAACATCATTTGTTTAGTGTGATATAATATAAAGTCATGGTCTAATTTTTCTTTCTTAACCCCATCAATCTTTGAAACACAACCCCGCTTATTTTTTTGTGAATTTAATTGGTAGGTAAGTTGATTAATATAGTCCTCATTAACGCCAGTAATAAATAAATGAAAATGAAATCCTGAATAAAAATCGGTTTTAACAATGCTGGTTGTATGCTGGGACATAAAGAAATCATGGGTGGTTTCAAATATGGATATGTACTTTATCAAATCATTTTCTTTACCTGAATAGTAGCCCTGCGGGTTTCTTCTTTTCACATATTCTTTCGTACTTCTTCGGATATGCTTTTTTAGTTCGTTTAACGAAAAGTTTGACCCCTTTATGTTTTGTTGGACGACAATATAATACATGTTTTCAGTTGGCAACAGGGATACTTCATTAAGTATCTTTTTTTGGTGTTCGTTTATTTCATAGGTATAGTTACTCATTAGGTCTAGTAGTATTGGTATAGGACAATCATTTCAATCACAGATGTAATTGATTAGAGCCTTAATTTTTATAGTGTTTTACAGAACTATTAACTGCCACGCTCGTTGTCGTGGGTTATTTTCTATTGCTTCATTTTTTCTATTGCCATCTTTAAATCCAATATCTTTATTTCTGCCTGTAATTTTCTTTTCTTTAAACTATCCTTCTCCAGCCACATTTTTTTATATAATTCGCTTCGCTTTTTCTTTAAGCCGTTCATTTTATCAATATCATATCCCATTTCACTTTTTATTTTTTATCAGCCTTTTGTAGTTTTTGATTTGTCTTTTCAAATACTTTTCAAACATGAAATCAATAAACATTACTACTGCTTCCTCCTTAATTAAATACCTATTGTTGTATATTATGTAATCATCTTTTTGAAAATCAAACAATAGCATTTCCATTTTAAGTTTTGATTTGCTTATTCTTAAAATCGCTCGTAGCATAGTAGTATCA
>CAIMDZ010000050.1 GCA_903839875.1 uncultured Bacteroidota bacterium
AAATGAAATCAGAAGCAGGTGCATGGCAAACTCACCGGAACAATAAGGAAGCCAAAATAAAATGGCACTTCACCTGTGAGGATGCAAGGGTGAAATTATTAAAACTTTATCCGTCAATTCATGCGTGACATGACACTAGCGAGCTGTGCAAATCTAGCAGGTCCTCCATCGCCACCATACCATAATGATCCATCCCCTGCAAATGTTGTGATAACACCAGCAGAATTAATTATTCTTATACGATTGTCCATGGGCTCAGCAATGTAAACATTTCCAGAAGTATCAACCGCTAAACCACTCAGCATACCAAAGGATGCCGCAGTAGCCTGTCCTCCATCTCCCCCATAAGAAAACATTCCATTGCCTGCATAGGTAGTGATAATGCCAGTGCTGTCTACCTTCCTTATATATGAAAATTTTTCTGCTATATATACATTGCCAAACTTATCCACAGCTACACTTACAGGCTGATTAAGCCCGGCTGCTGTAGCTGGACCACCATCCCCGCTATGAATACCTGATGCATTACCAGCTATGGTGGAAATAATTCCGGCCGGATTCACTTTTCTGATATGGCCGGTTCCCCATTCAGCGAAATAAATATTCCCTGCTTTATCGGTATAAATGCCCTCCGGACTTGACAACATAGCATTAATAGCAGGTCCGCCATCACCGCTATAACCACATGTATCATTACCTGCAAACCTGATAATATACTGCGCATCTAAAAATAAGGGAAGGAAAATAAGTAGGAGTATTAAGTGCTTCATAAGGCATATTATATATACTAAAGGTACTCATTGGACTACATAAAAGACGTATTATTTTAACATAATCTTGGGTGCGACAACTTATTTAAAAAAACCTTTCATGAAGCAGTGGGGTGATATAAAGTATGCTGATTGTGGGCAAATGGTTGCCTGTCGCGGAAATAATAGCAGTATTCCGGCAAAGCATCTACAAGTGTCCCCATATCAACAACAATTCAACATATCAACCTATCAACTTATCAATCTATCAACTTATCAACTAAACAACCATTCAACCAATTAACCAAACACCTATCTTGCACTTATGTTCGCCGACATCATCCTCCCGCTCAATCTGCCACAACTCCTTACGTACGGTGTCCCGTTCGGGTTGCAGGACCAGGTGCGCCCCGGTATGCGGGTAGAGGTGACTTTAGGTAAGAACAAACAATATGCCGGTATCATAGAACGCTTACACAACGAGAAGCCGGAGGCATACATGGTCAAGCCCATACGTGGGATAATTGATGAGGACCCGGTGGTAAATGATAAACAGCTGCAGTTCTGGCGCTGGATAACGCAATACTACCTGGCCGCCCCCGGCGAGGTAATGCAGGCCGCCCTCCCCGCCCACCTGAAAATGATGGGTGAAACCCGCCTTGAATGGATTGGCGACGATCACCAGGCATATCAATGGAGCAATGAAGCCTTTCCCGCTACCGAGGCTCTGCAAATGCGCAAAGAACTTACCATCAGCGAACTTCGTGAATTAACAGGCATGCACCATTTTGCATCAGTACTCAATGAGCTGCTCGAGCATGAAGTGGTCCGGATCAATGAAAACCTCGAAACCGCGTATCGCCCCCGAAGGGAAAAAATAGTTACCCTATCCAAACAATATGAAGACGAAAAAGAACTGATGGACCTGTTCAAAAAGCTCGAAAAAGCCCCTAAACAACTGGAACTTTTGATGGCATACATCGAACTATCCATGAAGCAGGGTATCGTAAAGCTGAACGACCTCCTCGACCGCGCCAATGCCTCCACCGCGCAGGCAAAAGCCCTTGCAGACAAAGAGATATTCATTATCGAAGAAAAAAATGTAGACCGACTCATTTATAAACCCGGCAAAGAGGCTAAGGAAATTGTCTTCACCCCCGCCCAGCAAACCGCCTACGACGAGCTGAACGAAGGCCTGAAAAATAAGAATGTTGCCGTACTCCATGGCGTCACCGGCAGCGGCAAAACCCTGCTCTATATTCATAAAATAAAAGAATGCCTTGCAGCAGGCAAGCAGGCAATACTCATGGTGCCTGAGATAGGCCTCACTACCCAACTCGTTAGCCGCCTCCATGCCTATTTCGGCGATATCCTCGGAGTTTACCATTCCCACTTCAGTAACAACGAACGCGTGGAGATCTGGGAAAAAGTGCGGAAAGGAAATTACAAAATCGTAGCTGGACCACGCTCGGCCCTATGGCTTCCCTACTCCGATCTCGGCCTCATCATCACCGATGAAGAACACGACAGCTCCTACAAACAAAAAGACCCGTCGCCACGTTTTCATGCCCGTGATGCGGCAATTTATCTGGCCGGTTTGTTTGATGCAAAGGTGATCCTTGGCTCTGCGACGCCATCAGTCGAAACGCTGTTCAATGTACAACACCACAAGTATGCTTATGTAGCGCTCAAAGACCGCTACCTCGGCGTAAAGATGCCGGTAATAGAGATCATCAACGCCAAATCGCTGGAAACCGTAAAGCAGTTGGGTGTAAAGATGCTCACTCCCGAATTGCAGAAAGCCATGCTCGAAGCATTGCAGCAACGCAAGCAGGTGATACTCTTCCAGAACCGTCGAGGCTATGCCCCCTTCCAGTTATGCACCGTGTGCGGATGGGTGCCCCAATGCAAGAACTGCTCTGTATCGCTTACCTATCACAAGAGCACTGATAAACTGCATTGCCACTATTGCGGACTAAAATCAGCTATAGTACACACCTGCCCCCAATGCGGCAGTAACCGCCTTATCAGTAAAAGTTTCGGCACCGAAAAAATAGAGGAAGAAGTGCAACAGGTCTTCCCCGATGCCCGTGTAGCCCGCATGGATGTAGACAGCATGAGGGGCAAGCACAGCATGAAGGAACTGCTCGACCAACTGGAAAAACGTAAAGTAGATATCCTGGTAGGCACACAAATGGTAGTAAAAGGCCTGGACTTTGCCTCGGTATCACTGGTAGGCATATTAAACGCTGACAGCCTCCTCAGCTATCCCGACTTCCGCGTGAACGAACGCGCCTTCCAGCTTATGGAGCAGGTAAGTGGCAGGGCAGGCCGGGTTGACGGTGCAGGCCGTGTGCTCATCCAGGCTTACAACCTGCAGCATCCGGTATTGCAATGGGTTAAAGACCATGATGTACATGCATTCTACACCAGCGAGATCAGGTACCGCGAACACTTTGGGTATCCGCCTTACAGCCGCCTGATAAAAATTATCTTCAAACACCAGGACGAACCCAAAGCCATTGCCGCCGCCACCCTCATGGCCGAGGCATTAAAATCAGTTAGCGGCATAATCGTGCAGGGTCCGGCCCCAGCCCTGGTCGCCCGTGTCCGCAATCTCTACATCCACGAGATCTGGATCAAATGCCCCCGCGACAATAAAACCCTCGACTCCGTAAAAGCCTTCATCAAAACCGAAAGGTCAAACATCCTTTCCAAACGCGGATATACCAACGTCCAGGTTATCTTTGATGTGGACCCGATGTAAAAATGACAATATGGAAAGAACCAAACTATATAGCCTACTTGTTACTATAATCATCGTGATAACCAGTTCCTGCAACTATCATTCTTATATCGAGAAAGATCACAATGGAGTTAAACACAGATTAAGGGATTACAAATCCTATGACCTTCAACAAAGGTACAATGATAAAATGTTTATCAAATATTGGTACAAACCAGGAAAATATTCCGTTGATTCTACATGCATATCAAAAACTGACTCCTTAGTGGATTGCGATTCAATAAAGGTTATTATTGGGCCTAACGCAAAAGATTACGCATCTGTTTTTACAAGTGGCCTTATCTCGTGCAAATTAATAAACAATCTATACGACCATAAGAATGGACCCCGACTAATAGATATTAATACAGGCAAAGTGATCATTGATACTTCACCAAAGAGTTTTTGGATAGTTGATGTCCATCCTATGTCATACGTTAAAACTACTAAAAAACAGAAATTCTTTAAACTTCGAATTGAACAGTGTTGGTTTTACTTTGAGTTAACAAATGAAAAGGCAAAGAGGAAAATGAAGATGAAGGACTTTATTAAAGGAGCAACACTCACCAGTTTTTTTAAAGGCAATTGTGAAATTTAAAATCCAGCTTTCTTTTGCAATTGCTTTCTTTTGGCTGCCCATATTGATTTAGCATCTTCCAATGATGTAGTTGGTAATAGCTCCGCATCAGCAATCCATTTTCTGAATTCAACAATGCTTAGTTCTCTACCCGGTATGGCAAACGAAACTGTCCCTTTCTTCATTGAAAACACTTTTTTCCCCATGCTAATGCTTTGCATAAAGATAAAGAAAACCATCCAAACCCAAATAACCTTGTTTTATCTTTGACTCCTAATGGAAAACCGCTTCAACATCCGCGTTTATGGCATCCTGCTCCACAAGGGCAAAATACTTATAAACGAAGAACTCATCCGCGAAAAGCTCATTACAAAATTCCCCGGTGGCGGCCTCCACTATGGTGAAGGAATTGCCGATTGCCTGAAACGTGAATGGAAAGAAGAACTGGACCTCGATATCAATATCCTCAGCCATTGCTACACCACCGACTTCTTCCAGGCATCCGCCTACGACAACTCCCAGGTCATCAGTATTTATTATTGGGTATCCTCTGATAAAATCCCCGAAGTACTCATCAACCACATACCAAACGAGCGCACCTTCTGGATGGACATAAAAGATGTCTCAAAAGACACTTTCACCCTTCCGATTGATAAAATTGTTGGTGGCATGTTGAAACAAATGAACGAATCAAACATATTTAAGTGAAAGCACAAAACAATTTCGCTCAATTGAAAAGCAAAAGAAGAGGGCTTGAACAACAATTCATTTCGTGGTCCCCTTCAGGGGTCAGGGGTGTTACTACTTACTCTCCATCCTCACCACCGGAATAATCATCTCCTCCAGCGACACCCCTCCATGCTGAAAGGTATTCTTATAATAGTTCACAAAGTGGTTGTAGTTGTTTGGATAGCAAAGGAAAACATCCCCCTTAGCAAAAATGAAAGTGGAACTTACATTAGGCCTTGGTAATCCCGCAAACTTCGGGTCGCGGAATGCAAGCACGTCTTTTTCCTCATACTGCAGGTTGCGGCCATGCTTGTAGCGCAGATTGGTGGTAGTGGCGCGGTCGCCTATGCACTTGCTTGGTGTCTTCACACGCACGCTGCCATGGTCAGTGGTAAGCATTAACTGTATCCCTTTATCGGCTATCTTTTTCAAAGCCCTGTGCAAGGGCGAATGCTCAAACCAGCTTACAGCAAGTGAGCGATAGGAAACCTCATCACCCGCCAGTTCCTTCAGCACCTCCATCTCTGTGCGCGCATGCGACAGCATATCGACAAAGTTGTAAACAATAACCGTCAGGTCGTTTGAAAGGCAATTATGAATATTGTCTTCCATGTTTTTGGCGTCATCGTTATTAGTGATCTTTATGTACTGCGTTTTCAGGTTATCCAGTTTCAGATGCTTCAACTGGTTCCTCAGGAAGTATTCTTCATACAAATTCTTACCGCCTTCCTCATCATCATTTTTCCATTCCACCGGAAAGTGCTGCTCAATATCTATCGGCAGCATTCCCGCGAAAATTGCATTGCGGCAATACTGCGTTGCAGTAGGCAATATGCTGTAAAACAGGTCGTCTTCTAAAATCCGGAATGACTCTGTAATAATGGGTTGAAACGCCTTCCAGTGGTCAAGTCTTAAATTATCAATTACCACCAGCACAGTTGGCTTTCCCTGCTTCAGGAACGGAGCTATTTTCTTCTCAAACACCCGGTGAGATAACAGCGGCCCCGTCTTACCATTATCCTTTATCCAGTTAGCATAATTCTTACTGATGTATTTGAAGAATTCCGTATTCGCTTCCTGTTTCTGGCTTTGCAGTATTTCCATCATTTCCTCGCTGTCACTCTTGCCCATCTCCAGTTCCCAGTATACCAGTTTCTTGTATAGCTCCTTCCACTCCTCATGGTTCGGATTATTGCTCAGTGCCATAAACAGGTTCCTGAAATCCTTTTGATATTCTACAGTAGTCTTCTCAGATACCAGCCGCTTGCCGTCCATTATTTTTTTCAGCGACAATAATACCTGATTGGGGTTCACAGGCTTTATCAGGTAATCAGTGATCTGAGCACCCAGCGCGTCCTCCATTATATTCTCAGCCTCGTTCTTTGTTATCATCACCACCGGCAATTGTGGCTGCATTTCTTTTATCCTGGTAAGTGTTTCCAGGCCGGTAAGACCGGGCATGCTTTCATCAAGCAGCACAACGTCTACAATTTTTTCCTTCAGCAGTTCAAGCGCATCATAACCATTTGAAAGTGGAGTTACTGTGTATCCTTTGTTTTTCAAAAAAAGTATCTGGGACTTCAATGAATCTATCTCGTCATCCACCCATAGTATTTCGCCTTGTGTATTCATGTATATGTGCCTGTTTTTTATAATTGACTTAAATTTATTACAATTTCGATTCCCGTTACTTTATTGCACCTCGGTTTAACGCAAATTTGGCACAACCATTGAGTAATTGAGCAATTCAGTCATTGAGCCATTAATCAATTATTTGGATAAACGTCCGCTACCCATTAGTATTGCATACAGAAAGTTAAAGAATCATGCCCGCAGAAATTATTATCAGGAAAGCAACAGCAAATGACTGCCCGCGAATGATGGAATTGGTATATGAGCTGGCCGTATATGAGCGCGCTCCCCACGAAGTAACCGTTTCAATGGAGCATTTCATAGAAAGCGGTTTTGGGGCTAACCCGGTATGGTGGGCTTTTGTGGCTGAGGAAAACGGTATCATTCTCGGTTTTGCACTCTACTATATCCGTTATTCCACCTGGAAAGGCCAGAGAATGTATCTCGAAGATATACTGGTAACCGAGCCCGCCCGTGGCCGTGGCATCGGAAGCAGACTTATGGATGCATTAATTCAGGAAACAAAAGACAGAAACTTCAGAGGCATGGTATGGCAGGTCCTCAACTGGAACGAACCCGCCCTGAACTTTTACCGCAAATACAACACAAAGTTCGATGATGAGTGGGTGAATGGAACATTACCCCTGAACCCCTGAAAGGGACTATTTATTAAAAATGAAGAACGTTGACAGCAGTGGCTTTCAGCGTTTTTTTGTGTCATTGGGGACGGCACAGGGGACGGGTTAGCTAATAATTTTTACTTTCTTTAAATTATTTTCAAAGGCAAATATAACACTATTAAACTTTCAGATAAGCTGGACAGCCCCATAAACATAAGAAACTATGAATCTTTTTGTCTGACCTTGTGATAGATATTGCCCTACTAATAAAGACCATGCAAAAACCATCTTTAGCACTACAACACAAGAGAAGTTCTTCCAGGGGTGATAAACAAAATAGTATGACTATTAGGTAATTCTTATTCACCTATTTGTAAGTAATTTAATATCCTTTATTCCAAGTCGCCAAAATTCAATTACTGTTATTGCAAAAAATATTATCAGAAAAAATAATAGTAATGGGTCGTCTGTAATTCTTAAATACATCAAAGGAAAGTCATAAGATCCATGAAAAATGATAGGAATAAAAAAGCTTTTTCTAAGATATTTTCTCCTTTCTTCTGGTGTTCCGAATTTTGCTTTGGAAAAATAATAGCCCATTATAACCGCGCAAAAACCGTGCATAGGTACCGCTAATACTGCCCTTGTGACAGCAATGTTTAAACCGTGCTGATATAAATAAGTTATGTTTTCAATTAACGCTAAACCTAATGAAACAAAAACAGCATAAATTATACCGCTATAATAGTGATCAAAACTATTTTTCTTCCAAATGATTAAATAAAGAATTGAAAATTTAGCCAATTCTTCAGGTAAGGCGGCATTCAAAAAAGATCTGCCAAAAGTGTTTAGAAAATGATTGCTGATTTGATTTATAAAAATCATTCCTATCAACTCAAAAATAAAGGCCGAAAAATAAGCAAGGAAACCTCCAAGGAAGCAATATATCAATAATTTTATGGGTACATTTATGTGATCCCTATGATATACCAGGAATAGGAAAATAATAACAGGAGTAATAGAAGAAAGTAGAAAAGTCATTGCATAATATTACTTAGTGACTTTTTTCTAAAAATAACTGTCCACGTTGACCTCTATTATTCCACAATACTTGAAGGTATCATTATACAGAAACCCGTGAATATCTTCTGATGTTGCCTTTTGCTCTTAAAATACCAACGGACCACTATAGCGACTGCTGGTACAGAAGGCACAATAGCTACCTCTTAACCACAAAACGAACGCACCCTGAATTATTACTACCCATTATGCGGAGGTAATACATGCCGTCTGACAAAGTAGGTGGTAATTTTATGTTTATGGATTGGTCAACTACAGCTTGTGGCTGGTAATCATATACCTGCCTGCCCAGCATATCATATATCTGTATGGTAGAGATATCCTCAGGCTTGTTACATTTTATGGTAATTTCATCGCTGGTAGGGTTTGGGTAAAGCACAAGCTTACTATTTTCATTAGTAATGATAGGTGTATAATTACCAGCTCCATTATATTTAGCTATATACCAATCTTTCAAATAAGTGCTATTAATAAGTCTAAAACTACTATTTAGAGTTAACATTACAGAGTCGAATCCTCCCATAATAAATAGATTCCCAGTTGCATCTATTGCTAAGGATGCGCCATAAAGTTCAGTGGGGTGTACTCCCCACAATAATGTCCCTGTTGGACTATATTTTTCTAAATAAGGGTTAGTTAAACTACTACCACCGCCTGAATAATAACTAGGAAAGTATGGATATGAGACAAGAAGGTAAACATTACCCAATGCATCAGTTACTATGAAATTTACAGGATTACAATGGTGCCGCCCAATATTTACCCATAACACATTACCTGTAGCATCATATTTTGCGATAAACTGTTCATAAAAAGGCTGACCATTAGAACAACCCCCAAAATTTACTACAGAATCACCGTCAAAACCACATATCAAACTATTAGTTGACCCAGAAATAAATACATTTCCAGAAGCGTCTGTAGCAATATCATTTGTGGTTTCACCCCAAGTACCTCCTATGCTTTTCGCCCATAATACATTACCGGCGGAATTATACTTTATTAAACATAAATCTGTACTACCCATTCTACTATTTAAAGTTGTAGTCCCAATTGTAAAAGTGCCTGAATAGGTACCATATATAAAAAAATTGCCACTTGCATCTGTGGTTAAACATCTTGCGGATGGCGTCGCCAACAAACCACCGGTTACCAATATGTTATAAGGTGGTCCAGGGACAGTAATATAGTTTTGACTTTTTGCCCATACTACACTACCACTGGAATTATACTTTACAATAAACATAGGACTTACCAGTCCTATTGGTATAGTAATAGTCCCAAAAGTAGGTGCTGCACCTACCTGATAACTTCCAGCTACAATAACATTTCCAGATGCATCGGTTTTTATTGAATTAACGCCATTTGCTATGGCGTCTTCTGCCCAAATTGTATTACCTGATGGGTCAAGTTTTGCAATAAACATATTGTTATTGAATGATCCAGGTAGCCAATTTCTTAAAGTTACACTACCTAATTGTAATGCAGAATCATTGAAACCCCCTGCAATAAAAACATTTCCGGCAGCATCTGTTGAGATGGAAGTTAATTGTCCCCCATGGACGCCGCCAAAATGTTTTGCCCATAAAATAGTTCCATTTGGATCAACTTTTGTTAAAAAAAAACATTGCTGAGAATTAACAGGGAAATAAATTGTTCCAAAATTGGCACCTTGATAATAATTTCCCCCCATATAAACATTCCCACTTGCATCCGTAGCAGATGAAAGAATATTCATATAACCAGAAGTACCATTATTTAATACATCCGCCCAAACCCATTGTGCAGTCACATGTTGAGCATTAAAGAAAGTAATAAATAAAATAGCAAGTAGTTTTAGCTGCTTCATATGTATTATTATTTTTTATTGTTAGTTTTTAAATTTTATTTTTAATCTACCTGAAACCGTACGTGTCACGAATAAAAAAATATTTTTAAAAGATTTAATCATTAAAAAGTCCGAATTGCACGAACTGAGTAAGTAGAGTACTTGTAAATGTAGATCGTGGCGCCATTGGCAAAATTCTGACCATACGAAGCGTCCATGCCGCCTTCACTGGAACTCCAATAGTAGGCACTGGCAAAACCACCTATTGTTGTTTTATTATTATATAGTGTCTCTAATTCATATATACTGGGCAGGTACCAGTCATTATATCCACCACCAGTATAATTTTTGCAGATAGATGCAGCAGTACCAACGCCACACATAAACACTATAATGTTAGTATTGGATAGTCCGGTACCAATTGCCGTTCCAGTAGCACTACTTGTAGTTGAATCACAGCCCCAACCTATTCCTGTACTTTGGTCGCTCGGTGCAGCTATTAATCCATGCTGCACTGACGCGTTATAACCTGGGTCGCCGGATTGTAGTATGTAGGCTACTATACCACCTCCAAAACTCTCACCTATAGTGTGTCCTGTGTTTACTATTACTGTGCCGCTAAAAGACTGGCTATAATTATCTGCATCCGGATTAGTATATACAACATTGTACGTAAAATCCTGGTTTGTAGTGGCTGTTGTATTGAAGGTGACTTTTAATACGCTTCCGCTATTATCCACAGTGGCGGTAACATTAGAATTGGAAATATCTTGTAATGATAAAAATGCTGTGCTAACTGGTTCATTTTTTTGACCGTAAGTAGTCACTTTACTTAAGTCAACTGATTCCCCATTTAATTTTGGTACTATTGTTGCACCTAAAACTGTAACAGGTAAATAACTATTTATTTTATCCCAGATATTATGGAGCGAATTTAGTCCGCTAACAATGCTCGAAATAACAGTTGAATTAGAAGAAATATCAGCACTATATAAATTTCTATAATCAGACCTGACATAAATACTATATTGTCTCCCTTTTGTGAAATTATTTGAACTGGTACCCTTACTTGCAGTCAATGAAAATGAACCGATACGATCAACTATTTCGGCAAGGTTTATTATACAGTAATCATCCAAATCATACATGCAACGAATAGTTATTATAGCACCAGCAGCGAATGCTATTCCACCAGTTGAAGCACCTAAAGCTATCGTAACAACAGAAGAAATAAGCAATTTTGTTACTCTTATTTTAACGCCCGCGTCAAAGTCACTAAGTTTAATTTCTGGAGTAGTGGATGATGCTGTAATTTTATACAAGCTTAAAGAGTCCTTATAAATGGATATATCCTCAAATGGTGAAAAGATGTCAGGATTAGCTGCTATAAACTTTGCCAGTTGCATCTTTTCATCATCTGTGGCTGTTTTTAATTGGTTATTGAAATTATTGTAAGCAGTCATTAATACCTGGGCGTTTGCCTGGCTATTTTCGGCTCCAGGCATATTTGTGGTAATTGATACGAGTTTATTTAAATACACGCTGTCAGATAGGTTATTAGAAAAAGCTGTCTGTATTACAGGATTAGGATCGCTGATAGCAGGTAATGAAGTAACACTAATAGTAAATGTGTATGCTTTTCCTTCAATCGTTGTTTGCAAGGTATAACTACCCGCTGCTAACTCAGGCATAAGAAAGCCAACTTTATTTTCAACAACACCAAGTTTCACAGCTTGCCCTCCAAAAGTTCCATCATATGTGGATTTGGAGAAAGTAATATTGCTCGCAGTTAAGGTAGCAACTTCATACTGGCTAAAACTTGTTTTATCAAGTGCCAGAGAGCCATTGGATACATTCTTGCTTTTTTTACAAGCCATAATGATAACAATAAGACTAAGTACGAGTACAAGGATTTTTTTCATTTTAAAAGTTTTTTGAAATTACCCGTTTTTTAATGTGGTCTCTGGCATCCACACTTCATATGGCAAAAACACGATTTATTTTTTATATTTGCCCTTCCCACTATATGATATTGGTCATAAAAAAACATGACACTAATCATAAAATAAAGCGATTAAAATGTATTTGTAATTATTAATGATTGAGATAGATCTGTCACACCGAGGGGGTCCCCGATTTATAAACAGCGGACACATTGAAAGTGAGATTTGGCGAAAGGCAAGGCAGTAAAGGCTTTCGTCATGATCTAATTTTGCAGTAATCAACCGCTACCAATAAAGGCGCAGAATTTCAACTTTGGCACCCTGATTTTTTCAAGAGGTTAAAGCAACCACTTGCAAAACTTTCTATAGCACGGACACTTTCGTCAAACCGGACACTTTTCGGGGCTAAAATTTTTCAGGGTCAAAGAATGTCCGTTTCGCCGTAAGCGACCGCTATCATTGCAAGGCGCAGAATTTCAGCTTTAGTACCCTGATTTTTTGCAAGAGGTTAAACAACCACTTGCAAAACTTTCTGTAGCACGGACACTTCCTTCAAACCGGATTCTTTTCAAGGCTAAAATTTTTTCAGGGGCAAAAAGGATCCTGTTTTCACTCAGAGACCGCTACCAATAGGTGCACAAGAGTTCTCTTTTTTCCGTACCTTGCTGCTATGTTTTCCCGCCTATTTAACAGGAAGAAAAAAGACGAAGACGAGCGCCCACTTCAGGCTATGGCGACGCCTGGAAATGCCTGGGGTTTCCTGGGTGCGGATATGCATTCTCATTTTATTCCGGGTATAGATGATGGGGCTAAGACGATCGAGGATAGTCTTACCATGGTTCGGGCAATGAAGGATATGGGGTACAGAACCCTAATCACTACTCCGCATGTGATGGTTGATTTTTACCCAAATACTTCACAGATTATTAATGAGGGGCTGAAAAATGTGCAGGATGCACTGGTGGCTAACAATATTGATATTAAAATAAAGGCGGCGGCGGAGTATTATATTGATGAATACTTTATAGAGCTATTAGAGAAGGAGCCGCTGCTGACCATTTATAATAATGAGGTGCTGGTGGAGTTTTCGATGCTCTATGAACCGCCGATGCTCTTTGAGGTACTCTATAAATTACTGAGTAAGGGCTACAGGCCCATTGTTGCACACCCCGAACGGTACATATTCTTTCATAATCATTTGAATAAGTTCAGCGAAATGAAGGACAGGGGTTGCCTGCTCCAGATGAATATGCTTTCTGTTGCAGGATACTATGGGGGAAATATTAAAGCTGTCGCCAATAAATTGCTCTCAAAAAACATGTATGATTATTGCGGCAGCGATATGCACCACGAAAAACATGCTGCGGTACTAAAAGCTATGGTGAACACAAAAGATTATCATACCTTTGTTAACTATCCGTTTTTAAATTCAAGATTGTGTATATAGGTTCTTGTGATTAACAATAGCGAGATACTATGTAGCAGATAAATTGATATATAATTTCATGGGGAATTCAACTTATCGTATTGGCGTTATCGGACTTGGTTATGTGGGCTTGCCTTTAGCTGTAGAATTCAGTAAATATTTCCCGGTTGTTGGTTTTGATATAAACAAGAAGCGTATTGAAGAACTGCATAAATGCAGTGACCATACCCTTGAGGTGGATGAGGAGTTGCTGAAGTCAGTGATAGTTGCCAAAGCCCCTGAAAATAATACTAATGGACTTTATTGTTCCGGTGATATAAATGATATCAGGGGTTGCAATGTATATTTTGTAACCGTGCCTACCCCGGTGGACAGGAATAACCGGCCTGACCTGAACCCGCTATACAGGGCGAGTGAAACAGTAGGCAAGGTGCTGAAGAAAGGGGATATAGTAGTTTACGAATCTACGGTTTACCCCGGTGTTACTGAAGATGAATGTGTGCCGGTGCTGGAGCAAACTTCAGGGCTGGTTTTTAATACAGATTTTTATTGCGGTTATTCACCTGAGCGCATTAATCCGGGAGATAAAACGCGTACCATTTCCCAGATAAAAAAGATTACCTCCGGCTCAACTCCTGAGGTAGCTGATAAGGTAGATGAATTGTACAAGACCATTGTAATAGCAGGCACGCACAAGGCAGCCAGTATAAAGGTGGCAGAAGCGGCGAAGGTGATAGAAAATGCTCAGCGCGATATCAACATTGCCTTTGTAAACGAACTGGCCAAAATATTTAACCTGCTGAACATTGATACCAGCGAGGTGCTGGCAGCCTCGGCTACCAAGTGGAACTTTCTTCCATTCAAGCCGGGCCTGGTGGGTGGGCATTGCATCAGCGTAGACCCTTATTACCTTGCGCAAAAAGCGCAGGAGGTAGGGTATCACCCTGAGATCATTCTGGCCGGCCGACGTTTAAATGATGGTATGGGTATGTATATCGCCAATGAGGTAGTGAAGCTGATGATAAAAAATGACCTAACAGTAAAAGGCGCGAATGTGTTGCTGCTGGGGATCACTTTCAAGGAAAACTGTCCTGATGTAAGGAATACCCGTGTGGTGGATATCATCCGCGAGTTGTGGTCATTTCAGGTCAACCTGACCATTTATGATCCATGGGCAGATCCGGAAGATGTGGCGCATGAATACAAAATAGACATAATTACCAAATTGCCGGAAGGTAAATTGTATGACTCTATTGTGCTTGCAGTAGCGCATAAGGATTTTTTAGAAACTGATTGGAGAGAAAGGGTAAAACCCGGTGGCGTGATATATGATGTAAAAGGCTGCTTAGATAAAAATATGGTGAGTGCAAGATTGTAAAAGATAATATTGCATTAGCAATATATTATAGTAGCCCTGACCTAATGGCCGGGGCTACTAAATCAGGTGTTGGTTTGGAGCTATTTAGCTTATTGTTGCTATTTTTGATAAAAATTTTAGAAATGTTTAAACTATACAGGCAAAAAAGGTTTTCATCCGGCCTTTTATTATTTTTTGCTGTGTGCGCATGTGCAAGCTCATGTGTATCATCAAAAAATATGGTGTATTTTAATGACCTGCCCGATTCTATGTCCGCACCGGTGGTGATGACACAGACCACACCATTTACAGATCCCAAAATAGAACCTAACGACATGCTTGCAATTACAGTGCAAACCGTAGTCCAGAACCCCGGAAACGCACCTATAACATCTACCTCCACAGGCACATTTAATTTGCTGAATAGTTTTATGGTAGACAAGAATGGCTATATCGAACTTTCACTGATTGGCTTTGTTAAGGTTGCGGGGCTCACTACCGCTGAGGCAAGGGAAGTAATAAAACAGAAAGCGAAAGAGCTGTATAAGGAGCCTGTAGTAATGGTGCGTATCGCAAATTTTGATGTGGATGTACTGGGCGATGTTGCCCGTCCCGGAAGGATAACATTGCCCGGCGAAAAGGAAAATATTATCGGCGCTTTGTCAATGGCGGGCGATCTGAATATTACCGGCAAACGCAGCAATATACTTGTGGTAAGGACAGAAGGCGATCAGCGGACCTTCCACAGGGTGGACCTCAGGTCGAGTAAAATTTATCAGTCGCCTGTTTTCTGGCTGAAGCAGCACGACCAGATCTATGTAGAACCTAATAAATTCAAAGTGCAAAGCAGCGATCAGACTTTGCTGAGAAACCTGGGGATACTTTCCACAGTTATCTCTATGGCGTCATTGATATTAATTTTCAGAACAGTAAAATAATCATAAAGTCTTCTAAATGGAAGGTAATAAACCACCAGTAGTTATTAACGATAAAGAGAAATTAGAAGAAAGCAGTTCTTTTAATTTAAAGTGGCTGGTTTCTACCATCCTCGCTATATGGCCATGGCTGCTTGCGAGTGTAATTATTTCACTGATCATTGCCAATTTGTATCTCAGGTATACAACTCCTATTTACAAATCTTTTGCCGAATTACTGATCATAGATTCTAAAAAAGGCAGTTCCACATCGGGAGATGACATAATGAAAGTGCTGAACATCAGTAGTAAAAATATCAACATTGAAAATGAGATCGAGGTACTAAAAAGCCATGCTACGATGGCAAAGGTGGTAAAGAAACTGCATCTGAATGTTAACTATTCAGTGGCAGGACGCTTTAAGAAAACCATTGTATACAACCTAAAACCTTTTGAACTGATAATTGCGGATACAACAGATGACTGGTATAATTGCAAGGTTGATAATATTAACAACAATGGTTATCGGATTATAGATGGAGGTGGCGCCGTAAACGGGAAATGGGATGATACTGTTACAACGAACGTCGGAAGAAGGTTTGTTGTGAGAAAAACTCCCGCATACAGTCCTTCTAACCTCCAGTATTCCGTCAATATCTGCACCATTGATTACGAATCCCATGCCATTAATGTAGACATCAGTTCGAATACAAAGTCATCAAGTTATGTTACCATTTCTATGACAGATCCTATTCCGGAGCGATCGGTGGATATTATCAATGAACTGATGCGGGTATACATGGCCAGCAATGTGGAGACCAGGAACAGGATATCTGACAGTACCATTAAGTTTATTGACAACCGTATTGATAGTGTATTTAAGGAGCTTGGAGGGGTAGAGGATTCGATCTTGGATTTTAAACAGCAGTATAAAATTGCCGACATGTCGGCCCAGGCAGTGCAACTGGTAAATGCGAATGCCGGAATGATCGAAAAATATAACGCGGCAATGGTAGAATTTAATATCGTTGAAGCTATAAGCAATTATCTGCAAACAGCAACGGATGATAAATCAGTGATACTGCCGGCATCTTTAATGAGTAATTCAGGTCTTGCAGCTATGCTGGATAAATTCAACTCCTTACAAACCCAGATAGATATCAGCCTGATTTCAAACCAACCCAATAACCCGGTAGTAAAATCATTAAGAGAACAGAAAGCAACAGTAAAACAATATATTCTTTCTTCCCTCGCTTCATCAAAAGGAGAAATCGGGTTAAAAGTCAAAAAGCTAAAAGAGCAACTGGACGCGATCAATAGCAATATCCAAAAGATACCGGTTGTTGAGAAGAAGTATCTTGAAAAATCGCGCCTGCAGAACATTAAACAGGAATTATATATTTTCCTTTTGAAAAAAAGAGAGGAAACGGCTATTACAAAAGCATCTACTGTAGCTGATGCTGATATTATTGATGGCGCCGTACTCGGAGGCATGATATCGCCTATCCATTCGCGTATTTTTATGATGGCCTTATTGACAGGCATCATTGTTCCTTTTGGTATTATTATACTCCGCAAAGCCCTCAATATTAAGATCATCAGTAAGGGGGATATTCAAAAAATGACCACTATTCCGATCATAGGGGAAATAGGTAATAATGAGGATGGTGAGAATATTGCCGTTAAGAAAAACAGCCGTACCATCATATCAGAGCAGTTCAGGGCGCTCAGGACCAACCTGCAATACCTGCTCACTGATAAACACGATAAGGTACTCATGATCACATCGAGCATGAGCGGCGAGGGCAAGTCGTTCATTGCGGTAAACCTTTCAATAGCCCTTGCTATGTCGGGCAAGAAAGTGGTGCTCATGGAACTGGATCTCAGAAAGCCCAAAATTTCCAAGACCCTGGATATTGACAATAATTTAGGGTTCTCAAATTATGCAATTGGAAAATGCGGGTTGAGCGATATTTTAGTGCCTTCCGGCATTGAACCTAATTTGTATATTCTGCCTTCCGGCCCTATTCCGCCTAACCCTGCAGAGCTGATTCTGTTGCCACGTTCCGAAGAATTATTTCAATTGCTGAGGGCGCAGTTCGATTATGTGATCGTAGATACTTCGCCGGTGGGACTGGTTACCGATGCACAACTGATCAACCGTTATGCCGATTCAGCGTTGTATATTATCAGGCAGGGGCACACGTACAAGCAGCAACTGAACATACCCAATGAGTTGTATTACAGCGGCAAAATACCAAGGCTGAGCTTTATAGTCAATGATGTGGTTGCCAACAGGGGATTTGCTTATGGATATGGCTATGAGGAAGGTTATGGATATGGCTATGGTTACGGCTATGGATACGGCTATGGTTATGGTTCATACGGAAACGGTTACTATGGCGAGAGCACCAAAAAAGGGATTGGAAAGTGGTTCAGCCGTAAAGAGAAATGATCACGATTAAGCAAGCTGGTTTATGACAGATAATACGGTAGCTGATGAGCATTGGGACATACTGATTAGTTCCCGTCGCGGGTACCTGGATTTTAATCTTAAAGAGCTCTGGCGATACCGCGACCTGCTCAAGATGTTTGTAAAAAAAGACATCATCACCGTTTACAAGCAAACCATCCTCGGCCCTGCGTGGTTTGTCATTCAGCCTGTTCTTACCTCGCTGATGTTTTTTCTGATCTTCAACAAAATCGCAAACATCTCAACCGGCGAAGTGCCTGCCATACTGTTCTACCTTTTAGGTAATGTATTATGGTCCTATTTTTCAGAGACCCTGAATACTACCTCCCGCACTTTTACGGATAATGCCGCTATTTTCGGAAAAGTTTATTTTCCCCGCCTGGTGCTGCCATTATCCAAAGTGGTTTCAGGGCTTGTTAAGTTTCTTATCCAGTTTGGTTTGTTTGCACTTTTTTTATTGTATTTTATTTTTATTGACAAGCGGGTAACACCCAACTGGCATATTTTCCTGACGCCGGTCTGGTTGTTGGTTATTGTCTTCATGAGCCTGGGGTTCGGGATCATTATTACCTCACTTACCACCAAGTACAGGGACCTTACTTTTCTCATAAGCTTTGGCGTTCAGTTGGCCATGTACATAACCCCTGTCATTATTCCTCTTTCAGAAGTAACCGGCAGGAAAAAGATATTATTTCAGCTCAATCCACTCACTTCATTATTTGAAGCCTTTAAGAATGGTTTTTTCGGGAAAGGTGATTTCAGCATACCCTGGCTGTTATATAGCATCGGGTTTACAATATTATTGTTATTGACCGGCATTGTTTTCTTCAACAGGGTGGAGAAGAGGTTTATTGACACGGTGTAATTATTCCCAAAAGGTGGTTCCTCATTCGGTTATTCAAAAGGTTTTCCTGTTAAAATTCTTATAATTTGATTATTCTCAGCAATATATAGGCCGCAATGCGGTTATTTTGCTGCTAAATATTCATAATTATGAAACAACCACTACTCGCATTTCTTGCCATCATCCTTATTGCCGGAAAGGCAGAGGCGCAGATGCCCTACACCTTTACCGCTTACCACCAAACCTATGTGCCGCTGACTTCTGGAACAGTACTTGCTCCCGGATATGCATGGAATAGCAGTACCTTCTATTCAATTCCAACTGGTTTCCCATTCATGATTGACACTATTCATTGCTCATACATGTTTATGCAGGGTGGTGGAACTACAGCAACGGATACTGCCAACGTTACTGCGTCGGGTTTTTTGCTCACAGACGCAAGTCTTGATGACCGGGGATACACACTGGGCGGTACTTCCCTTTCTCCGATACGTTGGGTACTATCAGGCACAACACCCAATCGCATTCTGAAGGTGGAAGCTTTTAATTGCGGCTTCGATCAGCAATTGATTGATTCCGGTTTTATGAAGGATTCTGTGAACCTGCAGGTATGGTATTATGAAGATTCTGATATTGTAGAGCTGCGATATGGGCCTTCCCTCATAACAGGAACTGACTATTTTATTGCTCCTACGACCATCGCCGGATATATGAAGGACATGGACACCTTCGGTAACGGAACCTTTTATGCATTGGGTGGCAACCCGAATAATCCTGTGGTTCAGACAGTGCCGTTTGCAGGTGGTAATCCTGTGGGAACGTTTTTACCTTTGTCAGGTTTCCCACAAAGCGGCCAGGTTTACCGTTTCGCCCGCATAGATCGGACAGGTGTACCCTCTGTATTTTCTTCGGATAACATCAAAGTATTTCCTACCAGCGCTCCGAGCGAGGTTTATGTGAGCTATAAGGGACCGGAGACTTTGAGTTATGAAGTTATGTCGGTGAACGGAACAAGAATGAACATAGAAGGAAAAGCAGTGAACGGAACGACTACTATTAACATCAGCGAATTGCCATCTGGAATGTATCTGCTGCATTTAAGCGGCCCCACCGATAGCAAGGTATACAAATTTGTAAAGATCTGATAAGGGAATAATTTATTTCTGCCGCTCTTCAGGTAATAGCCCGGAGAGCGGTTTTATTTTATTGCGATATTTAGTCAATTGTTGTTTTTACAATTTTATCCCCAAATAATATTCCCAAATTTCAATTCCTTATTTTTGCGGCATGCAGAATTATTTAGAGGGGTTGAATGAACAGCAGCGGACAGCAGTAGAGCATATAGACGGGCCACTGATGATAGTGGCAGGAGCAGGTAGCGGGAAAACCAAAGTCCTTACCACACGTATCGCGCACCTGATGCATAAGGGCGTAGATGCTTTTAATATACTTGCGCTTACATTTACCAACAAGGCCGCGGCCGAAATGAAGGAGCGTGTGGAACGGGCGCTGGGAAATACCGAAGCGCGCAATTTGTACATAGGCACTTTCCACTCAGTGTTTGCACGCATACTACGGGCGGAAGCCGGCAGGCTGGGGTACCCCGGCAACTTTACCATTTACGATACTGATGATGCTAAAAGTGTAATCAGGGACATTGTCAAGGAAATGAACCTGGATGATAAGCACTACAAAGCTGCCTATGTGTATAACCGAATCTCGGCGGCAAAAAACAGCCTCATAGATCCGGCTATATATAAACAGGATACACAAATACAGCAGGAAGACGCCCGTACGACCCGCCCCCTGATAGGGGATATTTATGAAGCGTATGCAAAACGGTGCTTTAGAAACGGCGCTATGGATTTTGACGATCTGCTGTTTAAAATGTATATACTCCTTACCCATTTTCCTGAAGCGCTTGCCAAGTACCAGGGTCGGTTTCATTACATACTGATAGATGAGTACCAGGATACTAACCTGGCACAATATGCCATAATAAAAATGCTGGGCGCCAGGCATGAGAATATTTGCGTGGTGGGCGATGATGCGCAGAGCATCTATTCTTTCCGCGGAGCTACGGTACAAAATATATTGCAGTTCCAGGACGACTATGAAGATGTGAAAATAGTAAAGCTGGAACAGAATTACCGCAGCACCCAAACAATTCTGGATGTAGCCAATAATGTAATTGGTAATAACAAGAACCAGATACCAAAGGAATTATGGACCAGCAATGAGCAGGGTGAAAAGATAATACTGGCACGCACCATGACGGATAATGACGAGGGCAGGTTTGTGGCGGATGCTATTAAGGAGCAGCAGATGCGCAATCATTACAGCAATAAGGATTTCGCAATACTGTACCGTACCAATGCACAGAGCCGTTCGTTTGAGGAAAGTCTGAGAAAGATGAACATACCTTACAAGCTGGTGGGCGGCACATCATTCTACCAACGTAAGGAGGTCAAGGATTTTCTTGCCTATCTGAGGATAGTAGTTAATACTCAGGACGAACTAAGTTTAAGGAGAATTATTAATACCCCTGCCCGTGGAATCGGCAAGACTACTGAAGAGAAAATAGCAGTAAGAGCTAATGAACTTAATATGACTTACTGGGAAGTAATTGCCAACCCGGATATCAGCGGGGTACAATCTTCTCAAATCGAACGGTTTGTCATAATGATACGGAGTATTCAGGCAATGATTCAACAACAAAAAAATGCTTATGACATAGCTTTCGAGGCTGGCAAGCATTCAGGGCTGGTGCAAGATCTTTATAACGATAAAAGTGTAGAAGGACTTGCACGGTACGAGAACGTACAGGAATTGCTCAACTCAATCAAGGAGTTTACCGAAACCCCTGATGAAGAAGGTGAGCTGCAGGACAAAAGTCTCGGCAGCTATCTGCAGCAGATCACATTGCTGACTGATGCTGACCAGAATAAAGATCCTGATGCAGATGTGGTGAAGCTTATGACCATACATGCGGCTAAAGGACTTGAGTTCCCATGTGTGTTTGTAGTAGGGCTCGAAGAGAACCTGTTCCCAAGCTCCATGAGCCTCTTCGACCGCGCAGACCTTGAGGAAGAACGAAGGCTGTTTTACGTATCCATCACCAGGGCAAAGGACCGGCTGTGGATCACTTATGCCAATAGCCGTTACCGATTCGGAAACCTGGTGCAAAACGATGCCAGCCGCTTTATAGAAGAGATACCCGGCACACACCTGGATAAAACTTTTACCGGCGCCAGCAACCGTCCGCAGGCAGGTGGTTTTGGAGGTATGCTCAACAACTCGTTTGATAAAATGCCATCGCTGAAAAAGCTGGCAGATAAACTTGCTGCACCTGCTCCGCCGGCACATAAACCCTCGGCAAACTTTTCAGCTGATGACCCCGTTGGCATGTCGGTAGGTATGGAGGTGGAACATCAGAAGTTTGGGTTTGGAAAAATACTCACGCTTGAAGGCGGCGCCAATAACCGAATTGCTGGTATTGATTTTGGTCCGCATGGCGTAAAGAAGATCATGCTGAATTATGCGAAGCTGAAGATTGTGAAGTAGCCTAAAATCCTTAATTCCTGAAGGGACTTTGCCTGAGAACAGACTTTCAGCTTCAGTTAGTTGATCATCTATTGGCAGACCTTGAAAGAAAAAATGCTGTTAAACAAAATACCCCAATCCCCAGCAAAGCTCCTGCGGAGTCAGCAACGGCATCCATGAATTCCATGCTGCGGCCGAGGAAGGTGAGGGCGCCCTGCATTATCTCTATTAATGCCCCGAATGCTGTGGAAATGATAAAAAGGCCGGTGAGCCAGCCAATGGTTCTTACAGGCTTTACACAAAGCCACAGGAAGGCGAAAACACCAAACAATACCAGGTGTGTCCACTTGTCAATTAATGGGATATCAACCTGGGGGATCTCTTTTGCCGGGGTGAAGCAGGCTATAAGAATAAGCAAGGTCCATAGGATTGCTACGAACCTTGCCTGTTTTTTATATGGGGAATCCTGAAGGAAAATCCTGCGCATTTATTCTCCTATCAGCGCCTTGTAGGCAGCAGCATCAAGCAGGCCGTCCACCTGGGCCGGGTTGCTTAATGTCATTTTTGCCATCCAGCCTTTTTCGTAAGGGTCATTATTTACATAATCAGGGTGGTCATTCAGTTCGCCGTTTACTTCGGTGATTTTTCCGCTTACGGGAAGGAAAAGGTCAGACACTGTCTTTACTGCTTCTACTGTGCCGAAAACCTCACCTTCTGATAAATCCTGGCCAACAGAAGGAATATCAACGAATACTATATCGCCCAACTCATGCTGCGCGAAATCAGTGATACCTACAGTTGCAGTGGTGCCTTCTACTTTGATCCATTCGTGATCCTTGGTATAATGTAAATTGTCGGGAAAATTCATTGTGTTTTGTTTTTTTGAAATTTTTGGTAAAAGTAGTTTAAAAAATTAAAAGGATATAGAGGGGTATATGCATAAATAGATGATTGTTGACAGGTTTATATGTTGAATAGTTGATTTGTTGATTTGTTGAGAGGTTGATAAGTTGATAGGTGGAAAAGATCATCGGGAATGATTCGGTCTTGTTTTACGTATATATGTATATATATGATTGCGTATTCTGAATTGTCGTTTATATTGTTTGGCCTCACGCTCCAAGCTCCGCTCCGGCACTTGCATTCACTCCCAAGAACAGTCAGGTCCCAATTAATTGTTTGGTAAATGCTCACCACAGGATGGCAGACTCGCCAGGGGTAGCAAAATACAATATTGCTACAACTGATCAATTACTTTTTGCAATTTGGCTCTTATTTCAGTGGCAATATCCTGCAATTCATTGTTTTCAATTGCTTTCATGGATGCCACAGGATCTACAGCGGAAACCTCCACCTGGCCCGTTACTTTTTCCTGAACGATAACATTGCATGGCAGCATGGTTCCGATTTTGTCTTCTGCCATCAGGGCTTTATAGGCAAATGGCGGGTTACATGCGCCAAGTATTTTATAGTTATAAAAGTCCACACCTAATTTTTTCTTTAAGGTGTCTTTCAGGTCAATTTCAGTCAAAATGCCAAAGCCTTCAGCTTTGAGTGCATCGGTAACTTTTCGAATCGCATTTTCGAAACTTCCGGCGATTGTTTTGCTAAAATAGTAGGCCATGGTTGTTTAATTATCGGTTTATTTAAATAATTTAAATGAACTTATTTGATGCGGTTTGTTGTAATTATATGTAAATATCATAAAGGATTGTATCAACGTATATGACTGAGGTTAGTCAATGTACTAATTTTCATCAATGCGTGAAGGCATGGGTTTCCGTGACTATCCTGGGAACTGAACAGCTATAGGTTGTATAAGTGTGCCACATCCTGTGAAGCCAGAAAGCGGTAACCGGCCCCGAACTCAAAGATGTGCTGCGCCCGGGGTTTTTACTAAACCACTGCATCAGGATGACACCCTAAGACAAGCTCAGGGTGGTTATATGTTAAAACACACACAAAACCGCTCCCACACAACATTTCAGCCATTCAAAATGGTATAATTTATTTGCCAGTTAAGCCAAATTGTAGTAATTTAGTGGTAATAGTTATGAAAAGTTTTGCACATAATATTATTAAAAAATTTATCCGTATTTACCCGCTTGCATTTGGTAAGTTATCCACAGGTATGTTAGTTTCTTTCTTTCACAAGGGACCATGTTTTTGATAATTTAGCTGTCCCCCTACGGAAAAATCTAACTCTAAAATAATTAACCCAAAAATAATTTATTCTCATGAGCGCCGCTTCTAAAAATAAGGGTCTATCCTTCGACCGCCACTACACCCGCGATGGTGTGAGTCCATACGACATGTTCGAGTACGACTACCGTACTTCAGTTATCCGCAATCCCAACGGGGAAAAAGTATTTGAAATGACCAATGTGGAAGTACCGAAGCACTGGTCACAAATAGCTACCGACATACTGGCACAAAAATATTTCCGCAAGGCGGGCGTGCCACAGGCAGATGGCAGCCTTGGTCGCGAAACATCTATTAAGCAGGTAGCTCACAGGCTCGCCGGTTGCTGGCGCTCGTGGGGCGAGAACTATGGCTACTTCGCTACAAAGAATGACGCACAGGTATTCTATGATGAGCTGGCATACAGCATTATGATGCAGAGCTGCGCGCCCAATTCGCCGCAGTGGTTCAATACCGGGCTGTTCAGCAGCTATGGTATTGATGGCAAGGCGCAGGGGCATTATTATGTTGACCCCAAGAGCGGCAAGCTGGAGCGTTCGCTGAACGCCTATGAGCGTCCGCAGCCGCATGCCTGTTTTATATTGAGTGTGGACGACGACCTGGTAAACGAAGGTGGTATCATGGACCTTTGGGTGCGTGAGGCGCGTATCTTCAAATACGGATCGGGCGTGGGTACCAACTATTCCAACATAAGGGCCGAAGGTGAGAAGCTGAGTGGTGGCGGCACATCGAGCGGCCTCATGAGCTTTCTGAAAATAGGCGACCGCGCAGCAGGCGCTATTAAGAGTGGTGGCACCACACGCCGCGCAGCCAAGATGGTGTGCCTGGACCTGGATCACCCGGAAGTAATAGACTTTATAGACTGGAAGGTGCAGGAAGAGCAGAAAGTAGCGGCGCTGATAGCGGCAGGCTACCCGAGCGACTACGAAGGTGAAGCTTACAAAACAGTATCGGGCCAGAACTCCAACAACTCTGTGCGTGTGCCCAACTCATTCTTCCATGCGCTGGATAACAATGCCAATTGGGAAATGACCGCACGCAGCACCGGCAAGGTGATGAAGACCATTCCGGCTAAAGAACTCTGGGAGAAAATATCTTATTCGGCATGGCGCTGTGCTGACCCTGGTACACAATATGATACTACTATCAACGAATGGCATACTTGTCCGGAGGGTGGCCGCATCCGTGCTTCCAACCCGTGCAGTGAGTATATGTTCCTTGATAATACCGCATGCAACCTTGCATCGCTGAACCTGCGCCGTTTCTTTGATGAAGATACGAGCAAGTTTGACGTAGAAGGTTTTGAATACATGGTGCGCCTGTGGACTGTGGTGCTGGAGGTATCTGTGCTGATGGCACAGTTCCCGTCGCCGGAGGTTGCACAGTTGAGCTATGATTACCGCACACTTGGATTGGGTTATGCTAACCTCGGGTCCATGCTGATGGTGAGCGGAATAGCTTACGACAGCGAAGAAAGCCGTGCCATAGCAGGCGCAATCACCGCTATAATGAATGGTGTGGCATATAAGACATCGGCAGAGATGGCTGCGTGTCTTGGCACATTCCCTCGCTATGAAGAGAATAAGGAGCACATGATGCGTGTGATGCGCAATCACCGCGCAGCGGCTTATGACGCATCAGATGCATTTGAAGGAATAGAAATAAAACCCGTTGGCATCAATGCAAAATACTGCCCCGACTACCTGCTGAAAGCCGCAACCAGGGCCTGGGACGACGCAGTGAAGATGGGAGAAAAATATGGCTACCGCAATGCACAGGCTACCGTGATAGCGCCTACAGGTACCATAGGCCTGGTAATGGATTGCGATACTACCGGTGTGGAACCTGACTTTGCACTGGTGAAATTCAAGAAACTTTCGGGTGGTGGTTATTTCAAGATCATTAACCAGAGCATACCTGCCGCGCTGAAGAAACTGGGTTACACTCCTGCACAGCAGGATGCCATAGTGAAGTTTGCAAAAGGCCATGGCACCTTTGCCGGCGCGCCCTTCATCAATCACCAGAGCCTCAGCCAGAAAGGCTTTATTGCCGACGAACTGAAGAAGTTGGATACACTGGTGGAAAGCGCCTTCGAGATAGGATTTGTATTTAATCATTACAACCTGGGCGAAGAGTGCCTGAAACGCATTGGATTTACTCCTGAGCAGTATTTCGCACCCGACTTCAACCTGCTGGAATCACTGGGATTCAGTGACACAGAGATTGACGCAGCCAACGATTACGTTTGCGGTACCATGACGGTAGAAGGCGCGCCCTTCCTGAAAGACGAACATCTGCCGGTATTTGATTGTGCCAACAAATGCGGCAAGAAAGGACAACGCTTTATTCATGCGCATGGCCACATTCGTATGATGGGCGCGGTGCAGCCATTTATCAGCGGCGCGATCTCCAAAACCATCAACCTGCCCAACGAGGCAACCATTGATGAAATAAAGGATTGCTACTACCTGAGCTGGCAGTTGGGCCTGAAGGCTTGCGCGCTGTATCGCGATGGTTCTAAACTGAGCCAGCCGCTGAGCAACAAGAGTGATAAGAAAAAGAAAGACGAAGTAAAAGAGGAAGCCCCCTCCATGCCTGTGAGCGACATCATAGACATGAGCAAGCTTACCGCCAAGGAACTGCTGGAAGAAATAAACAGGCGCGTGCAAAGCAGCCCTGATACTATACTGAAGCGTGAACTGAGCCGTATAGTTGAACGCCAGACGCTGCCGGCCAAACGCAGAGGCTACACCATTAAGGGCAAGGTAGGCGGACAGGCTATCTTCCTGCGTACCGGAGAATACAACGATGGCACCCTGGGTGAAATATTCGTGGATATGGCTAAAGAGGGCGCTACCATGCGGAGCATGTTGAACAGCTTTGCAATAGCCATTTCTGTTGGCCTGCAGTATGGTGTGCCTCTGGAAGAATTTGTAGATAAATTCGCGTTTTCCCGCTTTGAGCCGTCGGGTATGGTAGAGCATCCGAATATTAAATCGGCTACCTCTGTGCTTGATTATATCTTCCGCCTGCTGGCGTATGAATACCTCGACCGCGAAGACCTGATACACGTGCCCGACCCAAACAAGGTATCGCACCTGGACGAGGTAAAACAGATACAGCATGAGCTGTCACAGGTTAGGGTCACCGCGCCGCAAAGCCAGGTAGCTCCAAAGCCAAAAGCAACCATAGCTCCGACACCGGTAGCCATGAACGCCCAGAACAGCGCCGACATAAAAAAGATGATGGGCACCAGCGCCGATGCACCTGCCTGCAGGCAGTGTGGTAACATCACACTTCGCAATGGTACTTGTTATATGTGCCCTAATTGCGGGACTACTACGGGGTGTAGTTAAAATGAAGTTTTAAAAACCACCGCTCCGAGCGGTGGTTTTTTTGAAAATAATTAGTACGATTAAGACAAAATAAAAAGGGAACCCATAGGCTCCCAATATTATCTGGAAACTACCTTATTGTTTGATTCAACGCAACCCAATGCGTTGGCCTGCCAGCCGAAGACAATAACAAGTAGTTACGATGATGCTAACAGATTCCGACGATTGTGTCCAAAGCAAATTTCCTGTTAGATTTCAAAGTAGGGCGGCAGTTCCAATGCCGCCTTTTTCATTTTTATGATGCAATGATAATGCAAATTTACAGTTAGTTGTTACCCGTATTTATGCACAGGTGTTAGTAATCTAGTCCCAAACTAGGCATAACTTTGAATGTAATTTAGCAAATGACATAAAGCATTACCAATGAGTGTTTTACATACATTTTGTCAGGTATTTTTATAAATAATTTAATGGCTCAAATCAACTTCTTACTACCAAATAAAATTCGTACCAATATCAACTTATTCCGAGAAATGTTTTTTCACGAGGTCTGCTATGTTATTTTTTGCCAATTCATAATTAGGGTCTATTTCAAGTGCTTTTTCGTATTGAAGTTTTGCGTTTTTATAGTCGGAAAAGCGTTCTTCTAGTAGAACAGCTAAATTATTGCGGGCCTTCAAATTATTAGGATCTAACTCAATTGCTTTTTCGAAAAAAAGTTTTGAATTTTCATAGTCTTTAAACCCTCTATTCAACAAAACCGCTAGATTTGTCATGGCGACCGTATTCAACGGATCAATTTGAATCGCTTTCTCATAATAATGTTTTGCTCCTTGTATATCAGATAAATGAGTTTCCAATAGTATCGCTAAATTATAAATAGCTTCAACAAAATTTGGGTTAACACTGATTGCTTTTTTATACATTTTTTCAGCAGCGCCAAAATCCTTGAAATGCATCTGCATTATGTTTGCAAGGTTCGAATAAGACTCTGGCACTTCTGGATTAATTCCGATAGCTATCTCGTATAGATTCTTGGCACCCGAATAATCACCAAAATAACGTCCTAGGAGAATTGCCAAATTATTATATGCAGCGTCGTACCGTGAATTAATTCTTATCGCCATTTCGTAATGTAGTCTTGCAAGACTGTACTCTGAATAAACCAACTCAAGTAAAAGTGCGAAGTTATAATGTGCAGGAGCGAAGGTCGGGTATTTGGCCAAAAATAATTCATAGTATTTTCGAGCTTTTTTATATAACTTCCTTTCATCAGCAAAATATGCTTTATAAAAGAGAGCACTGATGTTGTTAGGGTAATCAGCTAGTATCTGTTCCAATGCCAATTCCTGTTCCTCTACATCCTTAATTTCAGCAATCTTAAATATTCGTTCCAGTGCTTGACTCTCACCAAACCCAATCTTATCGAGCATCGGTTTGTAGCCAAGAGCTCTTAAATACTCGTACTTCTCTGACTTAATATCAGTGATTCTTTCAAAAAAAAGCGGAAGGCTATTGTATATGTTTTCAATTTTCTTCTTGTCTTCAATTGTTTTTCCATGGGGATGTTTTGCGGCTATTCTTTTGGCATCATCCATTTTCTCCTTCCAATAGTCATAATACTTTTCCTGTTCCGGACGATTGTATATTTTCGTCTCGTTAAGAAGTACTGGCAGTATCCGCTTTTCAAATTCATGCGCCCCTAGCAGCTCCATAACTTCATACATGCAATTCTCGCTCCGAATATATTCGTCACTAATTAGCATTACAACAAAATCGCTTTTCTGAATACTTTGCATAAACTCTTTGATGCTCTTTGTGTATCCAATGTCACGCGCATCGCGGCGAAACGTAATACCTACGGCTATAAAATCATTATCAATCTCATTGGCAATATCTTTATTAGCCCATGAGTAGGAGAGGAATATTTGTGGTTGGGTATCGTTTGGCATGGTGGTTTCTGTATGTAGTTATGAAGGTAGAAATATTATGTATATTGCCGTAAATTATTTTCATGAGTTCGGGAAAGAAGTTGATCAAATACCCGATTAATAAAGAAAATTGCAGGCAATTGACAGGATGGGAACCGGCTCTGTTAGTGCAGATGACGGGCATTGAAGGCTACACTACTGAATATACATTTGAGATTGAAGGACACCAATTTGCGGTAAGGGTGACTGTCAATAGCAACAACAAAATTGTTCATTTAAGAAGAACATTTCTGCCTGAAGAAATGGTGGTTGAGAATGACCGAATCGAAATACTTACACCAAACAAAAAGATCGGACCAAAAATATTTGCGAGACAAGTAGAACATTGCAGCGAACGTGGCTTCAAAGCCATTACCTGCATAGCCGCTCACGTTCCGTTTAATGGCTATTATACATGGGCCAGGTTCGGCTACATTATGGACGAGGAAATGCAGCCGGAAATGGATAGACACCTTAAAGAAAGGCATTTCAAAGGATCAGAAAGAACTCCGCATGAAATTGTGCTAAACCCTGCCTACCGCAAATGGTGGAAGAAAAACGGGATCGGCTGGACCGGAACATTCTCTTTAACTGATGGATCTGAAAGTCTGCGCATCTTTGAACAATATAAAAAGGAAAAACTATAAAGAAGATCGCTGTGTCTTATTCAGACTATAATATTCTTCCAAAAGCTCCTCTTTGGTCTTGCTCTTTCTCGCTTTAATAAACACCTCCTCCTCACCATCTGCTTGTTTAAACGCCGAAGCATAACCATATTTGATCATTCGCCACAACAACTTCATCTGGTGCGTAACTTCCCATGCCTTCAAATCAATTCGTGAAGTCGGCACTTCGCCGGCAGTTACCACAATACGGCTGCTAGCCGCTTTTCCAGCCCGTTTTTTTTCTTCAACGGCAACCGGCGTGTTTTTATTTTTAACTACAGATTTCATCGGAAGCAATTACTATGCTTATCCAAAGTTAAGAAAGCTTCATGATTTTTGGGATAGTTTAATGTTTATTTTACATTTGAATAACGAAATGCAGTTTTAAAACGAACTGTTACTAAACAATATTCTTTATGAAAAAGGTTCAATTAGCTCAAGACACTGATACCAAACCGGATAAGAGCATCCAGAAAGGTATACTAACTCCAGAGCAGATCGAGTTGGTGAATATAGAAGTTCGGAAAATAGGAGAGCCCGGACATTGGGTAGATTACGAAGAGGCCCGGAAGACATTCGATCTCGATTAGTATCCTACTCCCGAACTTTCTACTTTTTACTTTTGACTTTCGACTAAATAATGCACTACACCGATCAACTCCAATCCCCCCGCCTCACCACCCGTTTCATCACAACGGATGATCTGACCGCATGGCAGGAATATTGCAGCGACCCGGTCGCCACGCGGTTCACTTCTATACCCGGTAAATCCCCGGAGGAGCTGGCACAATTCTTCATTGACCGCACGCTGCAGCGTTATGCCGAGTGGCGCTTTGGAGGGCAGGTATTGCTGAGCAAAGAAACCGGTGAATTCATCGGTCTTTGCGGGTTGTTGCTGCAGGATGTAAATGGAGTTAATGAAATAGAAATAGGCTACCACCTGTTGCCGCGCTTCTGGCACATGGGTTATGCCACAGAGGCAGCACAAATGTTCCGCGACTACGGCTTCGAAAATTATGATGTGGATTCAATCGTATCACTCATAGACCCCGATAACACAGCCTCACAAAATGTTGCAAAACGCAACGGCATGAAACTGACCCAAAAAGAAATTGATTTTCAAGGCAGTAAGATTGATGTGTACAGGATCACGCGACAGGAATGGGAGGAGCAGAAAGTTTAAGCTAACACGTGCTATCCGTCGCGGCGGATTACATCCCAGAGCGGTGGGCAACGCCCATCGAAACAATACAGTATCACGCGGGGCGGAATGGAGCAGCTAAAAATCATTTAGCCGGAGCCAGCCGCGAATAAATAATCGAATCCAAAAACTCCCCTTCCCAGTAATAATTTTCCCTGAAATGCGCTTCCTGAACAAATCCGTTTTTTTCCAGCAGTTTTCTTGATGCCGTATTTTCCTGGCTCACATTTGCCTGTACGCTATGCAGTCCCATTTTTGCAAATCCATATTCCATTATCGCCTGCAACGCCTCATGCATCACACCGGTCCCATGATGGTCTTCGTGCAGTATGTAGCCTACCTCGGCACGGTAGTGCTCCTTCATCAGCAAATGGAAGCTCACATGCCCAATTAGTTTCGGATTGTCTTTTAACGTCATCGCCCAGGCTACACCTTCGTTACTGGCAATCATATCCCGCACCTTTTGTATAAACGCCAGTATATCGTCCAGGTCCTTTGGTTTGGGCCTGCATATATACTTCATCAACGCCTCGCTGCTGCGCAGGTAAAACATTTCGTGCGCATCTTCAGGGGTCACCTGCCGCAGCAACAGCCGCTCCGTTTTAATCTCCGGAAATGGATCAAAGTTTACCTCCAGCATGGTATATGCTTTTACGATGTATAAACAAGATAAAAGTATTAATCCAATATTTTAGCATGTAACATGAAATATTTCAATAATTGTACAACTTAAAAAGTTGCTACATTTGTAATCGTTCCTTTGCCAGATAAAAAACCATACAGATGAAATTAAAACTCTTCGCATTGCTCTTTATTGCATTAGTCCCCGGGTTTATATTTGCACAGGGATCCATCCTCACCATTTTCTCGGAAGACGGCGGTAAATTCACCTTGTTCTTAAATGGCCAGCAGCAGAATGTTGCTCCGCAATCAACCCTTTGCATAGATGGCATTACCCAGCCGGTTGACAACGCGCGAATTGTTTTTGAAGACAAATCAAGACCCGCCATCTACCAGAAGATATCTGTCAGTGACCCTGCATCCGGTGCACCTGCCAATGTAATATACCAGGTAGGTGGTAAAGCTGCCGGTAACAGCCTAACCCTCGTTTCTTCACAGCCTGTGCTGCCAAATTACGTACCGCCGGCAAACTCCTACCTTATTCATTACGGACAGCCGGATAATGGCAACTCAGCAACCCCGGTCACCCTGCCGCCAAACAATCAGAATGGCGGTATATCTATTACACCCGTACCCGCCGGCGGTAATAGCCGTGATGGCGCCATGGAAATGGATTACAATGTCCCCGATCCGGGAGGCAGAGCCACAATAACCCCGGTCCCTGCTCCCTCCGCCTCCGCCCCCGTTGCGAATAATTGTAAGGAGCCTATGAGGCTCAGCGATTTCAAGTCTGCCCTCGAAACAATAAAAAATGCCGCCTACGAAGATGCCAAATTCGCTACGGCGAAAGGCTTGCTTTCGTCCAATTGTTTGTCTTCAGAGCAGGTATCGCTGGTTTGCAGACAGTTTGGTTTCGAAAAGACAAAACTGGACTTTGCAAAGTGTGCCTACCCGCACACCACCGACCCTGGCAACTTTATCAAACTAACCAATGTGTTCGGCTCACAGGCAAGCAAAACCGACCTCAGCAAATTTATAAGTAACGGAGGAAGATAACTTTAGGTTGATTCATCTTTCCTTAAATACACAACGCGGAAAATTGTTCTTTTGCGCCTTGGTGTGAGACTTTTTATATATGGGTACATGTTTAGCCTCCGCATCACCTGCGAAGGCTTTTTCCTGCACTTTTCACCGAATTATGATATTGTTAAGGATATTATTTTAACCTTTGCCCCAATTATTTGTCCTATACTTAACACGGAATAGAATTGTGAATTGACTTGATGAAGCAAAATAGATACCTCTCATGGTGAGCCGCGTCGAACCATGACTGTTGAGCATTTATTCTTAGTTTGATCATAGCGTTGAAGTCACAATTTTATCCCTTGCGAACCATAGATAAATATGGATACCTAAATACAGGAAATTGAAGGGCTTATTTTCATTATTCTTATTGTTTTGGCTTTTTGCTCCGCTCGCGGGCCAGGCTCAGCTTGACAAGCATGCAGTACCCATCTCTTATGACAGTATTGCCGCCTGCAAAACCGCAGCTGTTAATAACGAAACTGACATCATTGACGTTGCCCGGAAATTGCTTAACAACAAAGCATGCAAGCGCGTAGATACCGGCGAGGTTAAGTCCCGAAAACTGCGCATCTCAGTAGTACCTGCCGCCGGTTACACGCTCCAGACCGATCTCGCCGGTATTGTTGCCTCCAATGCGACTTTTTATACTCATCCCGATGCCAATGCCTCTACCTTTCTTACCAGCTTCACCTATACCGTCCGCAACCAGATCATATTTCCTTTCCAGACCAGCCTCTGGACTAGCAAAAACAAGTACAACATTATCATAGACTGGCGTTACCTCTACTTCCCTTCCTACACCTACGGCCTTGGAGGCCATACTTCACTCAACGATGGTTATATAGTCACCTATTCCACCATTCACCTGCACCAGGCTGCGCTTCGTAAACTTACGAACAACATGTACGCCGGCCTTGGCTACAACTTCGATTACTACTGGGATATCAAAGAGCTCAATCCTCCGCCCAACAAGGTTACCGATTTCGAGAACTATGGGTATGAAAAAACCGAGTTCGCTTCCGGCATAACCCTTAATTACCTGTACGACGACCGTACTAACCCCGTTAACCCTGAACGCGGCAATTTTGTGAATGTTATCTACCGCACCAACCTCTCCTTCCTCGGCAACACTAACACCTGGCGTTCTCTCGCCATTGACCTCCGCAAGTACGTCACCTTTCCATCAGGCACACGCAATATCCTTGCCTTCTGGAGTTACGAATGGCTCACCCTCAACGGCAAGCCCCCCTATATGATGCTCCCCAACACAGGCGGCGACCCTTATAACAACACCGGCCGCGGCTACATCCAGGGCCGCTTCCGCGGCGACAACATGGCCTACCTAGAAGGCGAGTACCGCTTTGTCATCTCCCGGAACGGCCTGTTCGGTGGCGTAGTATTTGCCAACGCCGAATCATTCTCCGAGCAGGGCACCAAAAAATTCGAGACCATAGCCCCCGGCTACGGCCTCGGCATCCGCCTCAAGTTCAACAAATTCTCCCGCACCAACGTAGCCCTTGACTACGGCTTTGGGCAGGGCGGCTCCGGTGGCTTGTTTGTAAATGTAGGAGAGGTGTTTTAAAAGTGGCATTGCCCGCCGAAGCTTTTGCAAAAAGCGATTGACAGTGGCTTGTTTGTAAATGTGGGTGAGGTGTTTTAATAAAAGAAATAATTTTGGTTCCAGTGCGCATTCGATTCCTCAGGGCAGGCTCTGCCACTAAAGCTGATAATAGCAGCCCCTGCAGGGACTACAAAAATCCCCCCCCCCAACATCCCCTCTTAAAAAATACTTTAACACTCCGTGGCACGGGATTTTATACAATCTAAGCAGAAAGATAGTTTAACCTCTAAAATAAAGAATATGAAAACGACAATATTAATTTCGCTGCTGTGCCTCGCCTCAATGGGAGCTTATGCACAATCTTCATACAATCATGCGGTATGCAAAAAAGCACATAATATGCCGAAGGGTGCAAGACCGGTGTTCCCGGAAGGTTCGTATACTGCACTGCAGGACCCTTCCTGCCCTCCCTGCTACGAATACAGGTCTAAATATGGTTATTTGGTAATGGAATGCCCCTTCTTAAGGTTTCCGGCTGAACATGGCAACAAAAGTGAACCCCTGGTAACTCAGAAATACCCCATAGATGGAGCGATGGAAGTACAGGCACAGAATGTGTATAGCGGTTATTATCCGGCAGTATGCAGGAAAGCCCCCAATATGCCGGCAGGAGCCAGGCCCGTATTCCCTTCATCAGCCTATACCCCTTTACAAGACCCTTCATGCCCTCCATGTTATGAATACAGGTCGAAATACGGATACATGGTTATGGAGTGCCCTTATTTAAGGTTTGTACCAGAACATAACGACTAACAATAGCAGTAATTGCTTTTCATTACTGTCCGACACGGGTGCCTTTATGGGTGTCCGTGTCATGTTTTTTATGCCCTGTTAATTTTTACCGTTCCTATACGTACATTTAGCCCTTCAAAATCAATTATGCATTTTCATTCCCGACTATATTTGGCAGTTTGCCTTTGTTTGTTTTTTTCATTCACAACCGGTGCGCAGCAGTGCGACTGTGGAAAAGAGTTCACATTTCTGTGTACCTATATAGAAAAGAACTATCCGGGCTACAACGACAAGATACCCGATTATAAAGACCTTAATTATAAAACCTTCACCGAAGAGTATACGGCAAAGACAACCGGGGAAACAAACATTACCTATTGCATGGTGTTCATGAAGGAATGGCTGAAGTATTTTAAAGACAACCACCTGCAGATAGCCGCAAATCCCCTGATGGGAGAAGACAGCGTGATTCTTGCCGGGCGTATAAAAAATGCGGAGACACTCACTATAACCCCTGAAACACTAAAGGAACTTAAGAAAAGCAAAGGGGTAGAAGGTATTTATTACGAATACGACTCGGTTTATAAAGTGGCTGTTATTAAGGCTCCGAACTCCTGGCGCACCTATGCTGCGGTAGTACTGGAATCAAGGAATAAGAACTGGATACCGGGCATGGTGAAATTTGAAATGAAGGAAAAGAACGACAGTTCGAAAGTGGGGAAGAAATGGTATCCCGATTACCCATGTATTTTTCATATGGGCAACCATGGCATTTATACCAATAAGATCATGAGTTTCAGCGGCTTTGGACTGGATGGCGGTATGTGGAAAAAAGATGGGCTCAAAGAATCGGCAACAGAACAGGCAGAAAGGAACAAACTGGCTAAGGAAAAAAAGACCAATCCTAAGAAAGGATGGAATTATTCCGAATTCAACAAACCCGATGACCAGGTAGCCTATATGCGCATCAGTAATTTTGATGCAAGTGTAGCCGAAGAAATAGACTCATTTGTAAAAGCAAATGATGCTGTTGTCAGTTCCACTCCGTATCTCGTTCTGGATCTCCGGGGAAACGGTGGAGGGTCAGACCGTTCGTTCCAGTCATTGCTGCCGTATATTTATACCAAACCCATCATCTCAGTAGGCATGGGCGCACTTGCCACCCGCGATAATATTGACGCCGACAAAGCTGTCCTGACCAAAGTAAAACAGGATGATATAAAACGCTGGATTAACAGGGAGATAACGCAGATGGAAGAAAACTACGGGCGTTATACGCCCATATCAATTGATACATTTAAGTTGGATTCGGTAAAAAGGTATCCGGAAAAAATTGTGGTGCTCATAAATAGAGCCTGTGCCAGCACTACCGAGCAATTCCTGCTGGCTGCGCAGCAAAGCAGTAAGGTGGTGATGATGGGCGAAACCACAGATGGCACCCTCGATTACTCCAATAAACGCCAGAAGAAATTCCCATGCATTCCATACACACTTGAATACCCTATCACACGCTCGGGCAGATTACCGCAGCACCCAATAGATAATATAGGTATAAAGCCCGATGTGCCTGCAAAGGATGATGATAACCTTGTAAAAGAAGCGATAAAATATCTTAAAACTCCTAAAAGGTAATAGGCATTATTATATGAAGAATATGAAAAAATGGGCAAATCTCACATAAGCCCGACAGGAATTTATTCATCCCTAATATCAGTTTATATGGCACACGTGCAGTATTTACTTCTTGTGGTAATAATGTCTTGGGTTGGTATATCTAATGGCAATTGTCAGGAGAATAGGCAAAATAACAATAACAGTTTACCGGGGCCTGTTTTAGATGCTTTTAGAAATTGTACTGTTGGCTTTGAGGCCGCTGCAAGAAATGCTCAAACTGCTGTCAATAGTACTTTTGCATCCTTTGAAGTTACCTATTTGAAAACTGACCCGGTTCGGGCAAAGCCAGCTTGGGAAAAAGCAATTAAGGTGAAGGAATACACAAATGTATTGAGTGAGTATATCAACGAAACAAAATCACTGCTCATTCAAAAAGCCGGCGGCATAGACGAAAACAACGGAGATATCAAAGCCCGGGACAATACGGACATTACCCAACAATTGATGATCAATAACGGAAGAGCACAGGAACTAAAGAGCCGTATTGATGATACCCGAAAGAAAATAATTGGTGTCCTGTCGCCTAAAGACCAGGAAGGTTTGCAACTGTCTTTAGCTGCGCAAGATCCGCGTGAATACAAAGGTGTGAAACGTACCTGGGAGGAGGAAAATTTCGGCAACGGAATCCCGGTTGCCACAGCCATAACTACGCTTACCAAAATACAGTCCGATCTTGTCAATTCCGAAGCCGATGTTGTGAAAAAAATCCTTGGAGAAACAGACAATGCCACGATTATAAAGTACAACTATGGTGCCATGGTAGCGCCAAATTCCACTTACCTGTTTCCGGGTGAAGAATATAGGGCCGAGGTATTTTTACATGAAAGGACTCCGAAAAATATTCCCAATGAATTGATTGTAAATGGAAGAAAGGTGGATATTGCCCAAGGCCAGGGGGCTTATACTATAGTTGACCCGGTACCCGGTGATAAAACCTGGTCAGGAGTTATGCGCTTTAAAGACCAGAATGGCTACATAAAAGAGTACCCTATCCCTGAACAGCATTATACAGTTGCCAGGCCATTTGCATCAGCTTTTCTCAACAAAATGAGTGTCCTATACATTGGGGTAGATAATCCGGTAACCATAGCATCGCCCAATTTCAAAAAAGATAAGCTTAGTGCAACCATTACTAACGGAGAAATAAAGGAGGGCAACGGCTGCATATACAATATAAGTGTTAGGCAGCCGGGTACTGTGAGGCTGAATGTTTATGGCGAAAAGGAAAACGAAAAAAAAATATTGCTGGATGTGTTCGAGTTCAGGGCTAAACGCATACCCGATCCCGCAGTAACTTTTGGGCCGAAAGGCGGAGGTTCGATAAGGCTGGCAGAAATGGGAGCATACAACAGAGTTTTTGCTGTGCTCGACCAGTTCGATTTTAACGCTGCGTTCATTATCAGCCACTTTACGCTTCGTATTAATTTGCCGGGCAAACAGGAGCCTGTTCTGTTGGAATCCGCCAATCAATTACTGACTCCTGAAATGGTAACCGAAATGAACCAATTGACAGCAGGAGCCATCGTTTCATTTACAGAAGTAAAAGCAACCGGGCCCGACGGGTTATTAAGAAAACTCACGCCAATTGTTTTCTTTGTGGAAAGATGAGTAGTAATTTATTAACGTTAAGGAGCTCTAATAAATTACTGCATGTAATTTGGCCATCCACCTGAAATAACAAATTCCACCCGGTTAAATAACCAGGTTGGAATACAAATAGATTTACTAAAAACCATTTCAGTTTCTAATAGGCGCGAGTACAAGATTTTTATGGAAAATCCTGTAGGTTCTGCGTAACAATAAGGTGGTGAATAAAATGATCATTGCAGTTAGTTTTTAAATAGCAGCGTTTAATATTGATGTGGAACTTGATAATTGAATTGTACGGTTATTTTTATTATTCTGATTACGCAATACTATAGCATCTTTTGAAACATAGGATGGCTGGTACACATTTACAATAATTCCATCCCTGATCTGGTAATTGCTAAGGGTTCTTCGAATCGCCTCTTTAGGAGATTTTATGTACTGTTTTCGCGGGTGGTTCCTGCATTCAGACTTCCTGGTTATAAGTTTCACATCCATAACTTGGATTGTAAAAATATACGTTAACTATCAAATAACAAAACAAATACAGCGTCATTAACAAATTAAAATAAAATGATTGAGTTGATAATTAAATTTGTCTTTTTGCGGCAAATAAATAATTGTGTCAAATTTTTTTTAACAATTACGTCGTCGATATTTTATTATTGCTTAATATTGTTTCTTAACCATTAGGATATGAAAAAAATAATGTACCTGGTATTTGCACTTTTTACTTTTCAGCAGGTAAGCGCGCAGATTACAATTACCGCCTCCGATATGCCCGTAGCAGGCGATACGTTACGTTATAGCTTTGCCTCACCGGTAGGCTCTGCCATAAGCCCTGCAGACAGCGGTGCGGGCCATACATGGAACTACACCCTGACTCCCATAAGGCAGGCTGTTGACACTTACCAGACAGCATTATCGGTAAATCTGCTTTATTTTCTGATAGGGCCTACGGCATATGGCTACAAAGTCGCAGATAGCTTCCCGCTGCCATTGCCCGGCATATCTATTCGCCAGGTTTATACTTTTTTTGAGAAAAAAACTGGTCCGGCCCGCTACCAGGCGCAGGCGTTCGCGGCGAATATTGCAGGTATTCCTACCCCGATAAATTATACCCAGCCGGATGTGTGGTACTTCTTCCCCCTAAACTATATGAACAATGACAGTGCCGCTTACGCGCTCAGCATAACGTTACCTACATTAGGGTCATTAAAGCAAATCGGCTATAGAAAATCAAGAGTGGATGGTTGGGGTACCATAACAACCCCTTTTTATACAACGCCGGTAAATTGCATACGTATCAGATCAGAGATCCACGAAATAGATTCTATATCGCTGATACCTATTCCTTTCCCGCGCAATACGGTTGAATATAAATGGCTGGTAAACGGAGATCATTATCCCGCATTATGGGTTACCAGTAACCTGACTCCTCTTGGCGAAACCATTACCAGCATCAAATATCGGGATAACCCGATGCCTGATACAACCACAAATAATGCAGTACACCAGGTATATAATCAGATTTCTGAAATCAAAGCATTTCCAAATCCTGCCGTTAATGGGTTGTTGACGCTTGACCTTCCTGCGGATTGGAAATCCTTTGAAGTAGAGATTTTCGACATACAGGCGAGAGAAGTGGCCGTATCCAGGAATGAGCGGGAGCTAAATATTAATTCCTTACCGGCAGGTCAATATTTTGGTCGTGTAACATCAGGAACAAATGTGGGTTATCTGAAATTTGTGAAATGATCAGGGTTGTAAGCCTATTTCATTTGATTTCCGAACTACCTCTCTGACGATTTCGTCAAGTTGTAGTGTTACTTTATTTATGCCGTCTATTATTTCTTTATTTACAGGGTCAGAAGTATCAACCAAATTAAATAAATTTGTTAGGCCAAGTATGGTTGCTACCGGTCCTCGGACTTTGTGTGATTCTATAAATGCAATTTCCCTAAGCGCCGTATTCTGCTCCTCTATTTTGAGCAGGTGTTTTCTATGTTCGGTTATATCACGCGCTATGCAGGAAACCCCGGTTATTTTATGATCATTATCAAATACAGGATTGAATGTTACCGTTGTATACCTGGTTTCATTATTTACATTTATATCCTCAACAGATTTGAATGCCCGGCCCTTTAAAGCAAGCTGGTAGCAGCTTTCAAATTTCTCAGAATAGATTTTATTTTGCCCGTTGAACAGAACATCATCTCCGATATTCAGTTCGCAATCAATAAAACAGGAAACCCATTTTCTGAATGATTTATTGCATTCAACGATTGTGCAATTGGTGTCAACATACCATATTGGCTCATCTATATGATTAAAAAGCAACTGCATATTTTTTTCATTTGCAATTACTTTTTCAATGTTAATGAGCTGTTCTGACATCGTGGATTATTGTTAGTTATGATACATAATCAGTGGTTTATTAACCAGGTTAAAATCCATGCCAAAATAAGTTAGGGATTTTGAAAATAAAACTACAAAATTTTTAGATAAAATCATATTTAGAATGGTGGAATTAGGGGGTAAATAATATATCCCGGTAAAAAACAGCTAAAAATCAATTATACAAAATAAAATAAATTTAATTAATCATTTTACAACCACAAATTAATAAATTAATTTTTCAATAAACTATGATAGGTTTTAAGAGAATAATT
>CAIMDZ010000051.1 GCA_903839875.1 uncultured Bacteroidota bacterium
ATCTCTTGTTGAATAGCAACTTGCATAAGTGCGGCATCGGCAATTGTAACTTGCTTCATACAAATAAGTTTTTGATAAAGAATTACCAAAGATACTATTTTTATGCTGCATTATTTATGTCGTTGTGTATAGATCATAAATATGTTTAGCCATCAATCCCACCACACACTCATCACCATCCAGTATCAGGTTATGGCTCAGTAACTGAGGCAACCGGGATACAAGACATAATATGAATATGACTGGAAACAGTAAATTTTTTGTGCTAAAATTCATAAGCGTATACTCAGTGAAAGATAGTAGAAAATTGAGCCATTATTAATGAACCGTTCTTTTCTACAGTAACTTTTCTACATTTGAGGCTTAAATTATGGTTTTAATTACCGGTGCGAGCGGTTTTCTTGGAAGTCATCTTGTAAGATATTTATCTGGCATGGGTGTTACAACCCGTGCATTATTCCATGCACACCCTCCAGCAGACGATCTGAAAGCGCTCCCGTATGTGGCATGGAAATATTGCGACCTCCTGGATATTTTTGATGTGGAAGAAGTGTTGGATGGAATAACCGATGTATATCACTGTGCCGCAATTGTAACATTCGATCCCCGCAAAAGAGATGAAATGCTGCACTTTAATATAGAAGGAACAGCCAACCTGGTAAATCAATCTGTTTTGCAGGGTATAAGAAAAATGGTGCATGTAAGTTCTATTGCAGCTTTGGGACGAACCGGTGAAAATGGTAAAGAAATAACCGAAGAAGAAGAATGGGGTGAAAGCAGTTATAACTCCGCTTATGGTATCAGCAAGTATATTTCAGAAGCGGAAGTTTGGCGTGGAATAGGCGAGGGGTTAAATGCGGTAATTATTAATCCGGGAATTATCCTGGGGGGTGGGTCTTTTCACAGTTTGACAGGGCAATTGATGAAAATGGCCTGGAAGGAATTCCCGTTTTATACAAATGGGGTCAATGCCTGGGTTGATGCAGGGGATGTGGCAAAACTGATGGTTTCGCTTATGGATTCGGTAATAGTTTCAGAACGTTTTATTATCAGTTCGGGGAATTTTACATACAAGGAAATATTTACATTGATAGCGAATTCAATGAATAAAAAACCTCCACGTATCAAAGCCAGCCAACTGATGACAAGCATTGCCTGGCGGTTAAGTGCACTTACAAGCGCCATTACCGGTTCAAATTCATTAATAACACGGGAAACTGTCAATAATGCTAATTCTTTGTGCTTTTATAACAATTCAAAACTGCTAAAAGCATTACCCGGATTTTCCTATACACCTGTAGATCAATCAATTCAACTGATGGCACAGTCTTTTATGAATTCTTACAAAAAGTAAACATTTTTTTCTTTATTAACAAAAACAGTCGTAAACTTGCACCGAGGAAACAGTTATTGTTCCAGCCTTTCATACAGTTTATCTGGTAATTCATCCAAATTTCATTAGAAGATCATAGATAAATTAGCAAGAAACTAAGTTTTTATTAAAAAAATAATTATTCAGAAAAAATCCAAGCATGCCTTACGACATTTTGCAGTTAAATGATATGCTCATACCTGAGCTTATAGATGTAGCTGACGCATTAAAAATCCAAAACTCCCGGTCACTGGACAAACAAGCGCTGGTTTACAAGATACTCGACCAGCAGGCCAGCAACGATAAGCCTGCAGAGGAGGAGCCTAAAAAGAAACGTGGCCGTAAACCCAAGGAAGAAACAGTTGTTGCTGCACCGGAAAAAATAGCAGAAACTCCTGCACCTGCGGCAGCCCCACCAGTTAATGTTCAGGCCGCAACAGCTGAGCCAACACCAGCTCCCCGGCCAGCACATACAGCAGCACATGAAACCGGCGCAGATAAAAAACGCCGGTTACGTAAGCCCAAAGATGATAACGCGCCTGATCCTATGCCCGAAAGGCCGGGATCCAATCCAAACCAAAGGTCAGATATCAGGAGTGATGTACAATTTGTTCAAAGAGGTGAGCACGGTAATAATGCCCCGCCTCATCGCACCGAAATAAAAAGAGATCACGCAAATACACCTCCCGTTCCACGAAATACGGAACCAAGAAATGTGGAGCCGCGAAAAACAGAACCTCCGGTTCAGGCAGGTGTCGAAAATTCAGGCATTACAATGCCCACAGAATCGCCTGAAGTACAACCTCCTCAGCAATCTGCAGAAACAGAAACAGAAAAACCTGCCAACGCGCCACATCAGCCTTATAACCGTCCTCCCCGCCGTGAAGAAAAGCAAAGCAACTTTAACCTCGAATTCGAAGGTATAGTAGCCAGCGAAGGTGTACTGGAAATGATGCCGGATGGTTATGGCTTCCTGCGCAGCAGCGATTATAACTACCTCAGCTCTCCGGATGATATTTATGTTTCACCCTCACAGATAAAATTGTTTGGACTTAAAACCGGCGATACCGTAAAAGGAAATGTTCGTCCACCTAAAGAAGGAGAAAAATATTTCGCTTTACTTAAAGTTGAAACAATAAACGGCAGGCTGCCCGACGAAATTCGCGACCGTGTGCCTTTCGATTATCTTACCCCTTTGTTCCCATTTGAAAAGCTGAGTCTTACAACTACCGGCTCCAATTACAGCACCCGTATAATGGACCTCTTTACCCCAATAGGTAAGGGTCAGCGCGGACTTATAGTGGCACAGCCTAAAACAGGTAAGACCATGCTGCTGAAAGAAGTAGCGAATGCAATAGCGAAAAACCACCCCGAGTGCTACCTGATGATAGTGTTGGTGGATGAGCGCCCCGAGGAAGTTACCGATATGCAGCGCAGTGTACGTGCAGAAGTTATCGCATCTACATTTGATGAACCAGCCGATAAGCACGTAAAAGTATCAACCATCGCCCTGCAGAAGGCAAAGCGCCTGGTGGAAGTAGGTCATGATGTAGTTATTCTGCTTGACTCTATTACACGTCTTGCCCGTGCTCATAACACCGTTGCCCCTGCAAGCGGTAAAGTGTTAAGCGGTGGTGTGGAAGCAAACGCCATGCAAAAACCAAAACAATTCTTTGGCGCTGCCCGTAAAATTGAGAATGGCGGTTCGCTGACCATCCTTGCTACAGCACTGATCGACACCGGCTCAAAAATGGATGAGGTGATCTTTGAAGAATTCAAGGGTACCGGTAACATGGAGTTGCAACTGGATCGTAAGCTGGCCAACAAGCGTATATTCCCCGCTATCGATATCACTTCTTCATCTACCCGCCGCGACGACCTGCTGATGGATAAAGACGTGCAGAACAAAATGTGGCTGCTTCGCAATCATATCTCCGATATGAATACCGACGAAGCAATGCACTTCCTCCTCCAGCAAATGAAAGGCACCCGCAGCAACGAAGAATTCCTTGCTACAATGAATAAATAACGAACAAAGTTTTTAATAGCAGAGGTGATCATGAAAATGGTCGCCTTTTTTTATATAGGCGGAAGCAGCTCAATTTTTATGCCGTGTTTTCTTTCTGGCCTGTAAAAGAATTTCAGCCCGTCATCTGTCGGGTAAAAATACCGGATGTCATAAATATTCGGCATATCTAATAGCCGTACAAATTCTTCATAAGTACTATGCACCCCAAAGTGAAATATTAAACCATGAACTGAATCCTTGTTGGAAAATAGTTCCCTTACATATAGTGTTCCGAATCGAATTCTTACTTCGTCCGAATCCTTATTGCCTGTTAAAATGATATCCAGGTATTGCCTTGGAGGTGGGTTAACATAGGAAAGGTATTTCGAATGAAACGCCTGGCCCGGCCAATTGAGTTCCATTACCCGGTAGTTTGGTATTTCTGCAATCCGTTTATTCCCATAATAAAGAAATAAAAACGGAACAGTCAGCAAGCTGATCATTCCCGGGACATACCCGAGTTTCTTCCTTCTGGGTAGCCTTAATTGCTCCATATACATTAAGACGTAAAATACCTCTTTATTCCATAATCAGGTAACGGCTTCTTCATTTCTCCAACAACTGTTGGAGAATAACAGACAATCACATTCTGGTCGCGAAAAAAACAACTGCACCATTTCTCCAACAGCTGTTGGAGAATTACAAACAGACTTATTATATTTGAGAATGACAGTTGAATCTCACTTCTCCAACAGTTGTTGGAGAAATTAAAAATGCACCCGATGGAGAAGCCGTTAAACAACAGCAGAGCATACCAGGACCTTTTAAAAAATGTAGTTCGCTCCATTAACGAAGTACGCACAAAAGTAGCTCTTGGCCTCAGTAGCGAGCAGGTAAAACTTTATTATCTTATAGGCGGCATGATCATTGAAAAACAGTTAGCCCAGGGCTGGGGAAAAAGCGTTGTTGAAAAGCTCTCCGCAGACATAGAGAAGCGGTTGGGTATAACCGAAGGATTTTCTTCTCAAAATCTTTGGTATATGCGGCAGTTTTTTCTTGAGTATAAAGATGATGCCGAACAATTGCAAATGGCTGGTATGATTCCATGGGGCCAGAATATTCTGATCATCAGCAAAGTGAAAGATCATAAAGAACGCAAGTACTATTTGCAGGCAACCGCCAACATGGGTTGGAGCCGCAGTGTTCTGCTGAATCAAATAAAAGCCAACGCTTATAAAAACCATAAGGTTACTCCAAAGCAACACAACTTCATTAAAACGCTGCCAGGCCGCCTCCAGGAGCAGGCCAATGAAATACTCAAAAGCAAATATAATCTCGGATTTCTCGGCATAACGGAGCCCATACGCGAAAGGGAACTGGAAAAACGTCTTGTAGAAAAACTAAAAAACTTCATTCTTGAACTTGGTTATGGGTTTTGCTATATAGGCAATCAATACAAGCTTTCCCTCAAAACAAAAGAATATTATACTGATCTGCTTTTCTTTCACCGGAGTTTACGCTGCCTCGTCGCTATAGATTTAAAGATGGAAGCTTTTGAACCGGAATATGCGGGTAAAATGAACTTCTACCTCAACCTGCTGGATGACACATTGAAAATGAAAAATGAAAACGCGTCAATAGGAATCATTCTTTGTGCAGACAAAGACTCTGTGGAAGTAGATTATGCGCTAAAGGGAATTGGAACACCCATAGCTGTTGCTGAATATGAACTGAAGAAAAATGTACCTCGGAAATTGCAAAAACAACTGCCATCACCCCAGGAATTATTGGCAGTGATTAAAGCAGAAATGAAGACCAGCTAGCCTCTGCTTTTTGCATTTATCACACAGTTGACAGATAATTATGGATTACCTTTAAATTTATGCCGCATTCGTATCAAATGACGCACCCCGCTGTTACAATCATCACCCCTTGTTTTAACGAAGGCCCGATTGTAATCAAGTTTTTACAAAACCTCGAAGCAGCTATAATACCCCTGCCTTATACATTTACAGTGGTGGTCGTTGATGATTGCTCTGCTGATAATACGCTTAGCCTGTTGCATTCATTCCGGTTTAAGTCTGCAGCCATATCGTTGAACGTTATTGCGCTAACCACAAATGCAGGCCACCAGGCGGCCATTTATCAGGGTTTCCTGCACGCGAAGGCATCGGAATGCAATCACTTCATTGTAATGGATTCCGACGGCCAGGATGCCCCATCTGTTATCCCGGCGTTACTCAGACACCTGGATGCCGACATAGTTAACGTAGTTCGGAGTAAACGTACTGAATCAATGCCGTTCCGTGTGTCGTACAGCGTATATAAATGGCTATTCAGATTAGCAACAGGTAAAGAGATGAATTACGGGAATTTCTGCCTGATCAGCAGAAAGGTGCTGCTCGACGCAGTCGAAGCCAACTTCTCGCACTTTGCAGCCTTCCTCTCAAAACAAAGGTGTACTACAAAGTACATTATTGCCAACAGGGAACCACGCCTCGGCGGGCGCTCAAAAATGGGATTCTTTAAGCTGATGGGACACGCGTTCAGGTCCTTTGGTGAATATGGAAATGAACTACGAGTGCCGAGATTTCGGGTTAGATCATAGATTAGTTTTATTCCATTTAAATTACGACCGCAGTGCGGACGTAATTTATAGATTTAATATATTTGTGAGCGGAAATGCAAACCCCAAAATACTTACCTCACTACATCATCGCCCTCTTCCTCATTACCCTCTTTTTGCGGGTAGTACTCGTCAATTACTACGATTACAACCTCGGAGGCATTGAGCCGAATGTGATCTACGGTATTCAGCGCATTTTACTTGGCCAGCCATTATACCAGGATCCCGCTTCGGGCACCTACTCCATAATGCAATACACGCCATTGTGGTACTACCTCGCTGCCGGGGTTGCCCGCCTTCTGCCCGGTCAGCTGCGGCACGGGCTTGACGTTCATGGAATTTATGTCTTGTGCAGGGTATTGGCATTACTATTTAATCTGCTTACAATCTGTGTTTGCGCAGCTATTATCCGGAACTGGCGTCTTAGCTGGCTGCATTCATTGGTATTTTCTTTGCCTGTTCTTATGATACTTACCGCACACTACTACACAAGGGGAGATAGTATGCACTTGTTTTTGTTCATTACTGCTATTTGGTTATTCATCTGCTACAGTAAGGAACACAAGTTGCAATTTCTGCTGCTGGCCGCATTATCCACTGCAGCCTGCATTATGGTTAAGCAAAGCGGTGTACTGGTTGTGGGACTAATTGTTGCCGGCATTCATTTTTTTGAACGCAGAACAATACATGCTGTGCTTTACCTGTCACTATCCGCGATCTCAGCAGGCGCTATAGCATGGTATTGCTGCAACGGGGATTGGCAGGCATTTTACCAAAATACAGTTCTCGGTCTGAAGAACGGCGTTAACATCAGTTTCCTTTGGAAAATGTTTATCGGGCAGAATTTTCTCGACATGGTGCCGTGTTATTTGTTGTATTGCCTCATCTTATTTCGGCTTCAAAACAGGGAAGCCAAAAGAGCCTATTTTTACTTGACCTTCTCGGCAGGCATTTCATGGCTATTCGCAGTATTTACTGGAATAAAAGTCGGCAGCAGCAATAATTATTTTACAGAGTTTTTGTTACTGCTACTGGTTGCGATGCCATATGTACTTCAAACCGGAAAGGATAAAAAATTATTTACTGTAGCTACAAAAGAAGTAACCATCCAAAGATTTGCATTGATTGCTTTCTATATCCTAATCACATCAAAAACTGTGGGATTCTTTACAGCCGTCTATATAGAAAAAAGCTTTAAAAATTACGGTCAGGAATATGCTAATGAGCAGAATCTGTATCAATATTTTAAGAAGAACCTACACATACATGCAGGTATGCACATTTTTTTCACAGAACGATACTTTCTCGACAATATTTTTGCCGAATATTCAATAATGCCTACAAAAGATGTGGTGACACAAGTATATATTGCTGACCGTAAAACATTTGATTACGGAGACTTCACAACAGGAATGGATACAGGAAAAATCAACTACATCGTTACGAGCGGAAAAAGGGACGATATAAATATTTGTAGCGATTCTCTGCCCTTTATCTTTTTTGACAGGGATCATTATAAACTGATTGCACATCTTTCAGGGTATTGTATATACTCCTGGTGCCCGTAGGTTATTTACGGCTGAGGTATAAATGTCTTGCTGGTGGCTGCTGCCATCTTTGTGTCAAAATGGTACTTGCAGTTTTTATTAATTGAACATAAAAAAGCAAACAACCACTACAGCTAATAATGCAATAAAGGCTACACCATAAGTTGCAAAATCTGAGCGTTCTAATTCGTTCCTTTTCATAAGACTACGTTTTTATTAATGCTAAATTACCTGGTTAGAACTATGAATTACTATGATTATTGTCAGTATTGGAATAACGATATGTTAATCCATTTCGGCTGATTTTGTATCATATAATAAGTACAGATCATTAACGGTGCCATAACAAAATATATTCTTCTTTCTGTGTTTCTGGCATGGAATATGCTGATGAAAATGCCTCTTTTCTGGCGTTTTTCTGTTATTTCAGTAAATTTTACTGTTCAGCGGGGAGCTAAAAATATTTTAATTGTTTTGTACACTGAAGCATCTTCCTTCAATCCAAGAAGCGCTTTTGCCGATCCATGATTGGAGGCTATTTCCAGGTATCCGGCATCGTTAAACCTTGCCAGTGGCGCGCCTTCAGGTACTTCATTGTAGTTATTGCTAATGGTGGTGATATCCTTATGGCGCATCACCTTTATTCTGAATAGCCTGTTCATTACAGCATCTTCAAATTGTTTTCTCTTTATGTTCAGCACTACATTTTCATAACGATCAATATGCAGTATGTTGCAGTCAATAGCATCCGGTAAAACTATGGGTTGCAACAACCGGGGTACTATTAAGATTGTATAGACAGGGAATTGTGCCGTATTACCGTTCATTACAGATTCTATTACTTGTCCCGCATTATTTACCCACTCTCTGAATTGATCAGGCTTTTTACATGCAAAGCACAATTGTGTATTTCCGGTTTCAATCCCGAACGTAAGTGGCAGTATTCCATTATCCGGTGCAATAAAATAATGCCCGTCCCTTTCTGCAAGCAAAATGCAGGGTGCATCTCCTGCAAAAACACTGACACATAAAACATGAATGCTGCCGGCAGGGAAATAACTGCAGGCCGTTGACATTATATATGCCGCTTGCTGCAGATCATTAGCAACAATATTGTGTGAAATATCAACGATAGGGGCTCCCTTGGTATAATTCATTAAGGCAGCCTTCATCACTGCCAAAGAAGTATCACGGGTGCCCAGGTCTGATAATATGGTAATGATATGATCGTTCAAACTTACTATTTAAGTTCTTTACCCCGAAAGTAATTAATTTCATAACGATAAGTGTGGCAGTATTTTAATCAGATACTCACATTCCTATCCATGTTTATATACCAGGGTCTTAAAATTCACGGCACTGATACCTTTCCCTTCGTTTTGTTTTTGCCCAACGGATCCATGCGTCGGTGGCTGTATTGCCCTTGTTTTGGATATATAGAAGTGCTGATTTAACCTGACTAACTGGCAAAAAATCATCAGTTGAATAAATATTAATTAAAAATGCAAATCCTGCTCTTCAGCGACTGATTAATGTCAAAAGCCATTTCCCGTCCTTTCTGTACCTTTGCCATGCCGTGAGACGTTTATCAGCTATATTACTACGATCATTTCTGCAGGGCCTGTTGTTATTGAGCCCTATTGCAATCACAGGATTTGTCCTCTATTCCGCATTTGATAAAATAGATAAAATATTGCCCTTTATTCCGCAAAGGGGGGTTGGGTTTGTAATTATTATAGTTGTGGTAACTGTTGTTGGGTATTTCGGCACCCGCTTTTTTATCGGCCGGTGGCTCTTTGATGCGTTCGAATATATCATGGCGCATACCCCCGGTATAAAATTTTTGTATTCCTCCATTCGTGATGTTATCAAATCCTTTGTAGGCGATAAAAAGAGGTTCAATAAACCTGTTTGGGTTTGTGTGAAACTGAGCCCCGAAATATGGCGTATTGGCTTTTTAACACAAAGAGATATGTCACAGTTCGGGATGGAGGATAGAGTTGCTGTTTATTTGCCGCATTCATATGCTATTTCCGGCTGGGTGATAGTGACTGATATCAAAAACGTAAAGCCGATTACCGAAATGACCGCAAGTGAAGCAATGAAATTCGCGGTAAGCGGTGGTATCACAACTCTAGAAGACGGAGACGATGCACAGAAAGATAAACTTTAATGCCGGTCCCGCCGCGTTGCCGGCCGAAGTCTTGCAGCAGGCAGCTGATGCGGTCCGTGAATATAACAATACCGGCCTTTCCATACTTGAGTTGCCGCACAGGGGTAGGGAGTTTGCCGCGATTGTCAGGGAAAGTAATGCCCTGGTACTGGAGTTATGCGGCCTCGACGACCGTTACGAGGTGCTATGGCTACAGGGCGGAGGCAGAATGCAGTTCTGCATGGTACCCATGAATTTCCTCCCTGAAAATGGATCTGCTGGATATATTGACAGTGGCCGCTGGGCGGAAGAAGCCCTTGAATACGCAACACACTATGGCGATGTGCAGGTTTTGGCTACTTCAAAGGAATCGAATTACAGCCGCTTGCCTCAATGGCCAACCACAATTCCGGATCAGCTTTCCTATGTTCATTTCACCACCAACAATACCATCTTTGGTACCCAATGGCATACCGTACCCCGCATTAATGTACCGATGGTAGCAGACATGAGCAGCGACATTTTTTCGCGTGTTCATGACTATTCAAAGTATGCCCTGTTTTATGCCGCCGTTCAGAAGAACCTCGGCACTCCCGGCACTGCATTAGTGGTTATCCGTAAAGACATGCCGGGCAGGATTGTGCGGGAATTGCCGTCAATGCTCAGCTACAAAGCCCATGCTGATGAGCATTCTATATTGAATACCGCCAATGTTTTCGGTGTTTATGTATCCCTGCTCATGCTCCGCTGGACTAAGGAAAAGGGCATAGCTGCCATAGATAAAGAGAACCGGCAAAAAGCGAAAATACTCTACGATGCTCTCGATCACAGTACCAAATTCGTTCCGCACGTACAGGAAAAGTCGCACAGAAGCATGATGAACGTTTGCTTTACAGCAATTTCACCGGATGTGGAAAAGTCCTTTCTCATTCTTTGTGAAAAAAACAATATTACCGGTATCAAAGGCCACCGCTTTGTTGGCGGGTTCAGGGTGTCGCTCTATAATGCTGTTACAGTAAGCGATGTGGAGCGGCTTGTGGAATTAATGAAAGATTTTGAAACAAATTGATACTTTAGCACCTGAAATAATTTAATTAAAATAAATCCCCAATTGGGCAGGAATATATTATATGGCAAAAATCACACCTTTCAGGGGCCTCAGGCCTACAAAAGAATTAGCTGCGGAAGTAGCCACATTACCCTACGATGTGGTAAGTGTGGCAGAGGCCCGCGAATTCAAAAAGTACCCCAATAATTTCTATCACGTTACCCGCTCAGAGATAGACCTGCCGGACAATGCAGATGTACATAGCCAGCAGGTGTATGAAAGGGCGAAGGAAAACCTGGATGCAATGATGAAGGACAAAGTATTAATCCAGGATTCTGAACCTTGCTACTATATCTATGAACTGGTGATGGAAGGCCGTTCGCAGACAGGCCTTGTTTGCGGTTCGTCCGTAGACGATTACAACAGTGGCATTATTAAGAAACATGAGTTCACCCGTCCTGAAAAGGAACAGGACCGTATCAATCACATCACGGCTACAGGCGCGCAAACCGGCGTTGTTTTTCTTGCCTACAATGATTGTCCCAGTGTACAGCAGATCATTGATGACTGGAAACTGGTGCATAAACCTGTATATGATTTTATGGCTGCAGACGGTGTGCGTCATACTTTATGGGTTATTGACAACTATCCGAAAGTTGCATCTATTACCCGCCATTTCGAGCAGGACGTACCCTGCACTTATATTGCCGACGGCCACCACCGTGCAGCTTCCGCTGCCAGGGTTTGCAAAGAGATGAGGGAGAATGGCTATTCAGTGGATGGCGGAGAAGCTTTCAACTATTTTGTCACGTGCATATTCCCCGCCAGCCAGTTGCAGATCATGGATTACAACCGGGTTGTAAAAGACTTGTCTGGTAAGTTACCGGATGAATTCTTGCAGTTGCTTGAAAAAGATTTTGAAATTTCAGAACCCGGCAGCAATGCATTCAAGCCTGCACACCCGCATGAGTTTGGTATGTATCTTGCCGGTTCATGGTATAAATTGATAGCAAAGCCCGGCACTTATACTGAAGACCCTATTGGTGTACTCGATGTTACCATACTGCAGAATAATGTGCTCGATCCTATACTCGGTATCAAAGACCAAAGGACGGATAAACGTATAGACTTTGTCGGCGGTATCCGGGGCATGGATGCCCTGCAGAAGAGGGTGGACAGCAAAGAAATGGCAGTGGCGTTTTCTTTATATCCTGTTACTATCAAGCAGTTGTTCGACATAGCAGACAGTGGCAACGTAATGCCGCCCAAAAGCACCTGGTTCGAACCAAAACTCCGGGACGGACTGGTGGTGTATATGATTTAGGTAATGAGGTAATAAGTTAAAAGGTTAGTTGGTAAGCGAGAATCAAATAGCGATTATCAAAAAGTGTAGTTCGCAAATCCTATGATCTTCAAATCCAATAAATCTTAGTTCAGACAAATTTTTATGGAGTATCGCAGATTAGGCAAAACAGGTTTACAGCTAAGTGTGCTATCCTACGGTTCATGGGTCACCTTTTCCAAACAGGTGGATGACAGCGCGTCCGATATTCTTATGGGCCTGGCTTACGACAACGGCATCAACTTCTTTGATAATGCTGAGGCATACGAAGGCGGCCGCTCTGAAGAGATGATGGGGCGTGTGCTCAGGCAAAAGAACTGGGACCGCACCTCCTATTGTATTTCCAGCAAGGCTTTCTTCGGGCTGCATGGCAAGAACAACAAACCCAACCAGCACGGCCTCAGCCGCAAGCACCTCACCGAAGCCTGCCATGCAGCACTCAAGCGCCTGCAGGTTGACTACCTCGATCTCTTTTACTGCCACCGCGCCGACCCAGATACTACCATCGAAGAAGTGGTGCGTACCATGAACATCCTTATTCAGCAGGGCAAGATACTCTACTGGGGCACCAGCGAATGGAGCGTTGCCGAAATAATAGAAGCGCATAGTGTGGCCAAAGAGCTTGGCTTCATTGCTCCTGTCATGGAGCAGCCGCAATACAACCTCTTTGAGCGGTATAAAATGGAGAAAGAATACCTCCCCATTTTCAAAGACACAGGCATGGGCACCACTATCTGGAGCCCCCTTGCATCCGGGCTGCTCTCCGGGAAATACAATAACGGCATACCCGCAGACTCCCGCCTGGCCATAGAAAATTACAACTGGCTTAAAGACCGCCTGATTCAGGAAGACAAACTGAACAAAGTGCGCAAGCTGGAAAAAGTAGCCAACGAACTCAGCACCACGCTCGCTACATTATCCATAGCCTGGTGTATACACAACCCCAGCGTTACTACCGCAATCCTCGGCGCCACCAAAGAAAAACAACTCAACGAAAACCTCAAAGCGCTCGAAATCTACCCAAAACTCACCCCCGAAATAATGAAGCAAATTGATGACATTATGGGAACGAAGCCGGTGTAAAAGTCCTGCCTGATTTTTTATTGTTGGTTCCCGGCTCAATGAGTACTATTTTGCTTTTATTTTCAGATTGATTATAGCCCTAAACTCACATATATCATTTGTTGACGTTAAATTTACAAGATGAACAACCTGCTTGTAATGCTGCTTCTTCTCAGTTGCTTTCCATCCTTTGGCAAAGACCAGGATGGACATTTGAAATGTAAACAATTCAGGACGGGGAAGTACTATGTTGACGATACCCTGGCGGGAAGGACATATATCGTACGGAACGATTCGGTCCAGATCGAAACAGGTGCGGATGACGATGTTAAAGCCGAATTCCGTGTGAGCTGGGTAAATGAATGTACCTATGTGCTCACATTTTCGAGGATACTGGAAGACCCTAAGGGAAATGCGAAAGACTGGCCTAAAGTTATCATAGTAACGGTTTCGATCACCAGTGTGGCTGCTGATTCTTACATGCAAACCTCTACTTCAAATTTATCAATGCAGGTATTTACCAACAGAGTGGTGAGAAGAAAATGACAACGCATCCCCCTGCCCCCTTCGCCAACACACAGCCCTTACGCTAAAGGGGGATTACGTCCGAATAAGACATTTAACTTTATATCATTTCTCAATTATAAAGAAATCATTGCCTCCCTGAAATATACGGGATTGCCCCATTTTCTCATTTTTTCAGACATAACATATTGATAATCAATAGTGGTATTGCCCTCCCGACAGTTGTCGGGATGACCCCATAGATTTTGGCTATGGGGTGCAGGGAAAGTTTTAGTGAAAAATTAATTTGCCTAAATAAACGTGAATGTTTCAATTCTCCTGTAAAAATGAAAACATTGCAATGTGATATTTTCATTTTTTTATTTGTCGAAATTATTGTGAATGTTTCAATTCTCCTGGAAGAAAAACTAAGTATAAGTAAAATATAAATTATATGTGCGTATTTAGTTCATTGATACCGCAAATGTAAGTAAGATATTTTAAATTACCAAATATAAAATCTATGATAGTGCGGTTTTGGGTCTATGATAGAAAGTTGTTTTTGATGATAAGTGGTTGAGGAGTATTTGTTTAAGTATTATAAAGTAGCGGAAAAGCTGAAGTATGAACTAAGACCATACCTATCGGCAGGCAGGATGGAATATTATAGGATGCGCGAGTATCCTGCACGCCGTTGTTGGTGGTGACACCAACGACGGCGGGAAACCCTTTCAGGGTTCGTCCTTGTTGTTCATTTACCACGGGTTTCACCTGCGGCTATTCACGGTAAAGCCCTCCTGGCTTGCTTAAGTCAATGACATTGCCTGTGGCGCCCTGATATAGTAAATCACTTTGAGGTAGGCTTCGCCCTTCGTTCCTTAGCGCAATTAACTGCTGAAAAATTTTCCTTTGCTATATCTCGGTTTTTTATTTACTTTTATTTATTCATTCATTCACCTTTAAATCTATATAAATGAAAAAGACATTTTTTACATTACTCGTATTCCTTCCTTTTATACTACAGGCACAGATGATAACTACCCTGGCAGGCAACGGTACCGCGGGATATGCCGGAGATGGCGGCCCATGCACAGCTGCTGTGTTAAACCGTCCGTACTTCATTGCTATGGATAATGCAGGTAGTATTTATTTTGCTGATGACGAGAACCAGCGGATCAGGAAAATAAATCCGTCGGGCATAATAACTACAATTGCAGGTACCGGAACCTCCGGTTATTCAGGTGATGGTATGCAGGCAACCGCTGCAATGATCAGTTATCCCTATGGTGTTGCTGTCCACCATTCAGGAACTGTGTATATAGCGGATTATGTCAATAATGTGATCAGGAAAGTAGACCCGTCAGGGATCATCAGCACCTATGCCGGTAACGGCACTATGGGATTCAGCGGAGACGGAGGCCCTGCGACATTGGCACAATTGCATAACCCCAGTGGAATAGATGTGGACACCGCCGGAAATTTATATATAGGCGATTGGGTTAACAACAGGATCAGAAAGGTAACAGCAGGAGGTATCATCAGTACTATTGCAGGCAACGGTACCGCCGGTTACAGCGGCGATGGCGCGCAGGCAACTGACGCAATGATAAATGAAGCCCAGGACGTAAAGGTGAACCGCGCCGGTACTATGGTTTATATAAGCGATAATCTCAACAACCGCATCAGGCTTGTAAACTCATCCGGAATTATCAGCACCATTGCCGGAACCGGGGCCGCGGGGTTTGGTGGAGATGGCGGCCCTGCAACCGCTGCAATATTAAAAAACCCGAATGGCCTTGCGGTTGATACGTTTGGCAACATTTTTATTGCTGATTTTTCCAACATGAGAGTCAGAAAAATAGATGCCTCTGGTACGATTGCCACCTTTGCGGGTAACGGCATTGCAGGCTACAGCGGCGATGGCGGTCCAGCGACTGCCGCTGAACTGACTGACCCCTTTGCAGCAGTAACCGATGGTGCGGGAAATGTTTATTTCACTGAAATGCTCAACCATACTATAAGGAAGGTACACGTTGCCGGTACCACCTGGTCAGGTATGGTAAATAACAGTGGGAGCATCACCATTTTCCCCAACCCCGCCCATAATGTATTGACCATTACTGCTACCCAAAAAATAACCAGTATAACCATTACTAACCTTTTAGGCCAGGTGATTTACAGCGCGGAAAAGAACAACGAAAAATCAGAGGTGGATGTTGCCGGATTTCCTGCAGGCATGTACCTGGTTAAGATCAATAATCAGGAGGTAAGGAGGTTTGTAAAGGAATGATGAGGATCAACCGTTTTAAGGCCGGAGATGAAATCAGTTTATATTTTTACCCAAAAAATTAGTTATATAAGTATCCGGACAGTGCCACCGGGTGCCGGTAAATAAAAGACTGTCATTTCTCAGGGTAAAAGTATAGGTAATGTTCCTGGTCTTATAGGCAAATCCTGCAGTGTCATAGTAATAACGATTTGAACTGCTTACCGCGAAAGTGCCCACAAACGGACCATTAAACTGGTACTGATCATCGCTGTTGTAAGTGGATGAAAAACTAACCAGCCCGGTTGAGGTATACTGAGCATAAACAAAGGAATAGCCGGCAATACCTCCCGGGAAAGTATAATAATCCTGTGTAACATATACCCCACCATAAAAAGTGTCCGTATGTGCTAAGTAAGTTGCCTGAACTGTTCTTCCGGTATCTGTTGTGCTGGTTTTCGAGGTAGAATCCGGTGGATTATTGGCAGGGGTTACGCTTTTATGTTTACTGCATGCGGCACAAAAAGTTAGGGAAACTAATAAGATTAAGACTACCCGCATAAAACAATTTTGATAAAGATAACGCTATTTTAATAATTTTATTATGTGTTTCAATTATATATTTTGTCATCGTTCCTAAAGCCGCGAGAAAACCCCGACCCTAAAGGGCAATGTCATTGACTTAAGCTTTCTCCACACATCCGATACTACGGGAAACCCTTTCAGGGTTCGTCCTTGTTGTTAATTTACCACGGGTTTCACCCGCGGCTATTCACGGTAAAGCCTTCCGGGCTTGCTTAAGTCAATGACATTGCCCTAAGGGAGGTGCTACGTAATTCGCGAATTATCAGGGATATTTCAATGTGCGAGTAATTCTTCAGAATAGGTCAACGGATCAGGAGTTCCTAAAGCAAGCTAACTTTGCATTTATATTAATCATATTCCAAAACGCTGACATAAATCATATTTTTCATCCTTCTTTCCTGCGTACCTTTGCCCGACTACTAAATACTATTCAAAGTGCAAACACTAATACCAACCAAGAAGAAGTTATCCCCGCTCCAGCGGTTCCTGGGTGAGGAGGCTCGTATACTGAGCAATGAATGCGTGTCGGTAAACAACTTTATACAGGCGGAATGGATTGAAGTATGCCTTGCCGAAAACAGCATACCGGAAGATCAGGGCATGCTCTACCTGTTTCCTATAGACGATAATAAATTTTGCCTGCAGTTGTGCTACATGCAGTATGAAGAGAACAGGTCTGTGAATGCCACAGTTTGTTCGCTCCGTTTTCTGCCTGCCTTTTTCGACCAGTACCCGCCTGAAACACTGATGGAGAACCAGCCGTTCCGGTTCGATGAGACCACCGAACAGCAGTTCCCTGTTTGTGCCAGGACGCGGATGCTGCTGGGTCAGTTGCAGCAGGGTGCGCTGCTTACATCATTTATACGTTCCTTGCAGCAGAGCGAGGCGGCTATGAGCCTTCTACGTGGCGCCCTGGAGTGTATTACAATTCCATTCACCGTATGCCAGGTGCCGGCTTGCCGTTTCCTCGCTTTCGAAACAGAGCGTGAAAAGATAATGGAAGCGCGGATTATCCTGGACCAGCAGATTGACCAGCCGCTTACCATACGCGAACTGGCCCGAAAAGTGGCGATCAATGAATGCTACCTGAAGAAAGGTTTCAAAGCCCTGATTGGTAAAACAGTGCATGATTACCAGCAGGACCAGCGTATTAATAAGGCAAAAGATTTGTTGCAAAACCAACGACTTTCAGTGACAGAAGTTGCGAACACACTTGGGTATAGCAGTATCTCGCATTTCAGTACCGCTTTCAAGCGGGTTACAGGCATGAAGCCATGTGAGTTATTGGCATAATATATCGGTATTGATTAATATTTTTGATTGTACTTAATAATAATTGATTTATTTTCCGGGTAATTTTCAGATTAGAAAGTTTCAAATAACAGGTGTCGTATTGTACATTTTAATAAATTCATGAGGATTGTGCTGCAAAAAGGAACGGAATGTACTTATTTTTTGAAATTTTTAACCAAAAACTAAAATTTGGCTTGATTTTTGCTGCTGTATATCATACTTCTCCCTATCAGTGAAGGCCCTACCAATATTATTTTTTAGTATTGGGTTAAGAAATTGAATTTTGGCTTGATTTTTGCCATATATTTACAGAGACTAAACGTTATGTGTGCTATTGAAATGAAGAATTACTTAAAAAGATTACTGCTATTAGTTAGTTGTACACTTGTTTTATTTACGGTTAATGCGCAATCACAAAGTGGTCGTACGCCCATAGAAGATATGGTAAACGCCATGAAGAATAACCGCGTGGCCGATATGGCGAAGTATTTTGACACCTTCGTGCCTATCACTATAAATAACAACCAGACAGTATACAGCCATAACCAGGCAGAAATTGTACTCAGGGATTTCTTTGATAAGAATAACCCTGCGAATTTTGAAGCTATGGACAACGGTTCCCCTGACAATAGTTCCAAGTTCGTTATCGGCGCTTTTACTACACCTGCAGGTACCAAGTTCAGCGTGTATATCCTTATGAAGCTTAAAGGAAACTTCATACTACAGGAGATGAGGATAAATAAGGAGTAAGAAGCCTCTCCCCGAGCTACGCTCCTTCACTTGCGTTCACTCCAAAGGAGAGGTGAAGTAGAATGAGCAACGTGACCTTCGTTATTTTCCAAACATTATTGTAATTGCATAAAGGCATTTAAAGAATCAGCCGATAAAATTGTTTAGCGGCTGATTCTTTATATCAATCTATGTTTTTGTTACCGCGGCAGTTGCACTGTTTTTCCTTTGGGATATTTTACGGTGAAACCGAATTGCTCTTTTTTGGTTTCGTTGCTGTTAAGGGTTAGTGTCCATTTCAGCATGCCGGTTGTTTCTTCGCTCTCTGCATTTTCTTTTTCCACATCTTCTATCACTATGTCTTTGTCATTGCTTACAGGCAACTGGTCCTGGATGATGAGGTTGATGGGTTCTTTGCGGGTGTTGCGCACTGATATAGTGTAGGCAAAGGTTTCGCGAACATTGGTACCTATGGTTTTTACGCTTCTGCGCTTTGTATCGCGCTCACGTTTTACCACTATCTTTTTGTCGCGGCCCAGCGAGAGTGTCATGGTGTCTTTTACATTGCGCACGTCTATTGTTCCCTGGCCTACGTAGGTGCCCTCGTAAAAGATATTGGATGTGCCGGGCAGCAGGTTCAGGTCTTCCCAGTTGGTGACCTGCGCCTGCAGAAAGGCGTCCTTATCCAGTTTGGGTACTGCGAAGTAGCGGTAGGTTGCAGGCAGTTCAAATCGTTTGATAGCTACGAGGTGCTGCTGGCCATCGCTGGGTATGGTATAGGGCAGATCAATATCGAATGAAGTGTTGATGCCGGAATTGTCAACAGTGACATAGTTGTTGATACCTGTTTGATAATCAGCTACGCTGTCGCCATTATCTATGAGGTATTTAGTTCCACCTGATCGCCCGCCGCCAAAACTTAAAGCACCTCCCTTGTTGCTCTGGTAAACGGCGGCAGGTGCCTGGGCCATGTTATTATTGTAGTTCTGAATGGGCACATAAAATGCGAGGAACCATGGGTTGAGTGTGGGTGCCTGTGCACCTTCATTGGGGTTGCCGGTAGAAAGGCTGAGGCGCACATTGTTCCACTTCACACCGCTGTTCTGAAAGATGTTTGCTTTGTAGTAAAGCTTAATCGGTCCGCTGGCGCCATCGGCCCATACATCGTAAGTAGGCGTCCAGCCTGCGTGGGGCACTACATAGTCTATGGTTACAGCAGTAGTTGTGGCCTCAGGGCTATAGAACTTGACAAGCAATTGTCCGCCGGGCTGGAAGCCTTTTTTCTGTTCTTCATCCAGTTGCTTGTTCAGTTTTGCCTGGCGTTCATTCAGTTTGCTCAGTACGGCTTCTTCTTTATTTTTCTGGTTCAGTATGTTTTCCATCCTGGTGCCGATTAGATCAAGCATCTTTGTCAGTTCTGCTACTGAGAGGCCGGTATTTTCACCGCTCACTTTCCTGTTTCCCTGCAGAATGGCTATCTGTTCTGCAAGCGTGGCTATCTTGTTATTGACCTGGGCCTTGGTGGCTACAATAAGCTCTATGCTATCCTTTATTTCCTTCACCTTTGGCGAGAAGACTTCGGTAGCAAGGTAATTGTTCTGGAAAGTGGCAGATTCTACCACTACTCCGTTTGTGCAGCTTACACTCAGGCTCTGGCTGTTTACATCACCGGCAACATTGGTGAATATCAGTTCATTCTCTCCTTTAGAGAGATTGACTTTAGCACTGCTGATCAGTTCAGCCCCACTCAGGAATATGGTAGCGGCGTCAATGTTCAGTTTTTGCGGTGTTTGCGCCTGCAGCGAATTCACAAACAGGATAGAAATGCAGGAGATGGAAGTAAGACGTGAGTATCTCATATAGTGGTGTTTTAGAGAAAAGACATTTGAAGGTAGATATTCCATAACCTGTAACTAAGCAATTTTGCATCCTTAACAATACTTTACATTTAAATAATGTGCCGGTGATTAAAGACAGAAAGGTTTTTATCTTCTTTAACAAAAGCAATTTATGGATTATCATTGGTATTGTTTCTTTTAAATGAAATTGTGCAACAACTTCATAAATTTGCATCACAAAAAGGAATAATGATTGACAGGGAAGACATAAAAGAAAACAGAGCCAACACATTCCGGACAAGTCTGGATATCGGTATGGGTATTTTTTATACAGCAATCGGGATAATATTATTATACAGGCACTCTTTCGGGAATATGGAAATACCTGCATGGATAGCGTATATTTTAGGCGCTATGATGGCTATTGGCGGAGCATTCCGGTTTTACCGGGGTATAAAGGTGATTTTGCCGAAAAAGAAAGATCCGGAACGTCCCTGAAGTTGAAAAATGTATTGTTAATTTATCATTCCGCGTATGGTTCACTTATGTATCAGCGTTCAATAAAGGTATAGCTTTGAAAAAGTGGTTCCTGATCCGGCATATGAGTAAAACCTGTTAAATTATTGTTACAACAGATATAAGCATGTTCATTCTTTAAATTAATGAGTAAAATTGCGCTTTTTATGAGGTCTTCCGCCTATTTGTTTTCCGTATTATTCCTGAGCGTTTTCATATTATCATGTGATGACAGGCCTAAACATCCCGATACATTGGGCACCGGAGTAATTGATATTTCGGCAGATGAAACCTACCAGCCAATCATTGAAGAGCAGAAAAAGGTCTTTGACAGCAGTTATCCCGACGCAAAAGTAACCATTCATTATAAGCCGGAATCTGAGTGTTTTAAAGATTATTTCGATAATAAGGCGCGCATCATCCTGGTAACAAGAGAACTTACGAAGGCTGAGAAAGACCTTTGTCTTCAGAAGCAGATATATGCCACTTCACTATCGCTTGCAAGAGATGCGGTGGCGGTGATAGTAAACAATGAAGCTGCGGATAGTATTCTGGATATGGCTACGCTGAAAGGTATATTGATGGGTGTGTATAAAACAAGGTATACTGTAGTGTTCGACAACCAGGGATCAAGTACCTTAAGGTATATTACCGAGTCTGTTTTAAAGGGAGATACCCTGGGAAAAAATGTGTTTGCGGCCAAAGGAAATAAGGAAGTTGTGGACTACGTTATAAAAAACCCTGCCGCTATTGGTTTTGTCGGACTCAGTTATGTGAGTGATTCAACAGACCCGGCAAATACAGGCGCATTTATAAAAAGTGTTAAAGTTGTAGCCATAAAGAATGACAGTACCAGGGAGTTCTTACAGCCTTACCAGGCTTACATTGCGCTGAAAACCTACCCCCTCACCCGAACCATTTATTACATAAACAGCGAAAGCTATCCGGGATTGGGCACGGGATTTGCTAATTTCTTAGCAGGGCAGAGAGGACAACTCGTTTTTTTCCATGCACATCTTTTCCCTACAAGGTCGGAGATGATAATAAGACAGGCTGAAATAAATAACAAGTGATTAATTAACAACAAACATTACAACAAGTATTATGAGGTTGCGTATGAACAGAATATTGATAATGGTTATGGCGGCAGGCTTTACCGTCCATGCAAGTGCCCAGTCGGTAGAAAGTGGTATTAAGATGTATAACTATAAAAAATACCATGGTGCAGAACAAGTGCTTACCCCCCTTGCAGCCAGTGACCCAAAGGCTAATTATTATTTAGGCCTAACATTGATTGAAGAAGGAAATGCAGCAAAGGCGGCAGAGGTTTTTGCAAAATTTCCGGAAGATCCGGCCAACATATCCGGAACGGCGCGTATAGCCTATATCAACAAAGATATAGCTAAAGGCAACCAGATTACCAGCGGACTTGCATCCAAATCGAAGAAAAAGGAATGGATACAGGAAAAATATGCAGCAGACGCTATTACATATACCACCGGCGGAGATCCCCACCAGGCTGTTGCATGGTATAAGGACGCCCTGACAAAATCGGATGATATAGAAACGCATCTCGGACTTGGCGATGTGTACCGGAAGATACCCGGAGGCGGCGGTGATGCAATGACTAATTATGAAACCATTACGGAGAAAGACCCTAAAAATTCCCTGGCGCTTTCCCGCATTGGCGATCTTTGGTATGAGGCGAAAAACTGGGATGCAGTTATAGAAAATTACAACAAAGCCAAAAATACAGACCCTACAAATCCGCTTCCTTACAAAGCAATGTCTGAAGTTTACTCACGCGCTCATCAATACAAGCTGGCGCTGGAAAATATCAAAAAATACTATGAGCTTTCTGAAAAAACCCTCAGCGACAAAATTGATTACCTTCGGAATATGTACTTTGCACAAAGCAATTGTGAAGCGGCCAAATTTGCCCAAGACCTGATGAACTCCGAAAAGTTATCTAATGACCAGTTAACAGAGGTAACAGGCGTACTGGGATTCGCACAGGCAGATTGCGGAGATTCTGTACAGGCGCTTAAAAACCTGCGCACTTATTTCCGGATACAGAACCCTTCGAGAATTACAACTGATGCCTACATCCAATACGGTAAGTTATTCCTGAAACTGGATATGCTTGATTCGGCTGGCTATTATTATACCAAGGGTATAGCAGGCGATACAGCCCGCAACAAATCGGATATTTACCGTACAATAGCCGAAGCATTTAAGGCCAAAAAAGATTATCCCAAGTCGGCAGAATGGTATGATAACCTTATCAAATCAAACCCGGATACCCAGCCGCTTGATTATTTCTGGAGAGGGTGTATGCTTTATTACAGCAAGCTGTATGAGCAATCGGTAAAAGCCTTTGAGGCATTTGAGATCAAATATCCCGATGCAGCGCCGGCTACCTATTGGCATGGACGCGCACTGGCGGCAATAGATTCAGAAGCTACCACCTGCAACGCATCGCCGTACTTTATAAAGTGGCTGGACAAGATAGGCGCCGCCGTTGATAAAAAGAACGATATGAAGATCGCCTATGAATACCTGCTGCTGTGTGCCTACAATAAAAAAGACAAGGAACTGATGAAAGCATATATGGAGAAGATACGTGCTATTGATCCGCAGGATTCATTGCTGAAACAGATAGAAGAAGCTGAAAAACCTGCAACCGCACCAAGGAAAACGGCGCCGCCCAAGGGGGGAAAGAAATAAAATACTATATTTGAAAGCTGCCGGAAATGGCAGCTTTTTTTAGCTATACTATTGTAATCGAAATAAATTTCTATGGAAGACCAGCTTGAAGAACTTAAGTATCCCATAGGCCGTTACCTGAAACCTGAAGCCCATACTCCGGAGCTTCGGAAGGAATGGATAACGGTGTTGCAGGCGTTACCGTCGTGGATGGATGCATGTATCGAGAATCTTGATGAACACCAGTTGCTGACACCCTACAGGGAGGGCGGCTGGAATATTCAGCAGGTGGTGCACCATGTGGCAGACAGCCATATGAATGCCTATATCAGGCTGAAACTGGCGCTTACGGAAGATAATCCTACTATTAAACCTTATGCGGAAGCAGCCTGGGCCGAACTGGTGGATTCAAAAGTAGTTCCGGTAAACGTTTCGGTAACCCTGATACATGCCCTGCACAGGCGCATAGTGGCGTTATTGCAGAATATGGATACCGCTGCGTGGGAGCGTTCGTACTTCCACCCGGAACATCAACGCGATTTCCCGTTATGGGAAGTGGTAGCCATGTATGCATGGCACAGCAGGCACCATACTGAGCATATCAGAAAGTTGCGTGAAAGAATGAATTGGACATGAACAAATGTTTGCCGCGAATGAAATGTGAATAAATAAGTATGCTGACAAATTATTTTTTTAGAAAAATAAAACTATCTTTATAAATTAAAATATAATATATGGCCTCCAATCCTTATTTGCTTTTTATTCATAGTTTATTCAGGTATTTTATTCTCATTTTTGCAGTGATCGTTGTTGTGCAAAGCCTGGTGGGCATGATGGGTAAAAAGAAGTTTCAGAAAAGCAACCGCATGATGGCCCTGGTGCTGCTTATTTTCTGTGACCTCCAGCTTGTATTGGGCCTGATCCTGTATTATTATAAATTAATAGAAACCGGTGCACTGAAACTCCCGGGACTGATGAAAGATACCACCAGACGCTTTTATGGGGTTGAACACAGCCTTAGCATGATCATTGCCTTAATATTGGTACATATTGGCTATAGTATTGCCAAGAAAAGTATTGATGACGACCGCAAGTTCAAAAGGTTATTCTGGTGTTCATTTATTGCCTTAGCCATCTTTATGGCAATGAGCCCATGGGAAGCCAAACAGGTGGTAGGCCGTCCTAACATCCCTGTCTGGCCTTCATAAGTAAGACAGTCTAAGAGCGTTATGTTCAGAAAATTATTGCAGCCATTTTATACTACCTGGGTAGCCAGTACTTTTTTTGTAAGTATCCTTGCCCTGTTTCCCATTTTTATGGTTGTAAGTATAGGCGATAATCACCGTTCCCGCAAAGGGATCTATACGATGATCAGGTATTGGTCGAAGGGGTGGCTGTGGATGATAGGTATGCGGGTTACGCTCAAGGGCACCCCACCGCCTGCCGGCAGGTATGTGGTGGTGGCCAATCATATCTCATATCTCGATACCCTGGTTATTTTCCCTGCCATACCCGGTTATTTCAGGCCATTGGGTAAGAAGGAAGTATCCAAAATACCCGTAGTGGGGTTTATTTACAAACAGATAGTAATAATGGTGGACCGGAGCAATGTACACAGCCGGTCCAGGAGCATGCGGTTGCTGTGGCGTGTTTTGCATAAGGAAGGGCACATTATTATTTTCCCGGAGGGCACTTTTAATGAAACACCTGATGTGCTTAAATCATTTTATGACGGCGCCTTCAGGCTGGCGATAAATACGCAAACAAAAATACTTCCCATGGTAATGCCGGATACAGTGGACCGCTGGCATTACAGCGCATGGTGGAAATTCTGGCCTGGCATAAACAGGGTGCAATACCTGGAGCCTGTAGATGCCGCCGGTCTCACACTGGACGATCTTCCCGCGTTAAAAGAAAAGGTTTTCAAGGCGATGGAGGCGGAGTTGAAGAAATACCCCAGAAACCCCCTGTCCCTGAAGGTGAGTGCGTCGTGATCTTAATTTCGACCTAAAGTTCGCTGGGCAACTTTTCTCTCCTCTTATGCCAGAAGCACTATTCAATTATTTTAGTGGAGTATTTTATAACTCAGATAAATGATCCCTGAAAGGGAAAGCGCCAGCACCGCAACAATGAAAACTATATAACCTAACCTGCCTTCACGCATTTTTAAACCTATGGAACGATGACAAAATAACTTCCACAACCTGACTTGTTCTTTTCCATTTTTTCTACGTTGAAAAATCTTTAAATATTGCTCATATTCGCAGTTTTTTCGCCTTAAAAAAAAGAAAAATAACTGCGCCAACTTGCGGAACTTATTTTGTCAACGTTCCTATACTTATTTTGAATTCTTACTGCTTGTACGTAATTTGGAACAAAATTACCGATACCGGAGCCGTGAATAGCCTTAAAAAGACCTAAATTTTAATTAATGTTGCAAAAATTGGGATTTAATTATAAAAAATTCCCTGAAAGTCATATTTTTATCGCTTGACAACCCATTTTCTTAAATTTGTAAACTGAATAACAAGGTATATATGCAAAAAGGAATTTTAAAAAGAACTTCGAAACTGTTGATAGTGTTGTTGGTTGTTGGCGGTTTTAATTCTTACGGGCAAGACATTGTAAAAGTAAGAAACCAGAATTTCACCTCTTATTTTTCGAAATCACAGCATATTCCTGTATTGGTAGTTTATTCACTGACTCCCGACCTGTTTAATTGTATCAAGATGAAAGGTGAACATGGTATTGTGCTGACTACTGATCCTCAGCTTCCCGATGCTACCAACCTGAAAGACGATTATAACAACTCGCTGTTTGATAACTCACAGCTCATGTCGCCTGATGAGAACACCTGCGACAGGGACGCGTATACAGAAAGCTTCTACTTTACCAATGTAATGCCTATGCCAAAGAACCTGCATAAGCCAATGTGGGAAGATCTGCAGGCTAAAGAAATTGTGAAAGCCAAGAAGTATAAAAAGGTAAAGGTTTTCGCAGGTACAGTTGGCCGCAACTGGGTAATAGGAAAAGACAATAACATAACTGTTCCGGAATGGTGCTGGAAGGTGATCTACATTCCAAGCACTGATGAATACCTGTGCTATGAGTTCCACAACATAGAACCATTTAATCCTAAAGACAAATTACTCAATCATAAAGTAGACCTGAACAGGATAGAATCATTGGCCGGTGTTCATTTTGTGAACGGTGTGATCTCTGCTTCTTATGTTACGGCTACACCGAATCAGTAACCCAGACCAAAAATATTTAGTTAAGACAGTAACTCCGTAAGGTTATACTGTCTTTTTTTTGCTCCGAACAGCAGGTTATTTTCAGGAGAACAAGAAAGTGCAGCAGATAAAGGAACGTAGCTTATCCAATTATTCCAACTGATTAATAACAGGATCTGTTAAGACCAGAAGTCATATCTTGTTCTCCTAAAGGCGATTACTATCTGTTTGGCAGGGTTTGTGAAAACCGGGCAAATAATTCTTTCCTTTTCCGGTAAATTATTATAATTGTTCCTGAATATAAAAAGGAGGAAACTATGTGTTTTTCAGCAACAGCAAGTTTTGGCGCAAGTGCACTGCTTTCAATTATCGGTGTTGCAACACTAAAGCAATCAAAAACTACTCCCCAGAAGTTCCTGGCATGTATTCCGTTAATTTTTGCTGTACAGCAATTTGCAGAGGGCTTTGTGTGGCTGTCGCTTACGAACCCTGAATACAAATACCTTCACCACATAGCCATGTACGCCTTCCTGGTCTTTGCCGAAGTGGTCTGGCCTGTTTATGTGCCGCTTGCCGTATTGATCAATGAAAAAAAGAAGGGGCGAAAAAAAATTCTTGCTGCATTCCTCATGGTAGGTATGCTCACCGGCGGTTACCTTTTTTTCTGCCTCTTCTATTATCCTTCTGAGGCAATTGCACTAAAGGATCACATCAGGTATCAGCAAGGTTTCCCCTGGGCGGATGTGAGGTGGGGGGGGATATTTTATTTTATTCCTACAGTGATTTCCTCATTTGTTGTCAGTATTAAACAAATGAGATTGTTTGGTATAATAATGACGGTATCCTGTATTTTTACCCGTATATTTTACAGCGATTATATTGTATCAATCTGGTGTTTTTTTGCCGCTATTCTCAGTGTGGTACTTTTATCCATTATTATCGGGATGAATAAAGATGAGGAAGCTATTCCCATTGCAGTCGGGTAAACTTATGTTGTTTCCAAGGCTAAAAATTTCCGGAGCTCCGGTTGGTTTGTATCTTCCCGGGGAGCAAAAGAAAGAATAAGAAAATAATACTCATTATCTTCGTAACCAGTTTATTTTTATTGCGTCTTTGTATGAACCAGGGTTGGAGTTATTCAAATCAGTAAAAAATAATTATGAAAAAAATATTTTCACAGCTTTTCCTGCTTTTTACTTCTGTCAACCTATCTGCACAATCCGTAGAGGGGGAATGGTATGGCGCCCTGGAGATTCAAAAAACGAAGCTGCATATTGTTTTCCATATTAAAAAGACCGGGACAGGATTTTCTGGTACTATGGACAGTCCGGACCAGGGTGTAAACGGCATAGGCATGGATTCTACATCATTTGAACATAACAGGCTCGTTATTGAAGCTAAAAAACTGGGTATGAGGTATGCTGCCGCTTATGATACGGGAGCCCACGAATTAAATGGCGTATTCCGGCAAAGCAAAATGGAGTTCCCGCTTGTTTTAAAAAGGACTAAGGAAGAAGTAAAAGTAGTGCGCCGTGCGCAGGACCCTGTTGATTTTCCTTACAACCAGGAGGAAGTAGCTATTGACAACAGGAAGGATAGCCTGACCCTTGCCGGGACCTTAACAATGCCAAAAGATCACAAGGCTGATAAAATAGTAATCCTCATAACAGGCTCAGGCCCGCAAAACCGGAATGAGGAAATAGTATCCATCAATCACAGGCCCTTCCTGGTATGGAGCGACTGGCTGACAAGGCATGGCATTGCCGTGCTGCGGTATGACGACAGGGGTATTGGTAGTTCCACAGGCAAGTTCAATAAAGCAACTTCTGCCGGTTTTGCCAATGATGTAACTGCGGCTATTGATTTCATAAAATCGAGGAAGGATCTGGAGGGTTTGAAAATTGGTTTGATCGGGCATAGCGAAGGCGGGATGATTGCGCCCATGGTAGCAGCAAGGGATAAGCGGGTGGCATTTATTGTTCTTTTGGCCGGACCTGGGGAGCCTATTGACGAACTGATGGTACAGCAAATAGCATTTAGCCAATCCGGTGCTGATGCGCCGAAAAATATTGCTGACGTAAATATAGAGACGTCAAAACTGGCATACAGTTTTCTGAAGAAAAATGCTGGCAAGACCAACAAAGAGATAGAGCCGGAATTAAGAAAGATACTCCATGAACAGTTAGCGAAATATCCGCCTGATGCATTTGATAAAACTAAGGGAGATGAAATACTGGACAATGAGATCAAAAGCTATCTTGGCGTTTGGTTCAGGTATTTTATAGCTTTTATACCTGCTGATTATCTAGGCAAGGTTAAATGCCCTGTACTGGCGCTGAACGGCACACTCGATAAACAGGTAAGTTGTAAAGAAAACCTGGATGGTATAGACGCTGCTCTTAAAAAAGGAAAGAACAAAAATTTTGAGATCGTTCCTTTACAGGGGTTGAATCATTTATTCCAGAAAGCAGAAACAGGCGATCCCGGTGAATATGGAAATATTGAAGAAACGGTGAACCCTGTGGCATTGAATAAAGTAACGGAATGGTTAGGGAAGCTGAAGTAAACATAATATAACCATCGAAGCACTATGTCCGAATTACGTTTCGGTTTATAGTATCTTTGATGAAATCTAATATAAAACCTATGCCAAACAGGCTCTCCCTTGCTTTCATTATTGTAGTATGCTGCTGTATGATCACAGCAGCGTGCAAAAAGACCAAAATCCCCGACAAGGTTTTCATGAAAGCCAAAGTGGGTAATACGCTATACAACTTCAACATGTGCGGTGCCGATTGGCGTGGCAATTTTGTAACTGTCTTTGGCTACTCCTATACTACGTCTGCGTCACAAAGATTGTACCCGATGATCGAACTCCGCCTATGGAAGTTCAGCGACAGCAATTATGTTTTCAATTTCGGCAGTCCGACGGATTCATCTTCTGCTTTCCTTTACCGTACCGCTACAGACACCGCACAGGCCATAAGCGGAACTGCGAACATAACCTGGATAGGGTCCATGTACGCCTTTGCAGACTATGGCTTCCAGGGAAACTTCTATTTCACCCTCCCCGACAGCACCAAATTCACCAATGGGTCATTTTATACGGGAGGCGGGTACTATACTCTTTAAGTTGTTAAAGAGAACCACCAATATATTTTATCATTTCTTTATTATATTCTATCCTACCTTTGCACACTTTTTAATCGGACTGATCTGCTAAGCGTTAGCGCAGCAGGGTCATTTCCACATTTTCACATTAGTACATTTTCACATTAACATGGCATTACAGGCAGGCATAGTAGGATTACCCAACGTAGGAAAATCAACTTTATTCAACGCAGTGAGCAACAGCGCCAAGGCGCAGGCATCCAATTACCGGTTTTGTACCATTGAGCCCAATATCGGCCAGGTGGATGTGCCGGATGACCGCCTTGCAAAGCTGGCCGAACTGGTGCAACCGCAGCGCATACTGCCCACTACTATTGAATTTGTGGACATAGCCGGACTGGTAAAAGGCGCCAGCAAGGGAGAAGGGCTGGGTAATAAGTTCCTGGCCAATATCCGTGAGGTGGATGCTATTGTGCATGTGATCCGCTGCTTTGAAGATGAAAATATACTGCGTGATGAAGGGGACATAAACCCTATCAGCGATAAGGAGATTATTGATACCGAGCTGCAACTGAAGGACTTGGACAGTGTGGAGAAGAAGATTCAGCGGCTGGAGAAAATGATAAAAACTGGCGACCCAAAAATAAAACACGGACTTGAAGTGCTCCAACTTTGCCTGAAACATCTTTCGGAAGGGAAGAATATTCGTGGCCTGAAGCTGGAAGGGGAAGACAGGGAAGCCATAGCAGATATTTTCCTGCTTACCGGTAAGCCGGTGCTGTATGTAGCAAACGTGGATGAAGCGGCCCTGCTGACAGGCAATAAATACTCCGATGCTTTGGTGAAAGCTGCGCAGGAAGAAGGATCGCAGGTGATAGTGATGAATAACTCTATCGAGGCCCAGATATCTGAGCTCGAAAGCCAGGAGGATAAAGAACTGTTCTTTGCCGAATATGGTCTTACAGAGCCTGGCCTGGACCGTCTTATCCGCTCGGCATATACGCTGCTTAACCTGGCTACCTACTTCACTGCCGGTGTGCAGGAGGTGCGTGCATGGACCATACACAAAGGCTGGAAGGCGCCACAGGCAGCAAGTGTCATCCATACCGATTTCGAGAAAGGGTTCATTAAAGCGGAAGTAATAGCATACGAAGATTATATAAAATACAAAAACGAAGCCGCCTGCCGCGAAAACGGAAGGCTGCGCATAGAAGGCAAAGAATACATAGTGCAGGATGGCGACGTAATGCATTTCCGTTTCAACGTCTGAAAGTAGTCGTAAGTCCTGAGTCATAAGTCGTAAGTCTGCGAGTAATAGTCGAAGGTCGTAAGTAAATAGGGTGAAAAAAATAACATGGGTTGTGTTGGGCGTAAGTGCGCTTGTAGTGTTATCGGGTTTCCTGGTAAGGGGTTATTTTGATCATACTGAAACCCGTTCCAAAAGCGCCTTTACTATTGATTCGGTTGAATACCGTAAAGCATGCGTTTATAATAAAGGGAAAGTAGATTCCGCTGTTTCTTTATTGCAAACAGGGAATGTGGTATTGCGCATGGGCCTTGGCGCCGATAGCAAACTCCTGTCTGACCTGAACACAAAAGACAAATCCTTTTCCCATTGCGGCATAGTAATGATCGAGCATGGGTACCCTTTTGTGTATCACAGCATTGGTGGCGAGGATAACCCCGATGAACGCCTTAGAAGGGATTCGGCCGGCTTTTTCTTCTCACCATTCAATAATTCCGCTATCGCTATTGTTCATTTTGCATTTAAAGCCGGCGATATCATCGCATTACAGCGCGTGGTAACGGACTATTATAAAGCCCGTCCAAGGTTCGATATGAAGTTCGACCTGGCCACCGATGATGAGCTTTATTGCTCCGAGTTTGTTTGCAAGGCCTTAAATAAAGCCATGAACGATACCTCCTATATAGCAGCTACAACGTTGCTGGGCCGCAGGTTTGTGGGTATTGACGATATTTTTATGAACGGTCACGCAAATATCGTTTGGCAAATAAGATATAAATAATACCTTTGCGCCCTAAACAATAATTATATGAAAAAAATACTGCTGTCATTTTCTACTTTGTTTTTGGCTTCCATGATGCTGGTTAGCTGCAGCAAGAATTCTCCTAAAGATGTTGCTAATTCATGGCTGACAAGTTTCTACCACATGGATTATGAGGCAGCAAAGAAAGTATCTACCGAAGATACTAAAGCTCTTCTTACACAGTTGGGGGCTTTAAGCAGTATGATGCCAGACTCTTTAAAGAAAGAGGCGAAAAATATTGCTATTACTATCAGCGACGTAAAGGAAGATGGAGATAAAGCAACCGTTACCTACAAAAAAAGCGATAAGGGCAAAGATGCTACTCCTTCCGAGGCTTCCACATTAAAGCTGGTAAAGAAAGATGGCAAATGGCTGGTTCAGTTCACTAAGAATGACCAGATGGGTTCAGGAAGTGATGCTGCTCCTTCCAGCCCGGACCAGGGAACCACACCTCCGGCTGACGCTGGTAACCCCGCCGGCAGCACAGATACCACACAACATTAAACCTATTGCTTTAAGAAGCATAATCACATAATTCAGGATAAAAGGCTGCTTCGGCGGCCTTTTTCTATGACCATGATAATCACCTGCTAATACTTTGGTAAATTAATTTTAAACAATACTTTTGAACAAATATCTTCAAATGAAAAAAGCCATTCTTTCGTTATCGGTCATAGCTATTATGGCAACTATACTGGTAAGTTTTGATAAAACTCATCCTAAAGATGTGGCTGAAACCTGGCTGACAAGTTTTTATCACATGGATTTTGAGGCGGCTAAAAAAATATCTACTACCGATACCAAAGCCCTTTTGACCCAATTGACAGAGTTTAGCAGTCTGATACCTGACTCCGTAAAAGATGAAGCAAAAAATATTGTCATCAATATCAACGATGTAGCAGAAGATGGCGACAAAGCAACGGTTACGTACAAGGCATTATCCGGCAAGAAAGGCGACCCTGGTGAGGGCGGAACCCTGAAACTTGTTAAGCAAAGCGGCCAATGGCTGGTACTGTTCACTAAAGACGACGTCAATGCCAGTTCAGGCAAGGATGCAGGTACGCCCACCCTCGATGATAGAACCAACCCTCCTGCCGCAGATACGGCGCGCCGTAGGTAATGGAGGCAGGCAGGTTTGCACCTTTGCGCGGGATTATCTATCTTTCCGTACTCCAACACCTAAATTTGTTTAATGGTACTCAGCAGGTTCTGGTTAATCATCATTCTTTCATCCATTGCTTATGTGCTGGTGTTGCTGGGCACCGGCTCGGTATACTCGATTGACTACCTTGTAAACGGTAAACGCGATGAGCCGCTGCTGGTAAAGGAAGTCTATCTCGACAAATTGCCCCCTGCCACACAGGCGCTCTTAATTAACTCAAAAGACTCCACGATTACGCTCAGGGGTGTACCACCCCTCAAAGATTCAGTGCTTGCCCTGAGCAAGAACGTAGTCAAGATCACTTCAGGCAAGCAGGCCGCCGATGGCATCCTGCCCACCGCCAAAAACACGATTTTCGATCTGCTGCTTCCGCTCATTGCCTATCTGTCCTTCTTTTGCGGCATACTGCAGTTGCTCATAGACTCCGGCGCTTCCGAGAAAATGGCAAGGCTGCTCAGTCCCGTCTTCATCAAGATCTTCCCCGAAGTGCCGGCCAATCATCCCTCAATTTCCTACATGACCCTCAACTTCGCCGCCAACTTCCTCGGCCTCGACTCCGCCGCCACCCCCTTCGGTCTCAAAGCCATGGAGAGCCTGCAGGAGCTCAACAAAGACAAGGAAAGGGCCAGCAATCCGCAGATCATGTTTCTTTGCCTGCATGCCGCCGGGCTCACCCTCATACCCACTACCATCATAGGCTACCGGGCCGCACAAAACAGCCACAACCCTGCCGATGTGATGCTGCCCTGCATTATCACCTCGTTTATTGGCACGCTCGCTGCCATGATAATAGTAGGTATCCGTCAGCGAATCAATTTCAGGAGCGCTACGCTGCTCCTCGCCATAGGAGCTATAGTAGGCCTGCTCACCGGGCTCATGTTCTACATTGTGCACCTCGACCTCATCGCCAAAAACCACTTTACCAACAATATATCCAATGTCATCCTCCTGTCTATCATCCTCCTGATTCTGGTATATGCTTTCTGGCATGAAAAAGTATTTGTCGCTAATGGCAAGGACATCTTCACCTCCTTTGTAGAGGGGGCAGGTGGCGGCCTTAAAACAGGCGTCACCATATTCCCCTACATCCTGGGTATGCTGGTAGCCATCTCCCTGTTCCGAAACAGCGGGGTCTTCGAGATTCTCTCCAACCTCGTCGCCAGATTCTTCCTGATGCTGCATGTAAACCGCGACATAGTAAATGCCATCCCCGTGGCCCTGCTGCGCCCCTTCAGTTCCAGCGGCTCCCGCGGCTTTATGATAGATTCCATGCAGACCTACGGTGTAGACTCCCTCACCGGCCGCCTCTCCAGCGTCTTCCAGTGCAGCGCCGAAACCACCTTCTACGTCATAGCCGTCTACTTCGGCAGTGTAAAAATCAAGAACACCCGCTACACCCTCAGCACCATGCTGCTGGTAGATCTGATCTGTGTTATTACTGCGGTGCTGGTTTGTTTGCTGTTTTTTTAGAGTTAGTCTAAAGTCGTGAGTAGAAAGTCTAAAGTTCGCGCGACTGTCCCGGTGAATACGCGTGTTTGGCAAATGCAGGCATTCTATTTCAGCAATAGTACTCTGAAGGCACCGGGTTCCGCCTACACACAAGCCAGGCATAGGAGTACAGGCGGGGACGGAAGGCAAACGTATCTCTGATGAAAAACAGCTATATGGCTAATGTACGTCATTGCGGTTCGGGTATTCTGTGGCGAATTTGCATGCTGAATCCAGGTTTCAGGATTTATCATAAATGAAAAAAGTCTTGCTGATCTGTGGCATTCTCTCTTCGCTGCTCTATGTTGCATTGAATATTTTTGTTCCGATGCAATGGCCGGCTTACGATATAGCCTCTCAAACGGTCAGTGAGCTTTCCGCTATCGGCGCCCCGACGAGGTCGCTGTGGGTCTGGTTGTGTGCTCCTTACACTTTACTTATGATTGCCTTCGCCTGGGGTGTATGGAAGTCGGCCACTGGCAATCGCCCGCTACGTGTGGCCGGGGGACTGATGATTGCCTATGGAGCTCTCGGCATCATCTGGCCGTTTGCCCCGATGCACCTTTGTGTGATACTGGCTGCGGGTGGCTCAACATTTTCCGATACCATGCACATCACCCTTGGGGCCGTTACCGAGGTGCTCTATCTGTTCGCGCTGGGTTTTGCGGCAGCGGCATTAGGCAGGCAGTTCCGCATGTATTCCATCGCAACATTCTTGGTCCTTCTTTTCTTCGGCGTTCTGACCTTTTTGGATGCGCCGGATGTTTCTAAAAATCAGCCCACTCCGCTAATCGGGGTATGGGAGCGCATCAATATCGGCGTTTTCCTGCTATGGGTCGTGGTGCTGGCCATTGTCCTGTTGCGAAAGGAGAAGAAGTCAGAATTAGTATAGACAATTAAAAAATGGTAACAATGAAAATATTAGTTATTTCGTATTCGCTAACCGGTAACAACGAAGCTTTAGCCACCGGTATATCTGCTGCATATGAGGCGAAGCATATCAAAGTAAGAGAAGCCACCCCCCGGGCTATGGGTACGATTTTCTTTGATATACTATTTAACAGGACACCACAGGTGACGATACCGGATAATGCGGAGTATTATGACTGGGTCATCTTTGTGGGGCCCGTTTGGATGGGACATGTCGCGACACCATTTCGCGCCTATTTTAAGCGCATGAAAGGCATGCCCGGCAAATATGCTTACGTCTCGATAAGCGGGGGAGCCGATGGCGCGAATCCTAAACTTGCCGGTGAATTGAACAAAAGAATGGGGAAAGAACCTGCTGCGCTCATTGATCTGCATATTGCAGATATCCTGCCCGCTGAACCGAAACCTGAACGGAAAGATACTATGGCTTACCGCCTGAATGAAAGTGATGTAAAAAGATTAACTGATAAAATAGTGAAGACCTTACGGGAAACTGTGGCAAATGCTTATTCAAGCCCGGTTTTACAATCTTATTAAGCGGCCTCATTTCTATATAACTTGCCGTTTTAAATCGGTGATACAGGTTCTTGAAGTCCCTGGAAGATAGCTTGCCGGACGTGTTCCATTTTGACAGTTATCGAACCGCTCACCTCACCAGCGTCACGTCGCCTTTCTTTTCAATGGCCTTGCCATCGCAGTCATATTTGACGTAGTAATAGTACACGTCCATATCCTGTGGTATGCCGTTGTACCTGCCATCCCATGCCGCATCCTGGCTGTTGGCCGACTCGAAGACTGTTTGTCCCCAGCGGTTGACTATGTGGAAAATATGGAACAGGTGGTGGCCCGAAGAATAAGGTCTGAATACATTATTTTCTGCAGGCCCGGCGCCATTTGGCGTAAACGCATTCGGGAATAACACCGTGCAGCACGATGCAGGATCAATTGCCATATTGCTTGTGGCATAGCAGCCAAAGGGATCGGTAACGCGCAGCGTTATGACACTCTTATCCTGCCTTAACCTGCCCCAGATTACCGGCTTGTTTTCATTGTTGAAGAAGTCGGATGGCGACCATTCGTAGGCATAGCTGTAATTGGCAGTATGAGCCGATAATTGTATGCTGTCTTCCAGGCACAGCGTATTGGCGCCAACAGTGGATGAAATATAGAAGGTAGCATCCGGCACAGTGTGTACCTCCACGGAATCGAATGTCGGTTCGGATTTGCAACCTTCAATGGTGCTGGTGTATACTTTGATAATATGCAAACCGCTGTCCACCCAGGTGATCATAAATGGTCCGGCGGTACCGGCAGTGTTGTTTGTAATTATGCCGAGTGCATGCGAGTCGTAGATGGTAGTAGCGTCCACATACCACTCGAATGAATATGCGCCAATGGATCTTGTTGCAAGCGCGAGCTGCACCGTATCGCCAAGACAGACATCCGGTTTGGAGTAGGCAACGGCATTAGGTTGCGGTATCACAGAGATGTGGATAAACGTATCGGAATAACAGAATCCGCTATCGTTGAAGGCGCGTAGTTTCACAATGTTGTCCTGGTTGGCCGAATCGAATTTAACAGTGATTATGGAGTCTCCGATGTTGGTGCCTGAGGCTGCAAAGGCTCCCCTTGGTAAAGTCCAGTAATAGAAAGGTTCAAAGAGCGATGGTCCGCAGCAGTAAGCCAGTTGAATGGAGTCATACTGGCACACCCATGGTTTGCTGGCGTGTATGCCAAAAACGGGTTTAGGGACGATGGTGACGTAGATAGCAGCGCTGTCGCTTTCACAGCCATCGGGTGTGGCAGGTACTGTCTGGCTAACCCACCATACTTTTGTACCGGGTCCTGCATTGGTAGGAGGTACAGGTATTGGCGGAACAGGGCCTGCATGATAATACCAGTTGAGGCGCGAATTGTACTCACTGTCCACCGCCTCATTCAGCGGCCTGGCGCCGGGGTAATTCTCGCAGTACTGTACATTCCTTGTAAGCGGTGGCTGAGGCTTTAACTTTATGATCACCTTGTCTGTTGCGCTGTCGCTAACGCATCCGAATGGGGTGGATGTTTCGGTAACATAGTAAAGTATGGTATCGGGGGCTATGTATGTATTTGGCGTAGGCGCAATAGTTGTACCGGCGGTAACACCGGGGCCGTACCATGTGAGTATGCCTCCGGTGGTGCCAGGAACATTAGCCACCTGAACGGGCGTTCTGAACTGGCAATAGGATGCTGTAGATGGCGCCGGCGGATTGGGCTTGGGGTGAATGGTTACGGTAACGGGTATCCTTGCGCTTTCGCATGGCCCGCTCGAAGAAGTGACATAATAAGTAGTAGTACCCGCTGTCAGCGTAGATGGTGTGGGCGCCATAGGATTGCCGGTGCCGCCGGTTGCAGCAGTGTACCACTTCAGTCCTGTACCTGTTGCGGTAAGCGGAACTGCATGTGCAAACTGGCAATAAGATACCGGAGTTACTATAGGGTAGGTAAGAGGAACGATGCTAACGTGGATGGTGTCTGTTTTTGAGCAAACTGCATTCGTAACCTTGACCCAGTAGGTGCCGCCAGTGGTGACGGTTATTGTGGGAGTGGTTGATGTATTGCTCCACAAAAAAGTATCACTCGCATAAACGGCGTCCAGGTCCTGGAGGATTAAGGATGCAGCGCCGCATACCAGCGTATCATTCCCCAGGTTAACATCGGGATAGGGATGCACTGCAATACTGATGGTGCCGCTATCGGTGCAGCCGGGGGTATGAACGATGACTTTATAAGTGCCGGAGTCAGGAGAAACAGATCCGGGTATAAAGGGATTTTCAAGTGTACTGATAAATCCTCCGGGGCCTGACCATAAATAGGTGGCAAGGCCGAAAGAATCGGCGTACAATTTGAGTGAATCACCGTCACATATATTTGTTGTGCCGTTTGGATTTGGATTAATGCCGCCATAGTTGCTGAAATATCCGAAATCCGCGCCGCTGTTAGGCGGGCCGCTGCTCAGGTAGCCCATCTGAAATAAATTTCCGGCATTAGCAATATTAAGCACCGACCCAATCGGATAGGAGGCCACAGGCATCGTGACCTGGGCGCTGCTCCATATGCCACCTGTTGCGGGCACTATTGTGAACATGCCTGATGTAATAACGCCTGCAGCTCCATTAACCAAAAAGCTGCCGGTGCCAACGGTTTTAACGAGCAGGTTCAGTTTAAAGTCTATGGTTGAGGATTGCTGAATGGAAACTGTATTACTTCCGGTGCAGTTGATCTGCGGCAAGAGTGCGCTGCCCACCTCGCTGTGTATACCGCTTAGCTGGTAAACATAAACAGGGTTATTGGTTTGTACATATCCGGAGGGTGAAGGGCAAAACATCATATAGGTGGCACCGGCGCCAATGGTTGTAACATACGTTCCGTTTAGTGAAATGGTAGTTCCGGGCTGGGTAGCGGTAATGAATAACCTGTCGCCGGGTGCGGTAAGTCCTCCATACATGGGTATATATTGGGTGCCAAGGACATTTGTAGGTACTATCTGATCGCCGATAAGGTCGGCACCGTAGACACCCAGTGAGGTGTAGCCGAGCAGGTCATCCTTTTCGGTTATGGCAATCGGTTTATCGGATGTTACCCTTGAGCCTGCCAGGTGATTTGCAGCGAGTGTGCTTGCGGCTTCGGCACAGTAGGTCTGCCCGGCATTCAGTACCACCGTAAATGTTGCACCTGCGGCATGGCCTGCAATGGCCTGGGCGGGAGTAATTGTTACAGTTGTGGCGTTTTGAGTGGCAACAATGTCGAAAGCATTATGAGGTGTGGGTGTATAACCGGGATCATTATTCAATACATTCTGTCCGGGTATCCAGAAATCAACACCAACCGCATTGCTGCCTTTTAAAACGAAATCTTCGGGGTTGCAAAGACAGGCACCACTCACAACATGGTAGTAGGCTGAAATTGGTGTAGTTGCAACTATGTGCAGACCAAAATTCAATACTGTATTCGGGGGTTTGTTTTCAAGAACATTGATCCATGGAGTGAGGTCAAAAGATACGGTGCTGTTAGCAGGTATCGCCACCACTGTGGTCGGGAAGCCGCCACCGGCAGGTTGTGATATGGTTACGCTGGCTGCCGATGCAAAAGCCGTCATTCTAAGGAATATGGGCCTGTCCAGATTTAATCCGCCGGTCTGGGAAACTTCCGGGCATACAAACCAGAATTCGGTATCCTGCTGTGCCGGGGAATAACAAAAACTTAGAGAAAACAGTAACGAAAGAAACAGAGGCTTCATCATGGTTTTTAGTTTCGTTTATAGTAAACAATAAGTAACCGGTCAAAATTAAAGAATGACATCAGTATCCCTATGAATATTAGTTACCGGATACTCAATATAAATTAGTCTGACCTCATTTACCTATAAAGCCCGGCCCAAAAGGGAGGGGCTATTAGCAACCCTTATTTTTTTGGACTAATTTTTAGGTATTTGTATTGCCAGTTATCTTCCTTAAAGACATGTGAATTAGTGTCTTTAGTTGGGGGAAATCTCCCCTATTATTGGAGGGGAAAGCTAATTGCCTGGATTACAGGCAATTAGGAGGTTGACGAATTTCAAATTACGGCAATTATCAGTTCCGATTATTATCCTTCCAGTTCGACCAGTTTATTTCACCGGTGATCCTGATGTCCCCGCCGGTGTATTGGCCGATAAGCGCCGAACCGAACCTGCCATCTTTTTTCTGTTCGAAATAGCCTGATGAGTTAAGTATCCAGGGTGTAAGTGAAATAAGCATAGACTCGCCATAGGGATATTGCAGATCGGTACCAATATACCCAGGTACAAGGATGCCCAGCCGGCCATTGCCATCCACATCGCCGGCATAACAATGGCAATACGGGGCTAATTCCGGCTCAACGAAAAGATGGATGCAGTGATTGCTGAAGTCGGCAAGCAATTCGTAGATGATCATACAGCCGGTGCCGTTACAGTCGCGGTAGTGCGCCCTGATCCAGGCGTATTTATGTTTATTGAAGGAGAACGAGAACGCGGAGTCAAATTCAAAGAAACGCCCGGCCGATTCATCCACCACGCTTTCGTTATGGTTGACAGTGACGAACTTGCTCAGCAGGAATTTTTCCTTGCCTATATGCATCGAGCGGGGCTCTGACAGCATGGGGCCTTCTTCTTTATCGAAATAGCCGTCGTCGCTCACCTCCAATTTGCTGGTGTCGCATACCATGTCTTTTTTAGACACCATGCTGTCCATAAACAGACCGAAATCAACGAAAAGCGGCATTCCGCCCGGTTCAGTATAGGGTGCAGGGGTGATTGTCTTTGGGGAGTCAACTGGGGTGGCAGGTGTTTTTTTGGCGGTGTTCTGCCTGCAGGACATAATGAACAGGCAGGATACAAGTAGGAGTGTACGGAACATAAACTTGCAGAGGGGGCCGGTGCTTTAGACCGGCAGACAGCTGTAAAGTTAACGCAGGGGAGTGAATATTATTTTAAGACTATGGAAATAAACAGTCCTTTGCTGCTTTATGCCAGCGCTACTGCCGGTATTTATCCCAGTCAGGCCAGTTCATTTCAGCCACTATTTTGAAATTGCGGGGAGAAAGACCATTGTAAAACTGGCCAACCAGGACAGAATATGATTTGCCATTCTTTTTTTGTTCAAAATAGCCCCGATCGTTGAGTGTATAGGGCGTCAGGGAAATCAGGTTAGTATCGCAGTAAACCCATCCGCAATTATTGATGCTGATTATTTCGGGCAACAGGAAATCGAGCCTTCCGTCGCCATCCACATCACCGAAATACCTGCTTTCAAACGGCAGGGCAAATGCACTAAAAAGGTGCAGCCGGTGATGCTGAAAGTCAGCGATCATCTGAAATTCTGCAAGGCAGCCGGTGCCATTGCAGTTGTAAATGTGGGCGGTAACCCAGGCGTACTTTTTGTTTTTGAAGCTAAACATCACAGCCGAATCCACCTCGAACGTACGCCCATCCTCACTGCCTTCAAAAAAGTCGTCATCTCCGTTAACACAGATTATTTTACTCGTTAAAAAGTGCTCTTTGCCAACAAAGAAATTGCGGGGTTTTACGGGAGTTGGTCCCCATTCTTTGTCGAAGAACCAGTCTTCGCCAGCCTCGGTTTTTTTGGTTGAGAATACGATATCTTTTTTCGAGATAAAGCTGTCCATGAACCTGTCATAGCTGCTATCGTCGGGAAGGTCTTGTTGGGTGATTTTAGGTGTTTGTTTTGAGGTGTCTTTTACTATTGTAGCAGTCACATTATGCCCGCTATCCTTGCAGGATGCAAAGGATAGGGTAATGAACAATAAGAAGAAATGCCGCAAAGGCATTAATAAATGCTTCATAGTATTCGAATCTGGCAGCAAGGTAAAGGAATTTTGGAGTAGGGGAAGGGGGCTTGTGGAATTTATTGCGCAGATGCGATTGATGAATTACCGTTGATATGCTCTGCCTAAAGATATTGGGTATAGGCAAAGCATTCATTCATATCTGTCTGATGTTGACAGCTTTTGGAATTGAATATATATCGATTATGCTCATCCGCCGTTTGTTGCAATGAGTTGGCATTGTTCTTATAGATGGTAAGTGGAATAAATTTTTCACTATAAAACCGTTAAGTTATGTATAGTAAAATACGAATAGCAATCCTGGCATTGGGTATACTTTTCCCTGTATTGTCTGATGCGCAAACAAACAGGATTGCCCCTGCAACTCCTTATTTCTTTTACAGCACAGAAAATGATTTGCAGTATTGGCTCAATACTACCGCTCTTAATACATTTATCTGCCTCATTTTTGAAAGCATCAAAATTAAATGTCGGGTTTATTTTATCGGGAATTTGCTCTTCCATTGCTTATCCCATTTTATTTTTATGAAGATAATTGGATGCCTCTCCGGCTATTTCATCCTTTGTCTTTCTTTTCCCGCTCCTTAACCATTGGGTTAATTCTTCACGGTCAAAATATACCTTACCTTCCTTTTTCATGTTAGGAATTATTTCAGCAGCGATGTATCCTTTTAGAGTGCGCGGTGCTACGTCTAAAAATTCGCATGCCTTATCGAATCCCATGAATGGGTTAACGTCTGTAAGTTCTTTTGTTGGTTGCTGATTGTCGCTGATTGCGGACTTTACTGACTTGCTGATTAGTATCTCTAATTCAGTCAAGGGGATTGGGGAAAGAATTATGTCGTTCATTTGAAGCTGCTTTGATGCAGTGCAAATGTGGGCAATGATTTACCGCTGATACTACAGTAAATACAAAACGTATTTGCTGTATTTACTGTATCACGGTGCAGTTTGTTTCTTGGCTGGAATGAATTTAAATTCTTCTATAAATGGTTGTTTCGGGTATCTACTTAGGGAATCTTTCTTAGCTGGAATATTGAAGGTGTTTTTCAGAATAGAAAGTTTTTGTGCAGGGCTTAATTTATCTCCGGTTATATATCCCATCTTGCAAAGGTGCTCTAACAATCCATGTCCTTTAGATATACATCCTTTGCTCCTATCCAACCATACTACTATCTCGCTTTGTTTATCTAAATAGTTATCGCCTTTTAATAGCTTTATTATTTTATCATAATCGGTGTATGTCTTAAACACGTCCTTCAATGTTAATCCTGCTGCTGGCTGCTTTGAATTAATTTTCTTAGATTCTTCCTTTCGCTGATTATCTTGAATTTGTTTAGGGAATAATTTATAAAAAAGGTCTTCAATTTTTTGTCTAAGTTCGGTAACATCTGTGTATATATCTGCCTTATGCAGTTGAATCTGCAATTGCGAAAGCTTCGATAGTTCCTTCAAATAACTGTGTATTTCTCGATAGGCATCCTTTGTGTCAAGGTCGTTATCATCAGGATTGAAAATTATCCATTTATCACTTTTATTTGAACCGGTGTCGCTCCAACTTTTAACGTTCAGTCGTGGGTTTGATTTAATAACGTCCTGGACTGTGTTTCCATTAATTGGGTGTACTTTGAAAAAATCCCATTTCTTATCAACTAATGTGTCAATTTGGTAAGCAGTAATAACCTCAACAGGTGAGGTTATATTACTGATATCGTAGAGACCTTCATACCAAATTTCTTCTGGCGACTTCATCCCGATTTTTTATAGGTTTATCATAACTTTGTTTGCAGCCTCTTTTTTCTTGCCGTCTATAATCTTAGCATAAATCTGTGTCGTTGAAATATTTTGATGCCCGAGCATCTTACTTACCGTATAAAGGTCTGTCCCCAAAGTTATCTGCAAAGTAGCGTATGTATGTCTGAAACAATGAAAAGTGATATGCTTATTTATTCCGGCAGACCTTATCCACCTATCAATTAATGTATTTTGAAATGCACTATATTTGATAGTCGGGAATACTCTTTCGTTACTTGTTTTCCTCTGGCCGACAAAACTGTAAGCCTGTGCTGATATTGGGAGTGTTTCGGCTCGGTCTGTCTTTTGAGTAATAAAGCGGATGTAATAATTCCCGTTGTCGTCAAATACTTCGCTCCACGTTAATTTTTCTACGTCTCCCCAACGAAGACCAGTTAGTGCGCTGAACATGCAAGCATTTTTTAACTCCGGTAATTCGCAGGAAATTTTTACCAGCTTTTGAAGTTCCTCCTGTATCAAAAATTCCCTTTGCTTATTTTCTACTCGCTTAATACGCTTAACGTCCTTAATGGCGTCCTCCGTCAATAGCTTGTCTTTAATTGCGCTCCTTAATACGTTCAAAAAATTAGCGTAATAAACAGATAGGGTATTATTAGAAAGGTTGGCTCTGCCACCTGCGAAGGCTTTGATCGATAAAAGGTACTCTTTGAAGTCCTCGCAAAATGCCGGAGTAATTATGCTCGCCGGACAATTACTATTAGTAAACTTATCCAAATATGTGTAAGTAGAAAGGTAATTATTATCCTTATTCAGTTCTTTTTGTTTATCGGCTTTCTCCTTAAAGTAAGCAAGAAAATCGGCGTGTCGATCTATCATTAAAAAACCGTAATCCTTTGCCTGTATTTGTATTTGTCTTTGTGCCTTTATTGTCTCGGCTAATTCATAAGTCTCTTTATTATGCTGTCTTTGTAGTTGGGTAAGCCTTATTTTCTTAGGCTCTTTCTTAGCATCCAATACAGGGACTATCCGTATTAGTTCCTTATCACTACTCATGTATTTTTCCTCAATCATTTCGACGTCTGAAAATACATACAAGCTTAAAAATTCGCGTCTTGTCGCCTTACCTGTAAGCGGGTTAGTTATGGCAGGGTAAAAATCTAAATAAAGCCTTAACTTGTTGTCCTGTATTGGTTTTGTCCTTAGTGTTACTTTCATGTTTGTAGTTTGTACCTGTGAACTGATATCGTTTATCCAAAGGTACAAAATAGGTACAAGAAAAGAAAATAATTCGCACTTTTTTTCTCAGTTTATTTATTATATTTTTAAGTAAGATAGTCTATAATAAAGGCTTTCATGTGTTTTTCGGTGCAATGTCGTGCAAATTGGTGCACTCTCTAAAATATGATTTGACAACTTTGGGAAAGTTGTCAAATCTTAACCCACGTAGATGTGCCACACCTATGAGGTGTGGCACATCTAATGTTTACACCATAATATTTACCTTTACCCCGTTTTAAACACCATTTTATGAAATTAAGATATGCTCTTTTGTCGGCTTGTATGTTTGTTGCCGTTGCTGTTCAGGCTCAGGACAGAGCAAAACCTGCGCCTCCACCTCCACCCGCACATGGCTCCCCTCCACCGGGTATTTATACCTATGTGGAACAAATGCCTTCCGCCGGGTATGACTATCAGCAATTCCTCAATAATCATCTTCATTACCCGGATTCAGCCAGAGTGCATGATATAGAGGGTAGGGTAATCGTAAAATTTGTTGTCAATGAGGACGGCAGTATTTCAGATTGCTCGATTGCGAAAGGCGTGAACAGCTACCTTGATGCCGAAGCGCTAAGGGTAGTGAGGAAGTTCCCACCCTGGAAGCCTGGCCACAACAACGGGAAACCGGTAAAGGTGTATTTTACACTGCCGATAGTTTTTAAGTTGCAGTAGGCTTTCAAATTGTGGTGAATACATCTGCGGATACACTCAGCCTTTGACGTCTGCCACATCTGCTATACATTTGACCCCATGTTATCACTTGACTTATCAGGTAAGACCGCTCTTATAGGTGGCAGCACACAGGGTATAGGCCTGGCTTCAGCGCAGGCGCTGGCATCGCTGGGTGCACGATGTGTACTGATTTCCCGGAATGAAGAAAAACTAAAAGAAGCAGTAAAGACGCTGTATACTAAAGCAGGGCAGCAGCACACCTACCTTATTGCTGATTATGCCAATACAGACCAGGTACGGGAAGTTGTTGAAGGATTTGTTGCAACTAATACTATCCATATACTCATTAACAACAGTGGCGGGCCTGCAGGCGGACCAATAACAAAGGCCAGGCCTGAAGAATTTATCAATGCATTTCAGCAGCACCTTATTTGTAACCATATCATTACCATGCTTGTGACCGAGGGGATGAAGCAGGCAGGTTATGGCCGGGTAATCAATATTATTTCTACTTCCGTGAAGATACCGCTGAAAGACCTTGGTGTTTCCAATACTATACGCGGAGCGGTGGCTTCGTGGGCTAAGACGATGGCCAATGAACTGGGGCAGTTTGGTATTACAGTAAATAATGTATTACCGGGAGCAACTTCAACGGAACGGTTATCGGCAATTATTAATAATAAGTCTGCAAAAACCGGTAAGACCAAAGAAGAAACCGAGCAGGAAATGATGGCAGAGGTGCCTGCCCGCCGTTTCGGCAAGCCGGAAGAGATAGCAGCAATGGTTGCTTTCCTGGCCAGCCCGGCTGCAGCTTATGTCAACGGCGCTTCAATTCCGGTGGATGGGGGGCGGACAGGGAGTATTTAGGCTAATAAGATAAAAAAGCCCTTTTATCCTGGTTCTAATTTTTTTAAAAATAATAATAATTATTTTTCTTTGACATACTAATGACATTACAAATAAAATAATAACAAAAACCACGCTCAAACCCGCGCCAATACTGAAAAACATTTTTCAAAAAATGTGTGCTATTTTTCGGAATTGTTTGTAGTTTTGCGCACCCATTTTTATATAACGGAAAGTTAATTTTCAAATTTATTACTGTGTCAGGATCAACTAGACCACTTTATAGAATTTGCTGTCGCGGCATTTTCCTGTTGTTTTCAGTTTTGCTTTTAGGCAATAATTCCGCCTTCGCCGGCCCCAATGGCGAGGCGTTATTTAAATCCAATTGTGCGGCCTGCCACAATCCTGTCAAGGATGTAACCGGTCCGGCACTGAAGGGGTTGAGGGCCACCTTTCCGAGCAAGGAATGGGGATACGAATGGATGAAAAATCCTGCTGCCGTGCTGGCAAGAGGTGATAAAGCGCCCAACGATTTTAAAGCCAAGTTTGGTGGTACCATTGTAATGACCTCCTTTCCACAGCTATCGCATGAAGAAATTGACGCTATTTTCGATTATGTAGATAAATATGAACCACCTGTAGTAAAAACGGAAGATAAAGGAGCGAAGGGTGAAGAGACCGAAACTAACGGATGGGTTTATACAGTAATAACCTTGTCATTGCTTGTTTTAGCAATAATTCTGTGGCGTGCCAATCAGGGCCTGCGCCGCGCTGCAAATGATAAAGAAGGTTTACAGAGTGAAAAGGAAATACCTTTATACAGGAGCAAACTTGTTATTGCCATTGTTGCAATATTAATATTCATAATGGCCGGCTACTGGCTGACTAATGGCGCAGTAAATGAAGGCCGCCAGCAGAATTATCAGCCAATACAACCGATATTTTATTCACACAAGGTGCATGCAGGCGTTAACCAGATCAACTGCCTGTATTGCCATGCAGGCGCTGAAAAGAGCCGCCAGGCAATGATTCCTTCTTCTAATGTATGTATGAACTGCCATAAGCAGATCAACACTTATACCGGCGATCCTTTGCGTACCGCTGAAGGAAAAGATGTGGATGCAAATGCCCAGATACAATTGCTGTACCAATATGCCGGATGGGACCCAGCGAAGAAGGACTACAAGCGTGATGCCGAAGGCAACATACTTGCCACTCCTATACAATGGGTTAAGGTTCATAACCTGCCCGACCATGTGTATTTCAACCACGCACAGCACGTGAAAATTGGCCAGGTACAGTGCCAGCAGTGCCACGGCCCTATACATGATATGGATGAAGTTTACCAATTCTCTGCATTATCAATGGGCTGGTGTATCAATTGCCACCGCTCTACGGATGTGCAGTTTGAAGCAAACAAATATTATAATAACGTTTACAAAACCTATCATGAGGAACTTAAGGCTGGCAAACGTAAGGGTGTAACAGAAGCGGAGATGGGCGGAACAGAGTGTCAGAAGTGCCACTATTAATGGAATTTGGTCCCGATAGCTATCGGGAGGATTGAAAGAGAGTGAAAATATTAAAGAATAAGACTGGAGAAGGTGCTCAACAGCTTTCTACTTTCTACTAAGGACTAAAGACTTTTTAATAAGAATTTTGAATTTGCAATATGAGTCAAAAACAATATTGGTCGGACCTGGAAGATCTTAATAAGCTCAACAACCCTACGGAAGCAGTGGCGCAGGATGAGTTTAAAGAGGAGTTGCCGTTTGAATTAAGCACCGGCTTATTCAACGCCACAACGCCCCGCCGCGACTTTTTAAAGTTCATAGGTTTCAGTACGCTGGCCGCAACGCTTGTTGCCAGTTGCGAGATGCCGGTGCGCAAGGCGATACCATACGCCATCAAACCGGAGGATATTGTTCCCGGAATTCCTAATTATTATGCATCAACATTTGCTGACGGAGGTGATTATTGTGCTATAGTGATCAAGACACGTGATGGCCGTCCGATAAAAATTGAAGGAAATGAGTTGTCTTCAGTTACAAAAGGCGGTACATCGGCAAGGGTGCAGGCTTCGGTTCTTAATTTATATGATAAAACGCGTCTTCGTTTCCCATTAGCCAACGGAGCCGAAGAAACATTCGCGGCAATTGACGGATTAGTTAAAGAGGGTATCGGTTCAAAACCCGGTTACCTGGTCACTTCTACCATAATCAGCCCAACCTCAAAAGAGGTTATTGCACAGTTCCTGGCGAAATATCCGGCCATTAAGCACATAACTTATGACGCTTACTCTTATTCCGGGATGTTGCTTGCCAATGAAGCCTGCTACGGAAAACGCACCTTACCGACTTACCATTTTGAAAAAGCACAAACTATTGTAAGCCTGGGCGCTGATTTCCTTGGCACCTGGGTATCTCCTATAGAATTTTCAAAAGGATATTCCAAAAAGCGAAAAATAACTGCTAAGAATCCAACCATTTCACGTCATTACCAGGTAGAAGCTATGCACACCATTACCGGTGCTGCTGCCGATCACCGCGCAACCTGCAAACCTTCTGAATTGGGTGGTGTAGCAGTGGCTCTTTATGAAGCAGTTGCAAACGGTAAACAATCATCCGGCCTCAGTAAAAACCTGAACGAACTGGTGAACAAAGCAGCTGCCGACCTGAATCAAACCAGGGGTGCAGGACTTGTGGTGGGCAGCAGCAATGATGTGAACATTCAGACTGTCATTAATGCCATTAATGACAAAATAGGCGCTAATGGAAGCACTATAAACTGGACAACTACCAGCAATTGCAAACAGGGTATTGACAAGGATATGGTAGACATGGTAGCCGCAATGGAAGCGGGTACTGTTGGTTCTGTATTCTTCCATAATACTAACCCGGCTTACGATTACTACGATAGTAAGAAATTTGTAGCAGCGCTTGCAAAAGTGCCGGTAACAGTTTCTTTCGCCGACAGGCAGGATGAAACCGCCCAAAAATGTAAATTCGTAATTCCCGATCATAATTTCCTGGAAAGCTGGGGAGATGCTGAGCCAAAACCAAATTATTTCAGCCTGCAACAACCGGGTATTGCACCATTGTTCAAGACCCGTGCATTTCAGGAATCATTAATGATATGGACGGGTTCAACGCAGTCTTACCACGACTTCTGGAAAGATTACTGGATGAAGAAATCAGGCAGCCAGGAAAATTTCGACAAAGCATTGCAGGATGGTATTGTGGAGCCGGCCGGCGATATGCCTAACGGCGCAGCTCCTTTTGCAGGAAATGTAACTGATGCGATTGCTAAAGTTCAGGCAAAACAACCTCATAAAGGGATAGAACTGGTAGTATACCAGAAGATAGGCATTGGCCATGGCGGTGTATGGAGCAATAATCCTTGGCTGCAGGAGATGCCGGATCCGATAACCAGGACTGTGTGGGATAATTACCTGTGCGTTTCTCCAAAATTTGCTGCCAGCAAAGAAATTAATTCGCCGCTTACCGGTTTCAGTGAAGTAGATACAAAGAAGATGGTTGTATCAATCAAGACTGCGAACGGGGTTACCATGAAGCTGCCCATTATTGTAGTTCCGGGTATGCACAACGATGTGGTAGCTGTGGCAGTAGGGTATGGCCGTGATAAAAAAGTGGGTCTTGCCGCTGCCAGCGATGAAGTAAAAGGCGAAGGAGGCAGGAATGCTTATCCCTTTGTAGTGTTCAATGGCCTGACCATGGAACATCATTCTGATGTGACAGAGATTACACCTACGAAGGATGAGTATCATGTTGCTGTTATCCAGACGCACAACAGCTATGAAGCCCGTCCTGTAGTGCATGAATATACCCTGGAAGAATTCAAAAAGGATCCTGAGGCGTTGCTTAAAGAACGCGGCGTGGAAATTGCGGAATTCGCAACCGTACCATGGGAAGAAGGCAAGCAGGGGAAGGAAGAAAAAATGGATAGCACCAAGGAAGAAGGCTATCGTGAAAATGGTACCCTCTATCCCAATTATCCTTATGAAGGAATTAAGTGGGGTATGTCAATAGACCTGAACAGTTGTACAGGTTGCGGTGCGTGTGTGGTAGGCTGTATGGCGGAAAACAACGTTTCGGTTGTAGGTAAGAACCATGCACTCATTGCACATGAAATGCACTGGATACGAATAGACCGTTATTTCAGCGGCATGGCTGATGAACCGGATTCTATACAAACTGTATTCCAGCCAATGCTTTGCCAGCACTGTGATAACGCGCCTTGTGAGAATGTGTGCCCAGTATCAGCTACCAACCATAGTTCGGAAGGGATTAACCAAATGGCTTATAACCGTTGTATCGGTACTAAATATTGTGCAAATAACTGCCCTTATAAAGTTCGTCACTTTAACTGGATGGACTGGAATGGCGCAGATTGCTTCGCAGACAACCAGTATGAAGATGGCCGCCGCGATGATCTGAATGACGACCTTACCCGCATGGTGCTGAACCCTGATGTTACAGTACGCAGCCGTGGTGTGACGGAAAAATGTACTTTCTGTGTGCAGCGTCTGCAGGAAGCGAAGCTGATATCGAAGAAAGAGGGACATCCGTTAAAAGACGGTGCAGCAAAAACAGCATGCCAGCAGGCTTGTCCTACCGATGCTATTGTTTTTGGTAACGTGAAAGACAAGGAAAGCAATATATTTAAACTGCGCAGGCAGGAACAGGTAGAGCGTACTTTCTATGTGCTGGAGCACATACATACCCTGCCTAACATAAATTATCTTTCTAAGATCAGGAATACGGAAGAAATTAATGCACTGGAAGAGAAAAAGAATGATTTCCTGAAGTACCATATTTAGTTGATAAGTTGATTGTTTGAATAGTTGATAAGTTAATAAGAAAAAGATAGAGTCCGGTCAGATTAAGAGTAAACATAAGTGCGCTTTTTGGTTTTGACTTTTGGCTTTTGACTTTATAAAAAAATACTAATTACGTGCTATGCATTTAAAGTACGAATCGTTTGTTAGAGAACCGCTTGTAGATGGTAATAAGACTTTTCACGACGTGTCGGAAGACATTGTTAGCCCTATTGAGCGGAAACCGGGGCGCATGTGGTACGTGGGATTTTTCTTTTCAGTGATATTACTTTGTTACGGAATATTTTCCGTTAGCTGGTCGGTATACTGGGGACTTGGTACATGGGGGGTAAACCGTACTGTGGGCTGGGGCTGGGATATTACCAACTTCGTTTGGTGGATCGGTATCGGTCACGCCGGAACGCTGATCTCTGCGATCCTTTTACTATTTCGCCAGGGATGGCGTACAGGGGTGAACCGTGCTGCGGAAGCAATGACCATATTTGCGGTAATGTGTGCGGGCCAGTTTCCGATATGGCACATGGGCCGTGTGTGGGATGGTTTCTGGGTTTTACCTTTACCAAACAGCCGTGGACCATTATGGCCCAACTTCGATTCTCCATTGCTTTGGGACGTGTTCGCGATCTCGACTTACTTCACAGTATCCTTATTATTCTGGTATTCCGGTCTTATCCCTGATTTTTCGCTCATCCGCGACAGGGCAAAAACCAAGTTCCGTAAAATGGCGTATGGTATTGCATCGTTCGGCTGGACCGGTACTGCCAAGAACTGGCAGCGTATGGAAGCCCTGGCGCTTGTGCTTGCCGGCCTTTCTACTCCCCTGGTACTTTCAGTGCATACCATAGTATCCTTCGACTTCGCCACTTCAGTTATTCCCGGATGGCATACTACCATCTTCCCCCCATACTTCGTGGCAGGTGCTGTATTCTCAGGTTTCGCAATGGTGAATACACTGCTGGTAATCACCCGCCGTATACTTCACCTGGAGGAATATATTACTATTGGCCACCTGGAGGCTATGAATAAGATCATTGTATTAACAGGTTCCATAGTGGGTGTTGCTTACCTTACCGAGCTCTTCATCTCCTGGTACAGTCAGTCATGGGGCGAAATGGCCGCTTTCCAGTGGCGTATCATGGGTCCATACTGGTGGAGCTATTGGGCTATGATGACCTGCAACGTGGTATCACCGCAGTTATTCTGGGTAAAGAAATTGCGTCGCAATATCCCCTTCACCTTTGTTATGTCCATAGTAGTGAACATTGGTATGTGGTTCGAGCGTTTTGTGATCATCGTTACCTCCACCTATCGCGACTGGGTACCGGCGAGCTGGTCATACTACAGCCCTCAATGGCCTGAGGTTGGTTTCTACCTCGGCACGTTCGGATTGTTCTTTACCTGCTACTTCCTGTTCGCTAAATATTGTCCCGTGATAGCTATTGCCGAAATTAAATTCGTATTGAAGACATCAGGCGATAATTATAAGAGGGATATGGAGAAAATAGATGCAATGGAAGGTGAGGAATTTGTTCACCTGGTGCAAACGCATCACGAGGAAGAAGGGCATGAGGTGCTGGCACACTAGTGGAATTAGGTCCCGATAGCTATCGGGATGTAGTTTGGAATTTGGATTGGAGATTAAGTAATTAAATTAAAAACGTAGATTTTAGATAACAGTTTTCTACTTTCTACTAATGACTTTAGACTAATTTTTTTGAGATGGCTATAAAAAAGTTTGCGGTTGCGGCTTACGATGACGAGAATGTGTTATTCCCGGCAGTTGCTAAAGTTCGCCGTAGCGGTTACAAGATACACGACGTTTATACACCATTTGCGGTGCATGGATTGGATGAAGCCCTGGGTTATAAATCCACCGATCTTCACATTGCCGGGTTTATTTATGGTTTGTGCGGTACATCAACGGCAGTAGGGTTTATTTCATGGATTTATTGCTCCGACTGGCCTATTAATTATGGCGGTAAACCTCACTTTGCATTACCGGCATGGATACCTATTACTTTTGAGCTCACCGTATTATTTGCTGCAGTAGGCATGACACTTACTATGTGTTACCTGAACCAGATAATGCCGGGTGTAAAAAAACACGTGTTCCATCCGCGCCAGAGTGATGATATGTTTGTAATGGCCATTGAATTGAATAACCATACATCGGAGGAAGCAGCATTGGCGTTTCTTAAAACTACCGGCGCTAAGGAAACATCCATTCAGACTGCAGAAGCAGGCTGGTGGTATGGCAGATGGGATAAGAAAGAACCTTATGAGGCGCTGAATGCAGGGGTTTAGGAATTGGGTCCCGATAGCTATCGGGAGTAATTAGGACTTTGGATTGTGGATTTGGGTCGTGGTTAAAGAATAGGAAATATTGATTAAGGGAAGCACATAATAGCTTTCGACTTTCGACTAAGGACTTTAGACTTTTTAAGAAATATGAACAAGATTAAAAGCATAGTAGTAGCAAGCATGGGGATCGCACTCGGCCTCGCGTCATGCGACTCGGGAAATATGCGGCGTACCCCTGGGCACATTTATGCACCCGATATGACCTATTCGCGTGCTTACGATGCTTATACTTCCAATCCAAAGCTGGGGAAAGACAGCCTCATAAGCCATTTGCCGGTAGATGGTACTATTGCACGCGGCCATCTTTACGATCACCTTAAGGAAGGTGATACCAATGCATATAAGACTTACACCACTGCTATGCGTTTCAATGCAGATGAAATGAAAGAAGGCGGGCGTTTATTCAATATTTATTGCGGGATTTGTCATGGAACAAATCTTGACGGTAATGGTCCGTTGTATAACGGAGGCAATGGTAAATTTGCAGCTGCTCCGGCTAATTTTAAGGATGCCAAATATTTACACATGCCTGTGGGACAGATGTATGCGGCTATTAAATACGGAAAGAACATGATGGGCACTTATGCCAGCCAGCTGGATGTGAAACAGCGCTGGATGGTATTGGCATATATCAAAAAATTTCAGTCAGCAAATGGTGGTGATCCCTTTATTTTCGGTGAAGGCGGGCCTGAAATAAAAGCAGACTCTGCAAAAACTGTGACTGCAACTGCGGCAAATACAAACGCTGCCAACAACAATAAAAAATAAATAAAGAATTTTAAAACGTTTTTTAATAAAAGTAGAACAATGAATGACCGTTTTGAGATACCCGGACGCTTAAGAAACACAAGCCTCTTCCTGATAGCGATCGGCGTGATAACGCTGATCGCAGGAGTAGTTTGTTTGCTGATGGGCCACGATGATATTGAACGTGCACGCTTCTGGCTGGTGCTGTTGCATGACAGCATATTTTTTACACTGATAACTACCGTCAGCATATTTATTATGGCTGCCAGCACACTTGCACATGGTGCATGGATCGTGGCCTACAGGCGTGTTACGGAAGCTATTGGCGCTAATGTGTGGTTGTTTGCTACTATTGCAGGCGCCGTATTGTTGCTGATCGTGTTTACTTTCAGGGATGCTCATGGCGTCAATACTATTTATCAATGGGTGACAGAGGCTGAACCGGGAAAAGATAAAATACTTTTGGGCAAGAAGGCATTCCTTAATAAAGGTATGTTCGTAGGATTTACACTTATTACTTTTGGCCTTTGGTCTTATTTTGGCCGTTATTTCAGGGCTATGTCTATAGCACAGGAAAGCGCTCCTAAGAATGATACCAGGCTTTATTGGAAGGTGTTCCGTATGGCCGGCCTTTTTCTGCTGGTATACGCACTGTCACAAATGAGCACAGGCCCATGGTTATGGATCATGAGTATACAGGCACACTGGTATTCTACCTTGTTTAGCTGGTACACTTTTGCCAGCTCTTTTGTAAGTGGCATGTCGCTGATATTGCTGTGGGTAGTGTACCTGAAGAACCAGGGTAACCTGGAACTGGTAACCAAAGAACACATGCATGACCTCGGTAAGTTCATGTTTGCCTTCAGTATTTTCTGGACCTATCTCTGGTTCTCGCAATACATGCTGCAATGGTATGCCAACATACCGGATGAAACTGTGTTCATTAAGCTTCGCCAGCAAGGCCCTTACAGTGTAATATTCTATGCCAACTTTATTATCAATTTTTGCATGCCGATTCTGATAATAATGTCTCGCCCAAGCAAGCGTAATTATTTCACGCTTACTTTTATGGCCATGTTTATCATTTTCGGTCACTGGCTTGATTTCTACCAGATGATCATGCCACGTCCTCTGGGAGAACATTGGCATATCAACTGGTATGAAATAGGCATCTTCATGGGTTTTGCCGGTATACTTATTTTTAGTGTATCACGCACACTTACAAAATCATCATTGGTGCCAAATAATAACCTGTTGCTTAAAGAAACAATTGTGCATATTAGCTAGTGTGAAAATCTGACAATGTGCAGATATGCAAATATGAAAAGGAAATTTATTAGTAAATAAAATAATTAACAAGTACATAAGCTGAACGACCATGTCGGTATTTATTATTATAACATTGATAGTCCTTGTATTCGTCATTATCTACCAGATAGGTAAAGCGAGCGAATATGCCGTAGTGCTGCGCGGAGAAGAAAAAGTAAAAACGCAGACAAACCGAACAATAGCGTTTTTGCTTTTAGTCATGTTCGTACTGGGTGTGTGGGGCATTTGGGAATGTAATGAAATGTTTAAAGACCGCATGTTGCCGGTAGCAGCCTGTAAAACAGGTGAGAACTATGACCTGATGTTCAAATATACCATCATTGTAACAGGCATAGTTTTTTTCCTTACTCAAGGCATTCTTTTCTGGTTTTGTTTCAAATTCCAGGCAACCGGAAAACGTACCGCATTCTACTTCGCGCATAATAATAAGCTGGAACTCATCTGGACTACTATTCCTGCAATTGCAATGGCTATACTTGTTGCCATAGGGTTGCGCAACTGGTTTGAAGTTACTTCGGTGGCGCCTGCTAATGCTACGGTTGTCGAGGTGGTAGGAAAACAGTTCAACTGGATGATACGTTATCCCGGCGCCGATAACCAGCTTGGTAAAAGGGATTTCCACAAAATAAACGATGCCAATAATATCCTTGGTCTTGACTGGAGTGATCCGCATAATATGGACGATATTATTTCACAGAGTGGTGAATTGCATGTGGTGGTTGACAAGCCTGTGAAATTGCTGATCGGTTCCCGCGATGTGATACATGATGTTGGTCTGCCGCATTTCCGTATGAAAATGGATGCTGTTCCCGGTATCACCACTACCTTATGGTTCACACCTACTATCACTACCGCAAAGATGAAGGAGCTGACTCATAACCCTGATTTTGTGTACGAGATAGCCTGCGACCAGCTTTGCGGAAAAGGCCATTATTCTATGAGGGGTACCATTATAGTGGAAACTCAGGCAGAATATGATGCCTGGCTGCTGATGCAACCATCGTACTATTCTCAGAACAATCCTTCGGCGGCTCCGGCAGCAATGCCTGCAGCGCCCAAAACTGATAGTGTAAAAGCAATAACGAAGAAATAATCCGCTATTAATTAAATAGCTACAAAAGAGCAGAAAATGAATAACGCAGAAATTATAATTGACGGGCCAAATTTAGCTCATGGCCACGAAGCAGGCGATCATCATGGCCACGAACACCATGAGCAGCACTTTATCTGGAAGTACATATTCTGCCAGGATCATAAAATCATTGGCAAGCAGTTCCTGATCACAGGTATCATCTGGGCTATCATCGGTGCGTTGATGTCGGTGTTTTTCCGCCTGCAGCTTGGTTTCCCTGATACTACTTTCCCTATCATGGAGAAATTCTTAGGTGAGTGGGCCAAAGGGGGTAAATTATCTCCTGAATTTTATTACGCACTGGTTACCATGCATGGTACCATACTGGTGTTCTTCGTACTTACCGCGGGATTGAGCGGAACGTTTGCCAACCTGCTCATACCTCTGCAGGTAGGCGCGCGTGATATGGCATCGCCTTTCATGAACATGCTTTCTTACTGGTTCTTCTTCCTTGCCAGTGTGCTGATGATGATTTCCTTATTCGTTGAAACCGGCCCGGCATCAGGCGGGTGGACCACTTACCCGCCATTAAGCGCATTAAAAGAAGCGTCAATGGGCTCGGGTGTGGGTATGGATCTGTGGTTGTTAAGTATGGCTACCTTCGTTATTTCTGCGTTGCTTGGTGGTCTTAACTATATCACTACTATTTTGAACATGCGTACAAAGGGCATGACCATGACGCGTATGCCGCTTACCGTATGGGCGCTGTTCTTTACCGCTGTTCTTGGCGTACTTTCTTTCCCTGTGTTGTTCTCAGGGTTCGTGCTCCTGATATTCGATCGTAATTTTGGCACCAGCTTCTACCTCTCCGAAATATTCATTGGCGGTAAGGCGCTCCCACATATCGGCGGGTCGGCTATCCTTTACCAGCACTTGTTCTGGTTCCTGGGCCACCCCGAGGTGTACATCATTATGCTGCCGGGAATGGGTATGGCTTCCGAGATACTGGCAACCCACAGCCGCAAGCCTATTTTCGGTTATTTTGCCATGATCATTTCACTGGTAGGTATTACCGTACTGGCCTTTGTTGTTTGGGCGCACCATATGTTTGTTACAGGTATGAGTCCTTTCCTTGGATCTATCTTCGTACTGCTTACACTGCTGATCGCTGTACCATCTGCGGTGAAGGTGTTTAACTGGTTAACGACCATCTGGCGCGGTAACATCAGGTTTAACCCTGCAATGCTATTTGCACTTGGTTTCGTTTCCCTGTTCATTTCGGGTGGTCTTACAGGTATCTTCCTGGGTAACTCCGCCCTCGATATTCACCTGCATGATACCTACTTCGTTGTGGCGCACTTCCATATTGTAATGGGTGTGTCGGCCTTCTTCGGCATGTTTGCCGGCATTTACCATTGGTTCCCTAAAATGTTCGGGAGGTTTATGAACAACAGCCTTGGGTACATCCACTTCTTTATCACATTTGCCGGCGCTTACCTTATCTTCTGGCCTATGCATTATGAAGGTATCGCTGGTATGCCACGCCGTTACTACGATTATTCGGCATGGGAATCTTTCAAACACTTCCAGGGTGTGAATGCATTCATCAGCATTGTTGCAATGATTGTATTCTTTACACAGCTTTTATTTGTACTTAACTTCTTCGTAAGCATTTTTCGCGGCCGCAAAATGACCACCCTGAACCCATGGGGTTCTACCACGCTTGAGTGGACAACCCCTATCAATCCCGGCCATGGCAACTGGATAGGCGAAATTCCTGAAGTTCACCGCTGGCCCTACGATTACAAAGACGATGGCCACGGCAACGACTTCATCCCACAGACAATGCCGCTAAGGCCGGGAGAGGAATCGCATTAGGCTTAGTTGTAAGTCTAAAGTCTAAAGTTCGCGGGATAATCTATTTCACACACCATACAAGCCGCTCCAGTTCTGGGGCGGTTTTTGTGTGTCAGCCACTGATATAAGCTATAGGGTATAATACCATTACTTAATATAAAATAGTCTGACATCATTTACCTATACCCCCCGTCCTCCTGATAGAAGATCAGTACGTTGTTACGGGAGGTGCTATTAGCAACCCTTATTTTTTTGGACTAATTTAACTTAGGTATTGTTATTAATTCATTATCTTGCCATCAATCAAGAATTTCCGTTGGTTTTTCAAGTTATTCCAAAGTGCTCTGCTATCCTAACAGAAATGGGGGTACCTAAGTTTATTTTGAAACATCACATAATAACAGGTATAATATGAGTTTGCTAATAAGGATTGCGACAATCGGAATTCTGCCAGGTGATGAAGCGTTGATATCGTTTCAGAAAAAATTCCTTGTTTACCAGGGAACCGCCATGAGTATGGGCGGCATTCTTTGGGGCACGCTGCTTGTGGGTGCAGGTGTAGCTCCCCCATCCGTGATCCCTTATGGATACGTTTTACTGACGGCGCTTAATTTCTGGTTTTTTTACAAGACGAAGCGGTTTGCAATAGTGCGTCATGTGCAGACTTTTATCAGCCTGCTGCTGCCGTTTACACTGCAGTGGTGGCTGGGAGGTTTTGAGCAATCGGGTGCAGTGATGCTATGGTCTATACTCGCGCTGGCATCATCGGCTACATACCTTGATGCCAGATCCAGTATTTTCTGGCTGGCTGCATTTATCCTGTTCACTTTAATTTCGTTTTATTCCGACTATTATTTCAGGGCGGTCTGCAGTAATAACTGGCCAGCGAATGTCACGCGCATTTTCCTGCTATTGAATATTCTGTGCAACGGGACTGTGATATTTATGCTCTTTCTATACTATGTGGAAGCACAAAAAAGTATTACTACGGAGCTGATGAAAACATACGCAAAGTTGCTAAGTTCAGAAAAGATGGCAGCGCTTGGGCAGGTGTCTGCCGGTGTTGCGCACGAGGTAAATACACCCCTCGGTGCCATTAAGTCTTCAGCAGAGGAGTCGTCTATTGCCTTTCATGAGATCATTACCAGGCTTCCGGTTATTCTTGACGCAATGAACAAAGAGGAGAAAGATTGTTTCATTGAATTTATTACGACAACAGTGCCCAATACCGAAGCGCTCACTACTGTTGAAGAAAGGGAGATAAAGAAAAGTTTAAAAACAGAACTCGATGGAATGGGTGTAGAAAATGCCCGGTTTATTGCAGACCGGCTGGTACAGGTAGGTATCTATCAGATGACCCCATCATTAAGGCGACTGGCAGCAGTAAAAGGATTTGAAGACATTGTGATGGTTACCTATAATCTGTTGAATCAGCAAAAGAATAATAAGACCATTATGTTGGCAGTTGATAAGGCATCAAGGGTGGTAAAAGCATTAAAAACATATCTTCATACTACAAACAGTGAGAAGCCTGAATTAATGAATCTTCGTGAAAATATTGAGACGGTACTCACCATATACCATAACAGGCTGAAGCAGGGTATAACTGTGATCAAACAATATGAGGACGTCCCCAATGTAAATATTTTTCCTGACCAGATGAACCAGGTCTGGACAAACCTGATCGTTAACGCTGTACAGGCAATGGATAATAAGGGAATACTTACGGTTGGTATCAAAAGGGACGACAATTATGTTGTGGTAAGTATCAGGGACACAGGAAAAGGAATACCCAAAGAGATCCAGGCTAAAATATTCGAGCCGTTTTTTACCACCAAGGTATCGGGTGAGGGCAGTGGTCTCGGTTTGGATATTATCAAGAAGATACTGGATTCGCACAAAGGACAAATTTCCTTTGTTTCAGAGGAAGGTGCCGGCACCACGTTTTATGTAAAGATTCCCTTAAATAACGAGCAATGAAGAGGATAATGAACATCGTATGTGTAGATGACGAGAAGATAGTTCTTGATAGTCTCAATTCACAACTCACGCGAAATTTTGGTAATAGCTTTAATTACGAGTTTGCGGAATCTGCGGAGGAGGCTTTGGAGATTATTGAGGAACTGAAAAATGAAGATGATGAGGTTATTTATGTTGTAATCTCAGATTGGCTGATGCCCGGAATGAAAGGCGATGAATTGCTGGAGCGTGTTAGGTCTAAAGTGAAAAACGTAAAAACCATCCTGCTCACAGGCCATGTGGATAGTGTTGTAATAAGGGCAATAGAGCAAAAAAATGACGGTGGTATCAGATGCATTTACAAACCATGGAACGAAAAGGAACTGATAAGCCTGATAAATGAATAATGGATGGGAAATGGTTTAGTTCTTTGATGCATGATATGAAGCACGATGCCAGCAACACAGGACACTTGCCGGTGTTTTTGTTTACAGCTAACCAATTATCGGGGTTGTGTATCAGTTGATGTAAGTTATTTGTGTTATAATTCCAGGCATACCAGAAAAAGTGATTTAATGAACTTAAAAACAAATAATACAAGCTTATGGAATTACAATATTTCCACCTTAGTGGCTATTTTTGTTGAGTTGATAGTCATCGAGGAACTCTGGATTTGATACAAGGAAAAGGAAAGCCAGATATATAAGGAATTAAGGAGCCAGCTATGATTCCAAAGAATAAGCGAAACCAACAAAGGAACCTATATTGAACGAGCAGAAAAGCTTTAATATTCTTATAAAAATTGAAAAGTAACCGTCCGTCAGCCGTCAAAGATTTTTTTCCGGACCAGCGATAAATGAATGATTGATTACTAATACTATACATTGATGTAAAATATGAGTTTACTAAAGCGTATTGCAACAATAGGAAGTGTTTCAGGCGATGATGAAAGTGTAGCCATGCGAAAACAATTCATGATCTACCAGGGTATGGGTATGAGCATGGGTGGGGTATTATGGGGCAGTTTGCTCGTTTTTTTCTCATACCCTTATCCGGCCATTATTCCTTACGGATATGTGGTACTGACAGCTATCAATTTATATATATTTGACCGGCTGAAAAATTTTGTAGTTGCGCGGAATTTTCAAACAATCATCAGTATGTTTCTGCCATTCATGCTGCAGTGGTACCTTGGCGGATTTGCGGTTTCAGGGGGTGTTATGCTCTGGTCCATCATGGCAATGGTGCTGTCGGTATCTTATCAGAATATAAAGGCTAGCATTTTCTGGCTGGTTATTTATCTGGGGCTTACTGCATTTTCTTTTTGGTTCGACTCCTATTTCGCCAATGAATTCAATATGGGCGTTTCGGCCAATGTTTCTAAAATATTCCAGATATCCAATATAACAGCAGTATCCATAATCCTCCTGCTGTTCTTTATATATTTCGTGAAAGTAAATGATAACAACATTATAATAGTAAAACAGACTTATGGAAAACTAATCAATACAGAAGAGACTTTTGGTAGACGAATCAATTCGGAGAAATTAGCCGCCTTAGGGCAGATATCGGCGGGTGTGGCGCATGAGGTAAATACTCCGCTAGGAGCGATCAAATCTTCTGCAGAGGAGTCAACTATTGCATTTCATGAGATTATCACCAAGCTGCCATTTATTCTCGATGCTATGAGTAAAGAGGAAAAGGACTGCTTTATCGAATTTATCACCACAATTGTGCCAACCAAAGAGTCGCTCACTACCTCAGAAGAACGGGAAAGGAAGAAAAATTTAAAAACAGAACTCGATGGAATGGGTGTAGAAAATACCAGATTTATTTCAGACAGGCTGGTACAAGTGGGTATCTACCAGATCACCCCGAATTTAAGAAAGCTGGCGGCAACCAAAGGATTTGAGGACATTGTGATGGTTACTTATAACCTGCTGAATCAGCAAAAGAATAATAAGACTATTATAATGGCAGTTGATAAGGCGTCGAGGGTGGTAAAAGCCTTGAAAACGTATCTGCACACTGCAAACAATGAGAAACCCGAATCAACTAGCATTCGTGAAAATATAGAAACTGTACTTACCATTTACCACAACCGGCTGAAACAGGGAATTACCGTTATCAAGCAATATGAAGACGTCCCCAATGTGGAAATTTTTCCTGACCAGATGAACCAGGTATGGACAAACCTGATCGTTAACGCCGTGCAGGCGATGGACAATAAGGGGACACTAACAATCGGGATCAAAAGGAATAACAATTATGTCGTGGTAAGTATCCAGGACACCGGAATAGGCATACCAAAGGACATACAATCGAAAATATTTGAACCTTTTTTTACCACTAAGGTATCAGGTGAAGGCAGCGGCCTGGGCCTGGATATTATTAAGAAAATACTGGACACACATAAAGGACAAATATCTTTCGAGTCGGAGGAAGGTATTGGTACTATTTTTTATGTAAAAATTCCGATAATTGCTGAAAAATGAAAAAGATTTTGAACATCGTTTGTGTTGATGACGAGAAGATAGTGCTTGACAGTCTTAATTCCCAACTGACAAGGAATTTTGGCAATAGTTTTAATTACGAGTTTGCAGAATCTGCTGAAGAGGCGTTGGAGATAATCAATGAACTAAGAAATGAAGATGAAGAAGTTATTTACGTTGTTATTTCAGACTGGCTGATGCCGGGGATGAAAGGTGATGAATTGCTGGAGCAGGTTCGTGCAAAAGTGAAGAACGTCAAAACCATACTGCTTACCGGCCATGTAGACAGTGCCGTGATAAAAGCCATTGAGCAAAAGAAAGATGGTGGAATACATTGTATTTACAAGCCCTGGAATGAGCAGGAGTTGATAGCTTTGATAAACGATTAATTGATGGACAACGGTATTATTATTTGCATAGATGATGAGCGGGTTGTATTGAACGGGCTTCAATCACAATTAGGCCGTGATTTTGGGAACAACTACGCCATCGAAATAGCGGAGAGCGGAGAGGAAGCGGTTGCCCTGGTAAAAGAAATACTGGAAGCAGGAAACGATATTCCGGTTGTGATCTCTGACCAGCTCATGCCGGGAATGAAAGGGCATGAACTGTTGAAATTGATTCACAAATTGACGCCAAAAACCTACTCAATACTACTCACAGGTCAGTCTGATCTGGAAGCAGTGATAGAAGCTGTGAACCAGGCAAACCTATATCGGTACATGTCTAAGCCCTGGGAAAGCCAGGACCTTATACTTACAGTAAAGGAAGCGATAAAAGGATTCTACCAGGACAGGCAACTGGAACATCAGAATATTTTGCTGGAAAGGCACAACAAAGAACTGGAGCAACTGGTGGAAGAGCGGACAAGTGAACTGCAGAAAGAAAAGCAGAAAAGCGACGAGCTTTTGCGAAACATTCTGCCGGAAAAGGTAGCTATCGAACTGATTACTCATGGTGTTGCTACGCCCAGGCACTATGACAGCGTGTCGGTACTTTTTACCGACTTCCAGGGATTCACAAAATTAGCATCCGAGATAACGCCGCAGGAGCTGGTGCATACATTGAATGAATGCTACTCTGCATTCGATGATATTATTGGCAGGCACAAACTGGAAAAAATAAAGACAATAGGCGATGCATATATGTGTGCTGGTGGCCTTCCCACCGAGAATACAACCAATGCAACTGACGCTGTTGCTGCGGCACGTGAAATACAAGAGTGGATCGCAAAATGGAACATGGAACGGGAAGGCAAAGGGATGAAAAAATGGGACCTCCGGATTGGCATCCATACTGGCAAACTGATAGCGGGCGTTATCGGCAAAAAGAAATTTGCGTATGATGTCTGGGGCGATGCTGTGAATATAGCCTCAAGGATGGAATCGGGTGGCGAAATAAACAAGGTCAATATTTCGAATGCAACTTATGAACTGGTAAAGGATCAGTTCAATTGTACGTTTCGTGGCAGAATTGAGGTAAAAGGCAAGGGAGAGATTGAAATGTATTTTGTGGAAGGAAGTAAATAATGGAACCGTTTGTATTGATATTTTAACTTTAGCGGATTTACAATTATTAATGAGTCAACAGACAGTTTAGCCAATGAGGTGGCTGGTATTTTTTATTGCTTTTATTTACGGGGCGCAGGCTGATGCACAATCTTTAGCGCCTCAACCGAATCCTCATGACGAAAAATACTTTTTTCTACAAATGCATTTTGGCAGTTCCCGGCTGGAAAGTATACGGGATACCCTTGAAAGAATTCGGCAAAGTGCCGAGACGAAAGGTGATGCCGAATTTGCTTTAAGTATCAAATTATTTTTGTTTGTAAAAGAGGATCACGAGCATGTTGTAAAAAACGACACCACAGAGTATCGCCTGTTAGAGCTGGCATCGGAGGCGAACACTAAAAAATTATCACGTCTCGAAGCGGATGTCCGGCAGGCACTTGGTGATTTTTACTACGGCAGTTACAGACAGCAACTCAGCGCAGCCATTGAACAGTATACTGCAGCCTACTCAATTTATAAAACTTTTAGTCCTTCTGAATACCCTGACCTGCAGAAGAACTTGTACTCAATAGGCCTTGTGCTTTACAAGTACCAGGAATATGGGCAATCGATTGAGTACCTGCGCAAAGCGATCAATGTACCGCAGGCGGACAAGTACAAGTACTTTTTCCCAATAGCGAATGCAATCGGGCTGTCTTACAGGAGTTTGAAGCAGTATGACAGCGCTATTCACTATTTCCAGGTTATTTGCGATACAGCTACACAGCGGAACGATGAAGGATGGATCGGTATTTCGAAAGGCAACATAGGTATAACTTTTTTTCTCCAGAAAAAATATACGGAGGCTGAACCTTTACTCGAAAAGGACATTGAATTGAGCATTGCGAATTCAAGTATAAAAAATGCTGTTAGTTCTATGGCCGTCCTGGCAAAAATATACCATGAGCAGCACAAGGATGATGAAGCACAGCAACTATTGTCAGAAGCATTAAGGAAGTGTTATGCAAAGTCATTTTTTGGTGATTATTCCCTTGCTGAACAATTGTATGAACAACTACATAAAGTATATGAAATTAAGGGACAGTACCGGCTGGCTGCATTATATGCCGATTCTGCCCTTATTGCAAAAGACTCAGCCACAAGCAGGTATAATGCTCTGGCACTATCCAGGTCTTACGAACGTCAGAATTTTATTAAGAGGAAGCTCGCCGAAGAGAAAGTTCAAAACCAGGCCGCGCTGGATCGGGCAGAACATGCAAAAACCGAATTGCATCAGCAACAATTGTTTTATAAATTCGCAATAGCATTCCTTGTTGTGGTATTACTGGTCGCCGGCGTCATTAACCGGTTTCGTGCCAACCTCAGACGGATATTTACCAACCTTAGCGATGCGCCTGATATCGTGGTACAAAAAATGTCGGTGGTTATCATTTCGATTGCTACCTGTGCTGCCGCTGCTGTTTGGGCAGTTTTATACTATTCGTACTATGGGCCCCGCCCGGTAACCTTTGGCCCAATAATATACCTGGTTGTCGTTGGCTCGTTGCTGTTCAATTATTTCCTGACTAAAAAGCAGCAATTGCTCATCAATCTTCAACTGGTTAGCATTTTTATTATGCCGGTTGCGGTGGAACTGGCTGGTGGAGGTTTCCAGTCGGGTATTGTTATAGTCTGGTCATTCCTTGCACCAGTGGGTGCCCTGTTATATAAGGGAATAAGACATGCTGCTTTCTGGATGATTTTGTTTGTGATTGCTGTTCTGTGCACGGTTATTTTTAAAAACAGTTTTTCATCATTCTATTTCCCAATTTCCGAAGCGGCAATGGCTATGTTTAACAGCATGAATATAGTAGGCACTGCAGTCATCATCTATTTCAGCATGCAGTATTTTGTGAAATCGATAATCCGCAATGAGCGCCTGCTGCAGGAAAAAAATCTTGTGTTGTCTGACACTATGGATGAACTGAACCTCGAAAAGCAAAAAGCTGAAAAAGCCTATTTTGTGCTTAAAGAAACACACGTAAAACTCGTGCAATCAGAGAAGATGGCCGCACTTGGACAATTGGCAGCGGGAATTGCGCATGAGGTAAATACGCCACTCGGGGCTATTCGTTCATCTTCGGAGGTGGCAGCTCACTCGTTTAATGATATTATGGCTGATTTTGTGTGGTTTGCAAATACACTGGGTGAAAAAGACAAAGAACTTTTTGTACAGTTGGTAGCTGCTGCAAATCCAAATGATGAAACCTTATCGACAAAAGAGGAACGGGAATTGAAGAAAAAAATGCGGGCTCGGTTTTCTGAACTGGGAATAGTAAATACACACTTTATATCCGACAGGCTGGTGCAGGTGGGTATTTTTGAAGTTACTCCGGAATTGGAACAACTTGCGAACCACGAGCATTTTGGCAAAATGGTTCATTTCATTATCAATATCCTTAGCCAGAAGCGCAGTAACAAAACGATACAAATTGCAGTAGACAAAGCTTCGAGGATAGTCGGTGCGCTGAAAACATATGTTCACGCGACAAACGATGGATTAATGGAGCGGATAAGCGTGCGTGATAATATAGAAACAGTACTTACGATTTATCAAAACCGACTGAAGCAAGGTATTAAAGTAATTAAAAACTATGAAGAAGTACCGGAAATTTCCGGTTACGCTGATCAGCTAAATCAGGTATGGACAAATCTGATAGTTAACGCAGTTCACGCGATGGACGGAAAAGGAATTTTAACGATTGGTATAAACCAGAAAGGCGAAAGTGTTGTGGTAAGTATAAAAGACACAGGGATGGGCATTCCTGCATCTATACGAGAAAAAATATTTGAACCATTCTTTACAACAAAAAGTACAGGAGAGGGAAGCGGGTTGGGACTTGATATCATCAGTCGGATACTGAAGGAACACTCGGCACAAATTACTTTTGAAACTGCTGAAGGGGAAGGGACAACATTTTTTGTAGAACTGCCGATCACCTCACAAGATCAAAAAAATGAAGTAACATAACTTTGCTGCCTACTGAATTTCGTATTGAAGAAGGGAATGTTGAGTGAACAGCAAAACGTATAAAAATATCGAAAAAATAATGTAATTATGTTGGCATGAAAAACGGAGTTATTCTTTGCGTAGATGATGAGCGGGTTGTACTTACAGGGCTACAGGCACAGTTAGATCGTGACTTTGGCTCGAGCTATGTAATTGAATTGGCAGAGAGCGGAGAGGAAGCGCTTGAGCTGGTTGACGAATTACTGGAATCAGGCAATGACCTGCTGATGGTCATATCAGATCAAATGATGCCGGGCATCAAGGGCCATGAAGTGCTCAGGCGTATCCATCTGGCTTCCCCCGGCACTTATACTGTTCTTCTTACCGGCCAGTCTGACCTCGAAGCGGTGATTGATGCTGTGAACGAAGCCAATCTCTACAGGTATATTTCTAAGCCGTGGCAAAGCCAGGATCTTGTACTTACCGTAAAAGAAGCCATAAAGGGATTTTACCAGGAGCGGCAACTGGCACAACAAAACCTGCTGCTGGAACGGCATAATAAAGAGTTGGAACAAACGGTGTCAGAACGAACGAAGGAGCTCAAGGAACAAATGACGAAGAGCGCACAGCTGTTACTCAATATTCTGCCGGAAAAGGTAGCCGCGGAACTGAAAGACCGGGGCGAGGCGACCGCTAAACATTATGACAATGTGTCTGTACTCTTTACGGACTTCCAGGGATTTACAAAGCTTGCATCCGAGATAACCCCGCAGGAACTGGTGCAAACCCTCAACGAGTGTTATACTGCATTTGATGATATAGCGGACGCTCACAATCTTGAGAAAATCAAGACTATTGGCGACGCCTACATGTGTGCGGGTGGATTGCCCCTGGAAAATACATCAAACGCATTGGATGCCGTAGCCGCTGCCTGTGAAATACAACAATGGGTGGCCAATTGGAATGCTAAACGGGTAGCGGGCGGAATGATTAGCTGGGACCTGCGCATCGGGATACACACCGGTAAGCTGATTGCGGGGGTGATAGGCAAAACGAAGTTTGCGTACGACGTTTGGGGAGATGCTGTGAATATAGCATCGAGGATGGAGTCAAACGGAGCGCCAGGCAAAGTGAATATTTCTAAGGACACCTATGAGCTTGTGATGGAACAATTCAAGTGCACGTATCGCGGTAAGATAGAAGTGAAAGGCAAAGGGGAGATTGAGATGTATTTTGTTGGATAGGCACGACTGTGAGCATGGTGAATAGTCAAAATACGGAGTTATATCAGAGTAAAAGTTTAATTATATTTAATTATATAATGCATTCGTGTCCTCGGCTGCTCTTACATTGCCTTGTATGTAATGGATACCTACCGATACTTGTCCTGCTGTGACTGATCAAGGCACTGATGCCGAAGTCATATCCCGCTTTCTTTATTCGCTCAGGTAATCCGGTCACCCGAAGCACTTCTGCATTTTTCATACTTCATAATATACAAATAAATGATCATAAACAGCTTGCCACCAAAGAAACTTTTTATAATAGCCCAAAAACTGCACTATCATGGATTTTATATTTTGTAATTTAAAATGTCTTGTTTACATTAATATAGATTGTCGTTATCAAATATGATACATATTTGTAGAAACAGGCTATTACTACTTTCGAGATAATCCGGTTTTATTTAGTTGGATGTCGATCCGATTTGTCAACTTTTAAAAAGTTGACAAATCTTGCCCGGCATTACCTACTCCTCCATATCAATCTCAAACCCCTCGAAAAAATCTTTAGGCTGTATATGCAGCGCACGAGCTATTGAAAAGAAAAGATTTATTGTGAGTGCCTGGGTGCCTGCTTCTATTTGTTGTATTGTCCGTCTCCCTATACCTGCCTCGAATGCAAGCGCAGCCTGCGTGAGCCCTGCATCTTTGCGCATATGCTTCAACAGCTTGCCAAACCTTTCTACTTCTTTTTGGTTTGTTTTCACCCGCCAACACAATTGACATTATTAAATATACTCTACTCCTCCATTTCAATCTGAAACCCTTTAAAAAAAACTCCAGGCTGCACTTCCAGGGCGCGTAAAATAGAAAAGAAAAGGTCCATTGATACATTCATGTCACCGGCTTCTATTCGCTGAATAGTCCTGGTACTTATACCGGCTCCAAATGCAAGCGCTGCCTGTGTTAGCCCGGCTTCAATGCGGAGTTGTTTTAACCGCTCGTTAAATTTCCCTATTTCATCTGGATTTTTCACCATTCAAAACTGGCAATATTTTAAAAAATAAACACGACATAAATGTCATGTTTTGAAAAATATTTCTTTTCTTTGCACCTACATCCCCAACATCATGAAAAACAAATCCACTCTCCCGAAGGAACTACAAAAAGAAACGGAGCGTTTTTTTGAGTCTGCGCAGCCGGTGCGGCTGAGCCGTAATCTGCGCACGCTGCTGCTCAATTATTTTGCTGTGCAACAGGATGGACATGGCTTTAAAGTGGAAGACCTGTTTTATGATCTTATCTGGTTGTTTGAATGGCTGGATGTGGCGGCGGACGAATTGCCGGCGGGCGGAAAGTGAAGCTATTTCACAAATCTAAAAACTGTAATTTCCAACACCACATTCAACCCGCTTTGGGGTTGGCGGCCACTATTCCTGTTCCGCCGGTTGCACCGGCGGCTATTCACATTCAAGTCCTCCGGACTTTCTTAAGTTAATGACATTGCCAGGCTATCCTAAATAACGACATTGCTCATACTGACCACATGCTTTGGACTGAGAACTAATTGTTCCTTTGCAATAATTAGATCCATATCCTGTCTCGGTATATTTCCCAACACGACTTCATCACCAAATACCAAGGCACCTGTAAAACAACTTCTGTTTTGGAAAGATACTTTTAGCGGGCCTGCATATGGCACCTTTATCGCTGAACCATTTGAGCTTATTACTTTGCGCTCCTCTACCTGTTTTAACTGAAGTCGCCTCGCTAAATTTTCCGGTATGCACAGATTCATGACGCTGGAATCAACTAATGCAGCTGCCCTGTACGCCTGCATTTCAGGCATCAATGCATTTGAAAGTTCTATTTCGCCACGGACAATCATCAACCCGAATTTACAACTTCACCAACTTATAAGTAGCCACCGTCCCATCGCTATTTGTAACAGTTAGCATGTACAACCCTTTTGCAAGATTTTCTGCCGGAATCAGTGAACTGATTTTCGGGTTGTTGCCTGTCCACAATACCCTGCCTGCAACATCGGTAAGTGTAAGCGTACTGTTTGCTGGTACTCCTTCCACTGTCCAGTTTTCGTTTGTGGGGTTGGGATATATCTTTACAGGGAGCGGAAGCAGTTCTTTAACGCCGGATGTTATCGTTGTGTCGTACGTTACTAAATTCAGTTTGTAGAGTAACCAGTGATCAGGATCTAACCGGGCGGAGTTCATGGTTTTTGACCAGCTAAAATGGTATAGCTGCCCCGGCATGTTATTCATTACCCGTATCACGGTATCACCCCCGGCAGAATGCAGCAGGATATCTATAGGTGTGGTAAAAAACGGCACTGATACAGGCACCGGTGTTGTCTGGTCCAGGCGTAAGGCGATATCGCTGCCTGTCTGGTTCCAGTGAATGGAATAGACCGGGAAACCCTGCCCGTAGGCCCACTGACTAAAAAATGTATCAAGGCTCATGCCATTTACTATTGATCCGGCAATGCTTTTTGCCGAACTTTTAAAATCATTGATGGTGGCCGTGCTGTTCCTGAAACTCTGCTGGAAGGTCTGGTAAATATGGAAGAACATACTGTCGTTGCTGATCACATAGCGCATCATATGCAGCATGCATGCGCCTTTATGATAGGATAGCCGGCTGTCGAATATCCTGTTTTCGCTGGTAGTATCATCGCAAAAAACGCTACCAGTGTCCACGGATAATACGTCGGTCTGCTTTGAAACCATATCATCAATAAAAAGGGCGTGGCTGCGGAAATGGTCTATAAAAATATCTTCGGTATAGCTTGCCAGACCTTCGTTCATAAAAATATCGGCCCATGTGCCGCAGGTAACATTATCGCCAAACCACTGGTGGCCCAGTTCGTGGGCTACAACGGAGCCTTCAAAATATCCCAGGGTGGTCATGGTCTGGTGTTCCATACCACCGCCAAGCGGCGCCATGCAATGGCCATATTTTTCCTGCCAGAACGGATACCTGCCATACAGGATGGAGAGGTAATCTACCATCATGCCGGTGCTGTCTATCACACTTTTAAAATAAGGCAGTGTCAGCGGATTAGGATAAACATAATTCTGCACCAGCATAGAGTCGGTGCTGCCCGTGAAATGCATGTAATAAGAATAATCAATGTAAGGTGCAATTGCCAGCGAGATGAGGTAATAATCAATCGGGAAACGTTCTTTCCACTCATACCTCAGGTGTGTGGAATCCGTCCGGGTCACCGCACTCAGCACGCCATTACTTCCTGCTTTCATAGAGTCGGGAACGGTGATCCACATATCTACAGAGTCTATTTTGTCGTGCAGTGATTGTTTGCACGGCCACCATTCCAGGGCATGGTATGATTCACTTAGTGTAAAGGTTGCTTTCGTGCCCCATGATGGTGATACGAGATTATTTATACCGCTGGCGCCGGTAAAGATAGTGCCGGTTAAGGAGGGTGTGCCATGATACTTAACCTGCACTGTGAACATGGTATTTACCGGCAATGGCGCAGCCAGAGAGACAGTATGCAAATTGCCTGTTGAAACAACGGGACGCATAACACCATTTACTAAAACAGTATCTATGACCAATGCTGAATCCAATTCAAAAACATAGATGCCGAAGGATGGTATCACTGTTTCAGCAGTTGTGGTTACGTCACCTTTGATGTAAACAGACTGGTTGGTAAGCGCCATGTTAAACTTCAGGTATTTGACATCATAATTCTCTTCAGCGGGGTCGGCAACGGTAACTTTAGCCGAAGATCTGGTTTTAGCCGAAGCGCATTGAAATTTTTGGGTAACTTCCTGTGCATTAGATAAAAGACTGATTGTGAGCAAAATAGCAACACCCGCAACGGTAAATTTCATCCGAGAATATTTGTCTTTCCAATTGCTCCCGATAGCTATCGGGAGAACTCCCGTCAACATCATTAACTTTTCAACAGCGGGATTTTCATTCATCTGTGTGCAAATTTTCAGATTTAGCATGGTCGTTTCATGTTATTTTATTTATTGGGTAAAGCTAAGATTTTTTTGAGCGTTCGACGGGTATATGCTAATTTTACATCAATTTACAAACGCACATGAAACCAGGAATACAGAAACGGTTTGCATTTATTGGTAAATCATTGTTATGGTCCATCCTGCTTTACGCGGTGTTTATGCTTGTTATTAACTGGGATGAGGTGAACAATACCGTGCATGGCAGAACCACGACCACTATCATAAATGTTTCACCTACGGGAGAAAAGCAGATTACGGATACTCATTCCAATACTCACGGGAATGGTGGCGTGATGAAAAATATTGTTTCGGTATTGCGGACAATCAGTGGATTTGCCAGGTAGGTATCCGGCAGTGTAAATGGTTAATCTAAGGTGCGCCAAGCCATACGCAAAGAGGTTTTCCCGAACTTTTTGTATTGTACTAATGAGGCGTAAACACCACGCTGCTCATCGTATGCGGCACCCTCTATAAATCCGGTAACATATTCACCTTTACCAGGCTCACCAAACAAATAATTCTTAGTCACTTGTTTTTGCTGGTCAACCTTGTAATAAAATGAGTTGGTGTTGTCGAAGGTATATACGGTATCGCTGCCCCGCTTCAGGTTACTGTTGAAGTTTTTATTGTAGTCGTTATAAATTACGTAATAACACCTGTTGTTTGTGTAAGTATTAAATGACAGGAACTGCCTGTTGTAGACAAAAGCAGGAAGGTCGCCGAAAATTTCCTGGTCCTGCCAGCGCTTGCTGATATTTTTTTCAGTTAAATGATGTCTGTAACTTTTATAGTACTGCGCAAGCGGCAAGACCGTACCCCATATCTCCTTTCCAACATCATCGAACTGGGTGATACCGATATTACCCAGATAATCTTCATAATCGTACCTGCCGCCCGGTTCAGGCTGGGCATCGCGCATGTAAGACTGTCCGCGGGAACCCTGAAAATTTGTGGCGCCGATATGGTCAGTGAAATCATTATTATTATAGCCTGCGCCGGTTTCGGGCTGTGCATCACGCATATAAGACTGATAAACCACAGTGGAAAGCCCGTTGTTGCCCGTGAACATCTTTACCGGCATTCCTTCAAAGTAACGCTTGCCGCCCTGCTGTTTCAAATGATCATTTGCCATTGTGTTTTTAATCAGGGTGTAATCAACGGCCATACTGCGCTGGTCTATTTTAAAGAAAATATCACTGCTTGCCGCGCCATAAATTTCATCCAGTCCAAACCTGTAATTCATGGGTTTAAAACTATACAGCAGCAAGTTGACTGATGAGACTAACGGATTCCAGGTGAACAATGAATAATAAGGATTGATACCTTCAGACAGATCTACCAGGCCTTGCTTTACCGCCGTGCTGTCTTTAGGGATAAAATAACAGGAAATATAATGCTGGTAAACGGAGCTGCCATAAGTCAGATCGCTATCATGGTCTGATGCGGCGAATGCTGTGGTATTGAGATCGGCGGTGCCTCCGTAGAGCATGGTTTTATCGAGGCCTATAGTTATAAACAACCCATTGGGTTGTGATTCTGCACCTATAACTTCAAGGAAATCATATTTTTTTCTTTCCAGTTCCAGCCGCACTTCTTTTATTGACTGGTGATGGTTGTTGAAATAGACTACGAATATATCAGACTCCTTAGGATGGCGTTTATCCATGCAGAATAATACTTCGTAATTATCATCCTCCTTATTCTTCATTACATAGTACTTAATGCGCCTGTTCTCGTTCTTGGACTCGCCAACGAGTTTTTCGTCAATAAGCGAACCATCGGCAGCGTTGTAGCGCATCCTTACCAGGCTGGGTTTACCGCTCATGTCCTGTTCAAAAAACATAACGGCTTCATTATTAATGTCATATAGTCCTTTAAACACGGCTGACTCTAAAAGATAAAGATCAAATATTCTGTTTTGGTCACGGCTGCATGCTATTTGCTTGTGTGTACTGTCAAAAACAGTCACTACAATTTTCTTTCCAAGTTCGAAGTGAAACAAAAGGGTATTGCCATTTTTCATGCTCAAAACCTTGTTGCAGCCTGTCTGCCTGATATCCAATGCCGGGCTTATATAATATTTCTGATCCTGGGCCGCGCAGGATAAAACGAAAAGACAAAACAGCGACGTAAGAAATGCTTTCACCGGGAATGAGGGTGTTTAGTGAAATTGAAACCGGACAAAATGCAAAATCGGGTATCGCGATCTATCCATATAATAAAGATAAGGATTTATCGGATTATTTGGACCGATGATAAAATTATTCCTACAATCTGACTTGTTCTTTTTCATTTTTTCTACGTTCCTTAAAATAAAAAACCTGCGACCAGCGCAGGTTATCTATATAACATTATCAGAAATATTACTCTTTATTAAGCGCCGACTAATACAAGGTGCTCAGAACTCACCATCTGCAGCGCCAGGCTTTTGATGGATGGATACACTAATTCATATACTCCCTTTTTGCTGGGCGGCACATCAGCTTCCTGCATAGCCACAATGTATATAATAGATTCTGGTATATCTAATACATTGCAAACCTTGTATATAGTTCGCTGGCTGGGTCTTTTTACTCCTGTTTCGATTTGGGATAGGGAGGTTTGAGACAATTCACATTTCTCTGCCAGTTCGTACTGGGTGATGGAAAGTTTCTTCCTGATTGACTTAATTGCTAATCCGATATTCATTTGACAGTGATTTAGACTTCCGGTTAAATTATGAGTGATATCTTTTAAAAACTTGCTGTTACCATATAAGACAGCACGTTTTTGAAAAACGTTTGGTTGGGGGAGCAATTTTCATTTTATTAAAATAATTATAACATAACCGATAGGGTTTTCATCCGAAAATAATTGACTTTTTAGTTGCTCCCGATAGCTATCGGGAGAACTCCCATGAACTTCTGAATGTTGCAAACAGATGTCCCGATAGCTATCGGGATCATTGCTCTGTGTACAAAACTTCATCTTTATAATGGTCATTTCTTATAACTTTGGGGGGTGGCCCAGAGTTTTTCAAGTCCCGTAATTTTCAATAAGAAATCTTTACTTGCTGTTATTATACCCCAGTTGAGAAAGGATGGCATGTACTATGAAGTTAATATAAAAGGGTTTCCCCGTTTTTATATGGCCTGGTCACAACTGGGCAGATTTGATGTGGTGGATGACGAAGAAGGAAAGCTGCCATACGAACTGGTGCTGGCCGTAAGCGATGTGATAGAGCAGATGAAGAAGAAATAAATACAGCCTATCTCACCCGTTTTATTTTTATGATGGCCTGTTCCCCTTTTTTGTTGTAGGCAAGTACGCTGTACCGGGTAGTTCCGTCTGTGAGCCACAGGCTGGCGGTATTAGGTGGTTCCAGCCCCTCGTTCTCTGCCAGTATGCTGATAATAGCTACACCACTTCCTGATATTGGAATCCGCAGTTGTTTCTTTTGTTTTACCAGGAGATAATGAGTGAGCAGGGGAGTGCCATTGTATTGCAAAGTGACCTTATCGCCATCCTGGCTGCCACCATCCCAGATATCAATAACAACAGTATCAGAGTACCAGTCATATGACTTTTCAATATTGGCGCTTATTTTATCGGTTACGAGGGGTTCAGCAATGGGAGCGGGTTCAACTGTTGTTATCGCAGGCTCCGGCTTCACCTTTTTTTTCATTGAAATAATTGTGTCAAACTTTTCTTCAGCAGAGAATAGTTTTTGCACTTCCTCTTCGTTATCAAAAATTATGCGGCCTGCAGTACATAGGGTTTTATCTGCTTCGGCAGCAGTAGCAGGACCTTTAAGCATTTTGTGGGATCCGCTAGCCTGCTCCAGGCGGGCATCAACAAGGCACATATAAGCCTTAGTGCTGAAACCATGCGAGTAAACAATCTCCGTTTCTTTAAAGCTCAGGGTATGGTTTCTTCTGTCGAATGTCCCTTCTATGGTTGCCTTTGTATCATTGGGTTCTTTATAAGTGAGCGCATATCCTTTTATGGTACCGGCAGATTCTGTAAAAACTATCTTATAAGGAAATTTTTCGCCGGTATTCATTTCTATGTTGCCTGTGAGGGTTAGGTGCCGGGGTTGGGAATGAGCCGTGTAAAACAGGAAGAGACAAGAAAATGATAGTAAGAGGTGTTTCAAATTGGAATTGTTTTTGGCAAAGATATGGGGAATAGCTTGGAGGCAAAAAAAGACCGGTCAATAATGAAAACTTACAAGAGCCCAATTGAAACGCAAACGATTTCATTGCTCTTAACTCACCCAATGTTCAAATTCTGCCACCTTCTTCCACCTACCTTCCATTTTCTTAAACAAATATATAACACCAAAAGCATCACAAAAAAATACTACTGTTTTCCAAACCTTTTTCTTTTATTTAGCGTCTATTGTATTCACAGATTGACAAATATCACTACATGCCGGTTATTTTACCTTTCTAAACCTTAACTTTACTCTGAAGCTTTGAGTTATACACAACGACATAAATAATGCAGCATAAAAATAGTATCTTTGGTAATTCTTTATCAAAAACTTATTTGTATGAAGCAAGTTACAATTGCCGATGCCGCACTTATGCAAGTTGCTA
>CAIMDZ010000052.1 GCA_903839875.1 uncultured Bacteroidota bacterium
AATGGTTAAATGAAAAAAAAGACATTGACCAAAAAGCATTTTTAAAATATCCTGCATTTAATCTTAAAAAAGATGTTGACAACTACAGGTGGAATTATGTGGAAGACAAGAATTACCCATGTAACGAAACAAGATACCCAATTGTAATAAGATTAAAAAAAGTAGAGAATGTGCCGGTAGGTTTATTAAACAAGGAAAACGAAGAGGCATTGTGGCATATTCTTTATTCGGTAGAAGATAAAAACGATATAATAAAGGCCTTAAAAACATTCGCGCAAAAGAGAGGATTAGGCGATGACTTTGTCGAGCAATTCAAAAAATTCCCGCCATTCAAAAAAGATTATGGCGCTTATTCCGCGAAGGCAATAAAGAAGTTATTGCCGATAATGCGCATTGGCAAGTATTGGAATGAAGAAGACATCATTAAAAATGCAAGTAGTTATCAAACCAACATTCAGAAAGTTAAAGCCACACTATTAAAGGATAGAGATAAGAAAAACGAAAACCCAGACAATGGGTTCCCTTCCTCTTTCAATAGTGGTCTGTTATCAAAACTTGAAATGCTCGCTGATGACCTTTCTGAATACAAAGGATTAGACCATTTTTTAGCATCGTATGTAGCTTATGGCAGGCATTCAGAAGATAGTGAGGTTAAAAAATGGAAAATTGCTGATAAAATCGAATTATTAGAGCAGCATAGTTTACGCAACCCCATAGTAGAACAAATCATAAATGAAACACTACAGGTAGTAAAGGCTATTTGGAAAAAGCATGGTAATGGAGAAGAAGGGTATTTTGACGAAATACATATTGAGCTTGGTCGAGAAATGAAGAACCCAGCAGATGCACGAAAACGAATGACTGATAGCATTAATGAAAACGAAAATACCAACCTGCGTATCAAAGCTTTACTTGCAGAGTTATTAAATGATAGCGATGTGGAAAATGTTCGCCCTTATTCACCAATGCAACAAGAAATCTTAAAGATTTATGAGGAAGGCGCGCTTAACGCAGAAGGTGACATACCCGATGATATTCTAAAAATAGCGAAGCAAGCTAAGCCTACGTCATCTGAATTAACGCGCTATAAATTATGGTTGCAGCAAAAATACCGGTCGCCATATACAGGCGATGTAATACCATTAAATAAACTTTTCACAAGGTCTTACGACATAGAACATGTTATCCCCAAGTCCCGCTATTTTGATGATTCATTTAGTAACAAAGTTATTTGTGAAGTAGAAGTAAATAAAGACAAAGACAACCTTACCGCTTATGAATATATTAAAGAGAACCGGGGCAAAAAAGTTGAATTAAGTAGTGGAAAAGTAACAACACTGCTAACTATAGAACAGTACGAGGAGTTCGTAAAAAATCATTACTCAAAAACCAGGGGCAAAATGAAAAAGTTGCTTATGGATGAAATACCTACCGCTTTTATAGAAAGGCAAATGAACGACACCAGGTATATAAGCAAGGTTGTAAAAAACTTAATGTCGAATATATTAAGAGAGGAAGGAGAAGACGACACCATTTCGAAAAAAGTAATTGTAACCAATGGCAACATTACCAGCGCACTTAAACAGGATTGGGGCCTAAATGACATTTGGAATGACTTGATTACCCCACGTTTTGAGCGAATGAATGCTTTAACCAAAAGCAGCAATTTTGGTGAGTGGACTAACAAAGAAGGCAAAAAAGTTTTTCAAACCCAGGTACCTCTTGAACTATCTAAAGGCTTCAGTAAAAAAAGAATTGACCACAGGCACCATGCGCTTGACGCAATTATAATAGCCTGCACAACCCGCAGCCACATCAATTACTTAAACAACCTTAGTGCGCTCGGAAAGGACAAAAAAGAAATAAAGGAGAACCGGCGGAATGACCTGAAACATGCCCTTTGCTTTAAGAAATACAATGACGATACCAAACAAAATTATAAATGGGTATTTCATAAGCCCTGGGATACATTCACACAGGATTCAAAAGAAAAATTGCACACTACAATTATCAGTTTTAAGCAGAACCTGCGGGTAATTAATAAGACCGTCAATAAATCGTTACAGTGGAAAAAGGATGATAATGGCAATATGGATAAAACCGTGGTTCCACAAACTATCGGTAAAAACTGGGCTATCAGAAAACCTATGCATAAGGATACTGTTTCTGGCTTAGTGCAACTGAAATTCAAGAAAACAGTAACTCTTTCAGCCGCAATAGACAGTTGGGACATGATAGTGGACAAAGCTTTAAGAAAGCAGATAAAAAAACTTATTGCCGAAAACAACGACAAGAAAAAGCTGCTCAACTTCTTTAAAGAAAAAGAGAATAAATGGAATGGTAAGGACATAGCGAGAGTGGAAATTTATTATTGGGACAAAGAAAATGTAGCTGCTAGAGTAAGCATTGATGATAGCTTTAATGCTGCAAAAATTGAAAGCATTACAGATTCAGGAATTCAGAAAATCATGCTAAGGCATTTAGAGAAACTCAATGAAGAAAAAAACGGCAAAATTATTGAACATCCCGAATTGGCATTCTCTCCTGATGGCTTAGACACTTTAAACATTAACATAGCTGCGTTGAATAATGGCAAACCTCATCATCCGATATACAAAGTACGAACCTATGAACCTAAAGGCAACAAATTCAGCGTTGGAGAAACGGGCAACAAAAAAGACAAGTATGTAGAAGCGGCAAAAGGAACCAACCTCTTTTTCGCCATTTATAAGGATGAAAAAGGCAAACGCAATTACGATACAATCCCGTTAAACATTGTGATAGAACGGCAGAAACAAGGTTTAAGTTCGGTATGCGAAATAAATGAATTGGGAAATCCATTAGCTTTTCATCTTTCTCCAAATGACTTGGTATATGTGCCAACTATTGAAGAACAGGAAAACAAAAGTCTTATAAACTATGAAAAGCTTAGTAAAGAGCAAGTGACAAGAATTTATAAGACTGTAAGTTCCACCACTTATCAATGCTTCTTTATTCGACATGATATAGCAACATCTATCGTAAATAAAGTTGAGTTTTCAGCGTTGAACAAAATGGAAAAATCAATTGATGGAGTAATGATTAAGGAAGTCTGTATTAAACTAAAAGTTGATCGCCTCGGTAATATAAAACCAGCACAATGATCAAACGCACCCTCTACTTCGGCAACCCCTCCTACCTAAGCACCCACCTCGAACAGTTGGAGATTAAAGTTGTGGAAACAGGCGAAACCAAAAGTGTGCCCATCGAAGATATTGGTGTGCTGATACTCGATAACCAGCAAATCACCATCACCCAGGCAGTAATGGCAAAGCTCCTTGCCAACAACACCGCATTCATCACCTGCGACAATACCCACCACCCGGTAGGTTTGTTACTAAACCTCGATGGCCATACCCTGCAAAGCCGCATTTTCACAGCGCAGGTAGAAGCATCAGAGCCACTCAAAAAACAGCTTTGGCAGCAAACCATAATAGCAAAAATACAAAACCAGGCAGCCGTACTCGGTATGCAATCTCACGGTGATCTTGCCGAACCACTTTTATTCAATGCGCCAGACAAATCGCTGCTCAACTTTTCAAAAGATGTAAAAAGCGGCGACAGCGACAATACCGAAGCCGCAGCAGCAGCCTATTATTGGAAACGCCTTTTCCCTCCCTTCCTGCAGTTTACGAGATTCCGTGAGGGCGACCCGCCAAACAATTTGCTCAATTATGGATATGCCATACTCAGGGCTATTGTAGCCCGAAGCCTTGTGGGATCAGGGCTTCTCCCTACACTTGGCATACATCATCGCAATCAATACAATGCTTATTGTCTTGCCGATGATATTATGGAACCTTACCGCCCGTATGTTGATAAAGTAGTGTGCGAAATAGTGGGAATGAACGGTCAATATCTCGAAATGACACCAACCATGAAAAAGCAATTGCTGGCAATACCCGCGATGGACGTAACAATAGATGAACAGCGCAGCCCTCTGATGAACGCAGTGCAGCGCACTACATCAAGCCTCGCGAAATGCTATGAAGGAAAAATAAGAAAAATCTTATACCCGGTTATTTAAATAGCTTCAACTCATTTAGAAAGCGCAGCTGAAAAGTCATGTTTGAACGCTTAAACGCATATCGCATTATGTGGGTACTTGTATTTTTCGACCTGCCCACTGAAACAAAGCAAGACCGTAAGAATGCCGGCAAATTTCGTAAAGATATGCTTGCAGATGGCTTTCAAATGTTTCAGTTTAGTATTTACATGCGTCATTGTAGTAGTAAGGAAAATGCCGATGTGCATATACAACGTGTTAAAAAGAAACTCCCCGACAAAGGTCATGTAGGTATTATGTGCGTTACAGATAAACAATTTGGCATGATGGAGATATTCAGGGGGCATGTAGCCATTGATGTGCTTCCGCCACCTCAGCAATTAGAATTGTTCTAATCACAAATACCTACTTTTTACTCGCAAAATCCATAACCTACTAATTTTAGAATAATAGTTCAAACAAAAATAGGAATGAAAAAACAAGCTTAAATTCGTTTTTTCATTCCTAAAAAAAGTCTTAAAACCGCTCTGGTAGCACATCGTAGCCGATCGTGGTATTTAAGAGCTACAAGTTATGAAATAATGAAAGCAAATCACAACAGACATGAAGAGCCATTTGATAGTAATACGGTA
>CAIMDZ010000053.1 GCA_903839875.1 uncultured Bacteroidota bacterium
ATTGCTACTTTTGTTCATGTTGTATATTAATCTGTGGTAAGACAAATAAACAACAAAGGGGGCATATCGCCCCCTTTTTATACGACTAATTTCTCAATAATTTTCTCGGACAACAGTGAAAAAAAAGTATTAGGGCCTATCAATGCCCGTATTTGGCATGGTAATTGCGGCATACATATTGTTAATAAAATTTGTATGACTCAAGATACTTTTTTGTCAATTACAAAAGCAATTTTCGCTTTTTTTGTTTGTTTTATGTTGCTGCCTGAAAAGTCTCAGGCACAAATTGAACAAGGGCAATTTGAAACTTCGGGAAGTATAGGCGCGCTTTCAGGAATCCAAATTGTGCGTGGCGCCGGGCAGGCTTTAGGGGGCGGCAGTGACCGGGTGCCGGAATATGATAGTTACGGAAGCGCTAATTTTATTATTACCGGTAAATATTTTTTTGGCAGTCGTTGTGCGGTTGGATTATCACTAAGTCTGCAATCAATAAACGGATCCAGTAACAATGATTATACGTTGGCAGTCTCAAGACCAAGCTATTCTTACGACAGAACCTATTTTACTATTTGTCCGGAAATGACTTTTGTTTATGTAAATAGGCGTTGGTTCAGATTTTATGCGTTGTTTGGAGCAGGTATTGCAACAGTCACTACGAAAATTAGCTATGAACTGGGATACACCGGTTATGATAATAAGACCAGTGGAATTGATTTCAATGCACAAATCACTCCACTCGGGTTTGGTTTTGGCGGCCAGTTAAAAGGAAATATAGAAATAGGCTTAGGGTATAAAGGTTTATTAAATGCCGGTATTTCGTACACTTTCGGGAAAAGCCATAACAAAAATCGGGCAAGGGAATGAATTTCGGTCCCTACGCCACCACCCTCAGATACTTCTTCCTGTAATCAAGCGGCGATAACCCGGTAATTTTTTTAAACGTGGTTCGGAAAGCCTTCCCATCAGAATATCCAACGGCATACATAATCTCATTAATGTTTTCCCTGCCTGATTCAAGACTTTTTTTGGCTGCTTCAATCTTTACGCGCTGCAGGTATTCAACAGGAGTATTGTCTGTGGCTTTCTTAAACCTGCGTTCAAAATTGCGGCGGCTGATGAGGAATAAACCTGCAAGCTGAGCTACTGAAATTTTCTTGCCTACGTTGTTTTCAATATACTCTTGCGCTTTTTTTATTGGCTCATCCTCATGTTCTTTTTGCCCGGTGAAGATCATGAAACGGGATTGGTTTTCGCGGTCTATTTCCACCTCCATTAATTTGGAGAGGAAAATCGTTACATCGCGGCCACAATATTTCTCCACTATGTAAAAAACGAGGTTTAAAAATGAGTAAGCTCCGCCGCTGGTATAAATACCTTGTTCATCGGTGATGATCTTTTCAGTTAGTAGGTCTACATCGGGAAACATTTTGCGGAATGCATCGGCGGCTATCCAGTGGGTGGTGCATTTTTTACCTTTTATTAAACCAGTTGACGCAAGGAGGAACGCGCCCACACAAAGACTCGCTACCTCTGCGCCATGTTTATATTGTGTAGCGATCCAGGGAACAAATTCCAGATTTTCGGTAAGACTTTGTGGTTGTAATGCGGGGATAACAATAAGGTCTGTTTTTTTTACTTCGCTGACCATTAAATCGGGCTTAACCGAAAATAATCCGCCATATAAATTAGTTTCAGCGTCTATTCCTACCAGGTGTATATCGAACATAGGTTTCCTGCCCGTTTGTTTGAGGAATTCATTAGCAGAATTAAAAATTTTATAAGGGCCTATTATGCTGCTTAGTATGGTGTCACCTTGCGGAACAAGGATGGATATGTGTTTCATAATTCTATGATTTGCGACAAAGCTACCACAATATATTGGCGCAATCAACCCCTGAGATTGGCGTATTTACACACCGTCTGTGTCGTTTATTGACAGTATGTTTGCTCCTGAAATCAAAACCACATTTTTAAACCACTTAATACAAAAAACTATGGACGGCAATGTAAACATCATCAACTGGTTTGAAGTATCTGTAAGCGATATGGCCAGGGCAAAAAAATTTTATGAAACCATTTTTTCAATCACTTTGAACGAAATGGAAATGATGGGAATGAAGATGGCTTTTTTTCCGGCAGAGAATATGAACGGAAAAATTTCCGGCGCCCTTGTACAGGGACCTATGCATAAGCCAGGCGCTGATGGCGCTAAGCTTTATTTCAATGGTAATCCTGACCTTGATGCAGCTCTTGGTAAAGTAGAAGCGGCCGGTGGTAAGATTACCATGCCTAAAACAAAAATCAATGACCAGGTAGGCTACATGGCATTCTTTATTGACACGGAAGGTAATGGAGTTGCGATGCACTCAAGCAACTAATGTCTATAACAAACAATTTTATTTTACTATTCAAATTCAAAAACTATTATCATGGCATCTTCAGCAGCAGCGCTTAAAGCGCAATTCGATTTGCATACCCGCCTTTACAATAATGCACTGACAGGAGTTTCAGACGCCGAGTCTCACAGCCGTAACAATGACCACGTCAATCATATGAAATGGATAGCAGGGCACCTGCTCAATACGAGGTTAGATCTGCTCACCAAAATGACTGGCGGGCAACCCGATACCACATATGGTGCGCAGTTCGGCCGTGGAAATTCACTCGACCCGAATGCAACCTATCCGCCATTGGAAGAGCTGACAGCAAAATGGAGCAATTCAGCTGATGCTATCAGTGAAGGAATTGGGCATATTCCCGAGGAAGTTCTGGATTCAAAAGCTCCGGCACAGACCCCTATCGCGGATGAATCTTTCCGCGGTATGTTATCATTTCTTATTTCTCATGAAGCCTATCATGTCGGGCAATTGGGATTGTTAAGGAAGTTGATTGGCAAAGAGGCAATGTCGTATAGCTAGCAGAAAAACAAATCGTAATTCGAAGATGTTTTTAGCGTAGAATTTTACAATTAATAAAAAAAAGAGGCGCTGTTTCCAGTGCCTCTTTTTAAAAATTTAAACACTTAGTCTGCTTATTGTGTTATAACAATATGCAGTACTATTTTCTCAGTATCTGACTTCAGACTCACCAGGTACATGCCATTGGCTACTGTGCTATTCAGTTTTATTAATTCGTTAATGACGCCTTTAAGAGCAGTTACTTTACTGCTGTATATTACTTGTCCAACCACATTGGTTATTTCTAGAGTTAACTCCTGGTCTTCATTACTAATCAATGAACCCCTGATGGTGAAGGTACCTGTATTAGGATTTGGCATTACGGAAATATTGCCTGTTCCGGTTGTGGTAACAATCACATTATTTTGCGACTGACGAAATCCTGTTGCCGTAGTAGCTATAGTGTGCGTGTCGAAGCAACCTGTAGTTAGTGTGTAAGTGATTACGGTCGTTCCCAAGGCGACACCGGTAACAACGCCGGAGGTTGTGCCGACTGTTGCGTACGAAGGCATGCTGCTGGCCCATGTGCCGCCACTTATTGACCCGGTCAATGTTATGGATGCTCCGGGGGCTACTGTATAAATGGTGCCCGATATAGCGGGGGGTGGATCTATACCTACAGTGGCGCTGCCTGCCATTGTACTGATGCAACCGTTATTTGCAGTTACCGTATAAATTCCGGTTGCTGTTTGTAAACCAAAGTCAAGTAAGTAACCTATTCCTGCTACAGGGCTGCCAACAGGTGACCCACCAAGGTATAGCTGGTAATTTACACCAACAGCCGATCCGGTTAGCCCGACATGAACCCCTGCCCCGCCGCTGCAATATCCGCCGCCACCGGTAACGCTTACAATTGCCGGAGAGGTGATTAAGGAAATAGTTACAGGACCAGACATATTATTTGTACAGGTTGTGGCAGTATCCATTGCAACTACAGAATAGATGCCCGGCACAGTTTGTATTCCGAAGCTGATTGAAGCGCCCGTTCCGTTTACCGGGCTTCCTATTGCAGTAACGCCCCTGTATAACTGGTAAGTGATTCCGGCATCAGATGCAACAAGCCCAACCGGGACGCCAGGACTTCCTGAGCAATAGCTGCCGCCACCGGTAATCGTGTAAACATTTGGCAAAAGAATTATTGTTATTGTAACACTGCCCGTCATGTTATTGGTGCAACCACCTGTACCGGTGGTACCAACTACCGTATAGGTTCCTGCAGTTGTGAACGGGCCATAGCTGATAGCAGCGCCTGTTCCTGCCATAGGGACTCCAACAGGAGTGCCACTATTAAACAATTGGTAATTCACACCAACCTGAGAGCCGGATAAATAAACCGGCATACCTATACTACCTGAACAATACCCGCCACCGCCTGTAACTGTATAAGCCGTTGGTGTTGAAATAACAGAAACGCTGACGGTACCCGTCATATTGTTTACACAACCTGTTGTTGCGCTTGTTGCAATAACGGTATAAGAACCTGCCGTAGTTTGCAATCCGAAAGATATTGCCGATCCTGTTCCTGTTACCGGGCTGCCAATAGATGTTCCGCCTCTATTGAGCTGGTAAGTAACCCCTGTTTGAGAATTTGACAGACCTATATATACACCAGTACCTCCAACGCAATATGCGCCACCACCGGTTACCGTGTAGGCGGCAGGAAGAGGGTTGGTGGCAATTGTTACACTTCCTGTCATATTACTTACACACCATGTACCCCATGCAATCGCAATGGCAGTATACGTGCTGGCTGTTGTAAACGAGCCAAAATCTAATGCTGCGCCTGTACCTGCCATAGGGGAGCTCACACCTGAACCACCCCTGTATAGCTGATAATAAACTCCGGTATTTGAACCGGTAAGCCCAACATGAGTTCCTGTGCCACCCGTGCAATAACTGCCACCCCCTGTTACCGCAAACGCACCAGGGAGCGGATTAATAGTAATTGTTACTGAACCCGTCATGGTATTGGTACAGCCGGTAGATGTGTTAGTTGCCACTACCGTGTAAGTTCCTGCAGCGGTCTGCAAGCCAAAACTAATTCCTGCTCCGGTTCCGGCTATCGGGCTTCCCACGGGTGAGCCTCCGTTATACAACTGGTAAGTAACACCATATATGGAACTGCTTAAACCAACAGGTGCACCTGTTCCTCCTGCACAATATCCGCCGCCACCGGTAACTGTGAATGCCGTAGGCAAGGAGTTAATAGAAACATAAACAGTGCCTGCCATGCTGTTTACACAACCTGTAGTTGTGTTGGTAGCCACGACTCCATAGCTTCCTGTTGTTGTCTGTAAGCCAAAATCAAGAGATGAACCGGTTCCTGATATGGGGCTTCCTACTGCTACCGCTCCCCGGTATAATTGATAATTAACACCAATCGCAGAATTGGGCAAACCTACATGTACCCCTGTACCACCGGAACAATAACTACCACCACCTGTTACAGTATATGCAGCAGGTAATGGATTGGCGCTGATTGTTGCGCTGCCTGTCATATTATTTGTACATCCTGTAGAGCCACCCATAACGGCTACAACTGTGTAAGTGCCTGCAACCGTTTGCAAAGGAAAGTTTATCGGTACCCCGGTGCCTGGAATAATTGCTCCGGCAACAGGAAGTCCACCACGATAAAGCTTGTAAGAAGTGCCGGTATCAGAACTGCTGACACCAATAATAACCCCACTTCCTCCTGAGCAATAACTCCCGCCACCTGTAACATTGTAGACGTTAGGTAAAGGATACGTGGCAACTGTTTCGCTCCCAGACATATTGCTGGAACACCCTGTTGTAGCATTTGTTGCAGTGGCTGTATAAGTGCCTGTAACTGTCTGCAATCCGAAGTTAAGAGCATAGCCAATGCCGGCAACAGGGCTGCCAACAGGTGAACCGGCGCGGTATAGTTGATAGTTAATGCCTATTGCAGAACCGGTAATGCCGATATTAACACCTGTACCACCGGGGCAATAGCCACCGCCTCCTGTCATCGCAACTATTGCGGGAGGAGTGCTGCCGGGTGGACAAGGTGGGATAAGCATTTGAAACGCAACAACATTGGATCCGGAAATACTTTGTATTTTAATGCTGGTAACAGGCCCGGGTATGTCAATTTGAGAATTGGGAAAACCACCGATATCGCCTGAATTTGTCAGGTTTCCCCCGGATATCACATTAATGGTCATATCACCACACTGCACATTAGTTCCGGTAATATTACTGCTTGTTAAAGCATATGGTGAACCATTAACAGTAAAATGGGCCGTAGTCAATGAACCACCCATACTGTTGATAAAGGGTATTCTGACTGATGATAATGGTGTAGAAAAAGTGAAAGTATAGGAACCGCCCGCAAATTCCTGGAAATGAGATGTAATTGTACAAGTGCTTGCGTAAGTAACACTGCCGCTACTGGTTGTACTAACGCTGATACCGGAGTAGGTAGCGGTACCTGAAGTATTTGTGACCGGTACGTATGTCTGTGATTTACATGGCAGACTAAATAAATATATGCCTGTAAGGAGGATTGTACTTTTCAGAAGAATCCTTTCAATTCCCTTGTTTGCACATAGCAATGCTGCACGTAATGTTCTGTTTTTCATACACTTAAGTTTTGGCTGAGCAAGTAAGTTACTATAGATTGTTGATAATAAATAAATTAATTTATGATTGATTTAATAAAGTAGTAATTTATTAACAATTTACACAAAAAATATTTTGATTTGATCATATTGTGAATGCTGGTTCGTGAAATAGGGAAAAGCCTTGTAGTTATTGTCTTTTCTGCCTAAAAAGCGGGTGGCTATTTTTTAAACTTAAAAGCATGTATTGTATATGAAGTTGCCAATTTGCCGGAATCTAATGAATCAGACCTGTCATGAATGTTTTTCAATAATTCCGGTTTTTTTGTTGGTAGAGGAGGGTGAATGACGCAGTAAATAAATAAAAAAAGGTGGCTCAGATACTGAGCCACCCCGAAATATAGATTCTTTATTCGCTTATTGTTCTACAACAATATGCACTACCTTATTTTCAGTAGCCGACCTAAGACTCAGTAAATACATGCCATTTGCAATTGTACTATTAAGTTGAACGGTCTCGTTAATGTCACCACTGAGGGCAGTTATTTTATTTGAATAAACTAACTGACCAGCCATATTAGTTATCTCCAGCATCAACTCCCGGTCTTCATTGCTGCTCAACGATCCCTTGATGGTAAATGTACCATGATTAGGATTTGGCGCCACAGAAATATTACTTATTCCGGTTGTGGTAACAATTCCATTATTATCAGGAGGTGTTTCGCGGTGGCCCGTTGCTGTTACCATAACAGTCTGAGAGCCTAAGCAACCGGTTGTAAGCGTATAATATATAATAACAGTACCTAACGAAACCCCATTTACTATTCCTGTGGTTGCACCGACACTAGCTATTGCAGTTGAACTGCTGCTCCATGTACCGCCGCCAATAGAACCTGTCAGGGTTATAGAAGCCCCCGGTGCAACTGTGTAGATGGAACCAGTGACTGTAGGGTTAGGATTAACGGCTATTGTGGCGCTGCCGGTCATATTTACCGTACAGCCGGTGCCTGAAGCAGTTGCAACTACTGTATAAGTCCCTGCTCCGGTAAATAAACCAAAATCCAACGGGCTGCCCGTACCTGAAACTGCGCTGCCAACAGGTGTTCCGCTTAAATAAAGCTTGTAGCTGATGCCGCTGTTAGAGCCGCTCAAACCCACATGAACACCCCATGTGCCTGCGCAATAACTTCCGCCCCCGGTAACGGTATAGACAGTAGGTAAAGCATAGACATAGACAGTAGCGCTGCCTGACATTGTGCTGATACAACCGTTGCTGGCCGTAGCGGTATAGGTTCCTGCAGTTGTTTGTAAACCAAAATCAAGTGCAGACCCGGCACCGGCTACCGGGCTACCCACTGCTGATCCGCCTCTATATAGCTGGTAACTAACCCCAACAGCAGATGCATTTAAACCAACATGAACTCCCGAACCGCCGCTGCAATAACCGCCGCCGCCGGTTACAGTTACAATTGCAGGTGCTGATGTTACAGATATAGTTACCGTACCGCTCATGGTCCTCGTACAGCCGGTAGTTGGGTTAATGGCAATTACAGAATAGGTGCCAGCTGTAGTTTGTGATCCGAAGCTGATTACAGTGCCAGTTCCGCTTACAAGGCTTCCTACCGCTGTAGTACCCCTGTATAATTGGTAATTGATCCCTGCATCTGAAGTGGTAAGCCCGATCGCAATACCTGATCCGCCGGAACAATAGCTGCCACCACCGGTTATGGTATAAGCGTTAGGTAGTGGATTTACAATAATGGTAACACTGCCGGTCATATTATTGGTGCAACCACCGGCAGCAGAAGTTCCAACAACGGTATAGGTACCGGCAGTTGTGAATAAGCCGTAGCTGATAGCAGCGCCGGTTCCTGCAACGGGAATGCCAACCGCAGATCCGCCGTTAAATAACTGGTAATTTACACCAACCTGTGAACCGGATAAATAAACCGGCATCCCTGTGCCACCTGCGCAATAACCACCGCCACCGGTAACTGTATATGCAGCAGGTGTTGAAATCACAGATACACTAACAGTACCTGTCATCGTGCTGACACAACCCGTTGTTGCATCTGTTGCAAGAACGCTATAGGTACCCGCAGTAGTCTGCAATCCGAAAGTAATACCTGTCCCTGTTCCCGCTACCGGGCTGCCTGTAGCAGTACTACTCCTGTAGAGCTGGTAATTTACACCTGACTGAGAACCCGCAAGGCTTACACTAACACCGGTGCCACCTGTGCAATATGCACCTCCGCCTGTTACTGTGAAAGCTGTTGGTAATGGATTGATACTGATGGTTGTAGTTCCTGACATATTATTGACACATAATGATCCGGAAGTAGTGGCTATTACCGTGTAGGCGCCTGCTGTAGTAAATACGCCGAAGTCAAGTGCCGAACCTGTTCCTGCCATTGGACTACCAACACCTGATGTGCCACGGTAAAGCTGGTATAAAACCCCTGTATTTGAGCCGCTGAGGCCAACATGAAGCCCTGTGCCACCAGCGCAATACCCGCCGCTGCCGGTCATGGTATATACTGTAGGCAATGGATTAATGTAAACGGTGGCTGAGCCAGCCATTGTATTGGTACAACCGGTTGTGGTATTTGTTGCTACTACCGTGTACGTGCCGGGTGTAGTCTGCAACCCGAAGCTAAGGCCGGCTCCGGTTCCTGATAAGGGGCTGCCTGCCGGTGACCCGCCATTAAACAGCTGGTAAGAAATTCCATAAACAGAACCAGCCAATCCAACCAGGGCGCCGGTCCCACCAACACAATAACCACCACCACCGGTAACGGTCAACGCTACAGGTAGTGAATTGATCGAAACAGATACCGTCCCTGTCATATTGCTTACGCACGCAGTTGTTGCATTGGTAGCTACCACACTATAAGTTCCTGAAGTAGTTTGTAATCCAAAATCAAGTGCTGATCCTGTTCCTGCCATTGCACTGCCAACGGCAACGGTTCCCCTGTACAATTGGTAATTTACACCAACTGCAGAACCGGCAAGACCAACATGAACGCCTGTGCTACCTGAGCAATAACTGCCTCCGCCTGTTACTGTATACTGAGCAGGCAAAGGATTGATGGCAACTGTGACGCTGCCTGCCATATTGCTTACACAGCCGGTGATAGTTCCGTTTGTTGCAACCACTGTATAAACACCTGCCGCCGTGCGCAAACCGAAGCTAATGGCAGATCCTGTGCCCGCAACCAGTGCCCCGACAACCGGCGAACCGCCTAAGTATAGCTGGTAGTTTACGAGCAGATCGGAACCGCTGAGGCCTACTATCACTCCTGAGCCTCCTGCGCAATAACTACCGCCTCCTGTAACTGTATAAACCACTGGTAAAGAATAAATATAAACAGTCTCACTCCCAATCATATTGGAGGCGCAACCTGTCGCAGGGTCAGTGGCTGTGGCGGTATAAATGCCGGTTGTTGTCTGGTAACCAAAGTCAATAGCTGCTCCGGTTCCGGTTACGGCACTGCCAACCGGTGAACCACCCAGGAATAATTGATATAAGACCCCTGTAGCTGATGCCGCTAATCCGATATGAACACCGGGACTACCAACACAATACCCCCCACCACCGGTCATAGGAATAGCTGCCGGAAGCGATGAGACAGTTACTGTTGCACTGCCGGTCATGTTAGAACTGCATCCGGTTGCCGGGTTATAGGCGAAAACAGTATAGGTGCCTCCTATTGTCTGAAGACCAAAACTGATGGCGCCACCTGTGCCGCCTGCCGGGCCACCTACTATTGTAGTAGTTCCCCTGTAGAGCTGGTACAACACACCAACATCAGAACTGCTGAGCCCAACAGCAATACCACCCCCTCCTCCAGCGCAGAAAAGGCCACCACCAGTTACCGAATAAACATTAGGCAACGGATTTATGGTAACAGTTACACTCCCGCTCATATTGTTTACACAACCCGTTGTCGCATTTGTGCCCACTACTGTATAGATTCCTAATCCTGTTTGTAATCCAAAGCTGAGTGCGGCGCCAGTACCTCCCACCGGGCTGCCTAAGGGCGAACCTGCAAAATAAAGCTGGTAATTAATGCCATATGTAGAAGCGCTGAGGCCAACCGCCGCGCCGGATCCGCCGGCACAGTAACCGCCCCCTCCTGTAACTCCAAACACCATTGGCAAAGGATTTATTCCGACAGTGGCGCTGCCAATCATATTTTGAACACATGAAGTGGTGGCGTTTGTTGCAACGCAGGTGTATGTGCCCGGGGCCATTTTAAGACCAAAATCAAGCGGTGATCCTGTTCCGGCAACGGGGCTGCCGGTAGCAGTGCCGCCAAGGAATAACTGGTAGTTGACGCCTATAGTGGAATTACTGAGCCCTACATGTACTCCGGTACCGCCAAAACAAAAGGTACCGCCACCTGTAATTGTATATGCTGTTGGTAAAGGATTGATGCTAATAGTAACACTGCCGGTCATATTATTGGTGCAGGTAGTAAATCCACCCATCTGGGCTACAACTGTATAAACCCCTGCAAGTGTTTGCAATCCGAAACTGATGGGACCGCCTGTTCCAGGCACAATCATTCCTGCTACCGGTAATCCGCCCCTGTATAATTTATAATTAACCCCTAAATCAGTACTGCTCATGCCTACTGCCACGCCAGTTCCTCCGGTGCAATAACTTCCACCACCCGTGACTGTATAAACATTAGGTAAAGGATAAATAGTTACAGTTTCGCTGCCAGACATGTTGCTGACACATCCTGTTATAGCATTGGTTGCAGTTGCCGTGTAAGTGCCGGCTGTGGTCTGCAAACCAAAACTAAGTGCTGCGCCAATTCCTGCAACCGGACTGCCCACTGGTGATCCTGCAAGATAAAGCTGGTAATTAATGCCCACCGCTGAGCCCACGAGGCCAACATTAACTCCCGACCCGCCGGAGCAATAACCACCACCGCCGCTCATCGCAATTATCGCAGGGTGGGGGCTACCCGGTGGGCATACAGGTATTGGATTAAACGCCATCTGGAAGACAATTAAATTGCTTCCACCGGTGTGTTGTATCGTAATACTGGTTATTGGACCGGGAATATCAACCTGGCTGTTAGGCGTTCCGGTAAGGTCTCCTGCATTAGTCAGATTTCCGCCCGAAATTACGTTCAGCGTAAAATCGCTGCAAATGCTGGCGCCGGCGCTGATGTTGGCTCCCGTTATTGTGTAGGGAGAACCGTTGACTATAAAATGCCCCGTGGTGAGCGTATTGACAGCCGGGCCATTCATGTACTGCATCTGCAATGCAGATACGGGCGATGAAAATGTAAACGTATAAGATGATCCCGGGTTTAACCAGAAAAAATTGGCAGATGTACAAGTGCCAGCATAGGACACAGATCCTGAGCTGGTTGTAGTTACACTCACACTCCCATATGCTGTTGTGCCGGACGAATTGGTTACCTGTGTGTATTGCGCAAAACCTTGCAGGCCAATTAAAATTAAACTCAAAAACAGAATTGATTTGCCAGGAAAAGATTTTTTCTGTCCTTCGCGGCTTAATAGCTTACTAAAGAGTAAAATTCGCTGTTTCATATTCGTCACGTTTTGATTGAATCCGAAAAATAGTAAAGATTTCGGGGAAATCATATGCTTCTTAAAAATAATGTTAACAATTTATTAAAACATTAGGTGTGAATATGTAGTAATTGGAATTAAATTAAGTTATTTAATCGTAAATGAACTATACAAATAACAAAATACAATAAATATAACTGCCCCGAAAAATACTCATAATAGCAGCATATTAATTTATCGCCTGAAATAAGAAATAATCAATAATAATAACAGGTAATAGACAATAAATTGGATGATACTCAGGAATAGATTCTTTTTCCAGTCAGGGCTAAGGATCATACCAAAAAAAATTCCTGCAACAAACCCGGTAAGATGACCTAAGTAAGAAGTATGGGAACTTCCAATTATAGTGCTATTATTATCCCTGATAAATCCCCCGATATTTAATAAAAGGAAGGTAAAACCTGCTACTCCGACAGGCATTGGCAATAAATTCAATAATAAAGAAAATCGCCATGGATCAAATAACATAAGTGTGGCAAGAATACAACTAATGGCTCCTGATGCTCCGAGGCTTGGTTCATTATGTGGATAGTAAAAGACGCTTATAAACATACTTATTGCTCCGCCTGCTAAAAAAATAACCAGCAATAAAAAAGAGCCTGTCCTGTTTTCGATCGCTCTTCCAAAGAGAAACAGGAATAACATATTACCCAATAAATGGCCTGCACTTGCATGCATGAATAAAGCAGTAAAAACACTCCACCACTTACCATTAACGAAGATATTATCATAGCTGCAGGTTAATGAATAATCCTTTTGTTTGGTTAGGTAAACAATACAGCAAACAAGTATCAATAACAGAGTGGCCTGCATTTGCCGGAAGAAGCTTTTTTTTTCAGTGGAAGGAACTGTATTCATTTCAAATTACAAGTATAAATAAATATCCCCTTAGTGAAGATGTCAAAATAAATCCTTCGAAGTTGGGTAGTTGTTTTTCTTTTATGCGAGGCGAAAAATCTGCGAATAGCAAGCTATTTATCCCGATAGCTATCGGGATTGCAACGAAGCAGAAATGGAAAAGAACATTCAAACCTGCCTGCCGGCAGGCAGTAGGATTTATTTTGTCATCTTCACTTATCTTCAAGTTGGCATTCCCCTTGAAAATTGTGCAAGCTACCATTTGAAAAACTTATCCCTAAATACTACCTGCCCGTTTTCTGCAAGTGAAATGAAGAAAACCCCATTGGGCAATTCTGAAAGGTCTGTTTCCTGTTTTTGTTGATGACAGGTTGTGGAATGATAAACCACCCTGCCAATACTATTATAAATGACCAGGTCATAAGAATGTGATAAAAAGGAAGGGCTGCTGATACTCAAGGCTCCGTGGGAAGGGTTTGGCGCAATTGTAAATTCATCAGAGGCTGGTTGCTGATGAATTATCCCGGTTGGATAGATAGTTACTACAGAATGTAGCGTATCGCTCTTGCCGCAATTAATAGCTGCCAGAAATACATCGTATGTGCCGGCTGAACTGTAATGATGTGCAGGGCTGTTAACCACTGAATACTGGCCATCACCAAAACTCCAGAAGTAAGAAGCAGCGTTAACAGATGAATTAGTAAACGTCACATTGTTTCCTGTTCCGGCAGAAGAAGTAAAAAGGGCGGCTGGATCATATTTTCCGATGTGCCATTTAGCCATGCTGTCATAAACAACATGCCTTACGGCTGTTCTGATGTTGGCAGCATCTGCCGATGGGAGTGTGAAATCGTAGGAAATCAGCATCGGGTCTTTTTTAAAAATGGCTGTATAGAAACAACAGGCTGCTGCATAAGTACCGGCTTCGGTCGGGTGGCTCTCATCTGCCTGGTATAATTCAATGGCAGGGTAGTGGTCCCTTATATATCGCCGAACAGCGCCAACAGGCGAAACTACACTGTTGTTGCTATCCGCCATCATCATATACCTTAGGTATAACAGGCTGTCCATCCCGGTATAGGTGCAAACCGGCGGCCACGTCGGGCAGTTCATTGTATCTCCGTTCTTACGGCCCCATGTCATATAAAACATAGTTTTACCACAGGAATTCTCTGCATGAATCAAACTGTCCAGGTACCTGGCATATGGAAACACTTCGGTATCTACTTCAGCAAAAGAAAAGGAAGGCAACTGGCTTTGTTCCTGCAAAACAACATAGTCCCAGGTGCCTGTGGCTATCTTGCTTAAAGTTGTACTGTTTTGTATATGCATTTCAAGCGTGTAACCGCCTATAGCATTAGCGTCATAAACCAAAGTGTCACAGGCTGATGCTGCAACATTAGCCGTTATCAGCGGAAGATTATTTACATAGGTATAGCTGTTGCCAATAAAAAGCACGTTGTATTTATGATTGTTAACCGGTTGGGCGGAGGCTGTAAAACATGAGGATATGAAAAACGCCAGGAGTAATACTGTTTGTATAGCAGCAATGGAAAATTGTTGTGAAATAAAATATAAAAGGGGCGTTTTAATAAATCGTAACCGGCAGCAGTTTGGGTTATTGCTCATGAGTGGAAATTAAACGCAAAGGTAAACACAGAAACTAAATATTTGCGCAAAATATTGCACGCAAAGTACCTAAGTTTAAAGCTGGTAAGGACTTTGTAACAAAGATGGGTAAGGCAGGTAAGAAATAGTGCATCACAGTAATTGTTTCTTGCTTTCCTTAAGAGAGAAATGTGAACTTTTGGCGGAAATCTTAATAAAAAATCCTGCCTTTCTTGCCTCAACCAAAATATTCAATTGTTTAAACCATAAAACGAAAAACACTTGAAAGCCGCTGCTGTTAAGTGTTTCAGTTTATCATCAGTGGCCTCGCCAGGAATCGAACCTGGATCTGGAGCTTCGGAAACTCTTATACTATCCATTGTACTACGAGGCCAACTTAATTAATTAGTAATCAATCAGTTGTAATTTTTAATCGTCCCCCACTTTTATAAATTTTACAGAAATGTCCCCCACTTGTACCCCACATTTTGTATGTTTGCTATAAATAAAATCGCTAAAATTCATGAATAGCCAAACATACATTACCTGCTATAAAAAAAGTGCTGCGGATACTATCGGTTATTTGTTTTTACAGAGCAAAGGTAGAAAAAATAGGAAGAAGAAAGCATTAGGCATCGCTATTAAATATAGCCACTTTAAAAACTACTGGAATGAAAAAGACCAGCGGTTTAGAAGTGGCATGGAACATTATAAGTTACTCAATGAGAAAATTGAAAAAGCATTTGAGGAAAACACAAAAGAAACCGGTGAAATAAAAGAAACCATCAAAATCGTTAAGCAATCGTTCTTATCATACTGGGATAGGCAGATAGAGTTAATACCGAACCAGGGTTCAAAAGGAAAGCATGTCGTAGTAAAAAAGAAGTTAGAAACATACTTGCAATCAATAAAAAAACCCGATATAAACTTTGCTGACCTTACCCCAGAATTTATTGCGGATTTGCATTATCAATTCAAGACAGATAGGGCATTAACGACCAGCAGCGTTAATAGTTACATGAAACTAATTAACAATGTCGTTAAAATTAGAACGAATATATTTACTCTAAACGAACTAAAAAAACATATCAGGCGAAGTGTAAAGGATTATATAAAAAGACGAAACGAGCAAGAGTATTATGAAGGCAAAGAAAACGAAACAATTAACTACATAACATTTTTTGAAACTACAAAGGATTTTTTTAATTCGCAGCACACAAACAAAATTGTTGATACTAATTTCTACGCTGGCATTCATTTTCATTTATTTATTACTGGTGTTAATGAGAATTACATTAATGAACTTAAATACCTTATAGAGCATCAAAAAAACAAAATAGGGTGTATATCAAAAATCAACAGCGTAAAAGCAGAGAAATTAGATTTTGATTTTAAGACTTATCACGTTAAGCAAATGATGTTCGGATATAGCCCGCAATTGATTTTAAAGAACTACTTATAGCAGTTCAAAATTAAGCCCGTTTAACTTGTTGCTATACTTCGTGTCAGTTTGCCCGCAAATAAGCCCAAAGGGTGTCAGGAATAGCAAGAAATACGCTTGTCGGGAGTTCGTTCAGGTGATTATCAATTATCGGAACTGAAAACAATTTACTTGCCGTGATATACCCTATAAACAGCGGTCATATTTATATGTGAAAAATACCGAAATAAATACTGATTTTCCTTTGCCGATTGAGAATTTATCCGTCCATTAGCCATCTAAAATAAATTGTATGACTAAAAAGACAGAGGTAAAAAAGGTGGCTATTGTAGCACCAATGAAAATTGAAATGATAAACATTTTCAAAACCACATACGGCTATTGGAGGCACTGGGTTAAGTACATCCTGAAAGATGGTGGGGTTCTTAAATTTCGTTTCGTTAAAGACGCTGAAAGTTATAATGGCAAAATAGCAATTGCCAAACCAGAAGTAGAAAAAGCAAAGAAGGTCCTTGCTGACTACAAAACTAAAAACCCTGATACGGTTGAAATGTGGCGGTAGTTCACATGCTTCCCATTAAATGAAAAGCCATCTCTAAACGGAAATGGCTTTTTATTTTACAAGGAAGACGATTGAATAAACTCTCTTAATTTTTTACTGATTTCTGTTACAGCAAGATTTTTTACTTCATAAATTCTTTTGCCATTTTCCATTATGTAAACATATGCAGTATTCACAAACTCACGTTTTGAGGCTTCGGCGGTTTTACCTCTCCTTTTTAAAAAGTCTAACCAATTTGCTTCCATCTCATCACCTAAACCTATTTCACAACGACCGTATTTGCATTCAAAACTAATTACTCTCCCATCAGGCGATTTACCGCCCATTATTTTGGTTGCATTTAAGTCGCTAAAAATATCCGAATCCACAGATTGGATTAATTGCATAATATGCATTTCCGTTTGCCGCTTTGTGTCTTTAATCTCATCTTCCCTTGTGGTTCGTGGGACAGAGTTAATTACATCTCTCAACTCTGGATATTTACCAACGGCAAATTCTATACTTATTTTTCCTTTATCTATTTCATCAAGGGTCCGTAGTTTGGTTCGTGAAATTTTATTGTACTCATTTAGTCCACCATCTAATAAATTCGTTAATGGCCCATAAGGTACTAACACACTATTTCCGTCAAGCACCACATACCCTTTTAAGTAACTCCTACCTATTCTATCAATCAGTATTTCTTCTAAAAAGAAAGCAGCCTCTTCATTGACGTTGCGTATGTAGTAAATAATTTTCACTTCATTATTTGCGTCTAAAATTTCTTGTATTTTATCTATCTTACTATCGTTTCCTTGTCCGATTATTTTTTTCTCTTTTAAATGTTGCTCCGCCCTATTCCCTTTCCCTTTTCCGATATAAAAAACTTCTTTTGTTGTAGGATTGATTAAGCCATACACATAGTATTCATTTGAGTTAATATCCATTGCCAGTTTTTGAAGTGATTTATTTGGTTGTATACTTTACTTTTTTATTTTGAATTACCAAAGTTAATACCTTTGCATAATGGAGCAGTATGAAATTAATGATTTTAACGAACACCTAATAAAAGACTTATCAGGAAAGAAAATTCAGTTGTATCACTTCGTTGTTGAACCCTATCCCCCACACGAATTTATAGTAACTCTTGCCAAATGGCTTAAAGGGGTAACAATTATTCCGCACGATAAACTACCCATAACGGCTATTCCTACTCATAATACCCCTGAGGGTAATCTTAACTGGTGTCCGGTTACAACTATTGAACCAGATAGAGACCTATACATTAAAATAGAAAAGCCAGATTATATTACGCAAACTAAACTCCCAATGAAAATTTTGTATAAGATTATTGAATAGCAAGTTTTTTTTAGTTTTTTCAGTTTCTTATATTAACTGAATTAAAGAACCATAGCATTTTGCCATGGTTCTTTTCATTTCTTTAACAATCAATTCAATTTCTTTTAGTTCATTTGAGGATTTAACCCGTACTTCTTAATCTTTGTAATTGTATTGATATGTATGCCTGTTATTTTTGAAATTTCCACAGCCTTATATCCTTTCTTTAAATAATCTAATGCTTTCCTGTTTTTTTCTTTTGATAAGAAAGTCAATATATCCTCTTTGCTCCCTTCCTGCCTACCCTTATAAACACCTTTCAATTTTGCAATTTTAATCCCTTCAATCTGGCGCTCTTTTGATTGTGTCCGCTCCATTTCGCTTACAATACCTAAAATGCTAATCATCATTTTAGAAATCGGATTTTCTTTTCCGTCAGGGCCCAGCGTGGTAAGTCCTTGTGAAACGAAATTTATTGAAATCTGCTTTTCATTAAAGAAATGAATAGTATTTATTATATCACGCAGATTGCGCCCCAACCTGTCTATCTGCCAAACTGATAATGAAGTCAATATACCTTCATTAACATACTTCAAAATCTCTTTGCCACCCGTTCTATCAAAAAATGGAATAGCCCCAGAGCATTTATCTTCAATAACCAAATCGTATTCTTTTTCGGAAACACGTTGCCTATCAGTTTTTTGGTCTATTGACGAACAGCGAACATACAACACTTTCATAATTCACAATTTTAAGTTAGTTGCTAATATACCCTAAAAATATGAATAAAGAACCGCTCCACCAAGGAAAAACAGAAAAATAGCCGAAATTATTTTTCACAATTTCGGCTATACTCCTAAAACATGAATTGGTAAGTGATTTAAAGTTGAGAGAGAAATAAAATTTAGGTAATTTAGAAAGTCATTGGTTCATCAGTCCAATAATTACCTTCCTTAATAATATCCCTGTATTGTTTATGCATTGGGCCAAAGACAATTCTATCTGCAATCGCAAATCGCTCCGAGTTATTTGAGATTAACGATAGGGCAATGTCTTCAAATTTTTCAGCATTACTTGTAACATATCGGATAGACATCATTTCTCTATCATCCATATTAAACACATCAACTGGTTCGCCACATACAGGGTATTTTATTATTAATGTTCCAACTGGCATAGCGGTTAATTGTCCGTTTGTTCTTATTTTGTGCCACATACTATTATTTTTATGTAAATGTAATTAACTTGTGTAAATGAAAGTAGTTGCTTAAAGGATAATTTGGTTTTGAACTCTAAAACATAAATAGATAGGCGCAAGTATAAATTAATAGCAATATGTGGACTTGTATTATTATCGGACTTCTCGTTTTAGTAGTTATTGGTTTTTTTCAAGCAGCGAAGAAAACAAGCAAATCAAAGCATGAGAAAGAAAAAGAACTTTCAGACAAATATAATCTTGACGAGTCCAACGAACTATTTTCTGCAAAGTATTTAGGAGGGCACCCCTCAATAAATAATAATGGGGACTTACGAGTATTTCATAAGAACAATCAACTAGTATTGGTTTCTTTTTTTACAGAGCTAGTTTCAGATGATAAAGTAGGTCAATATGACAAGTATGATTTTTATATTTGTGGCAGTATTGATTTTGCTTCAATTAAGGAAGTGACCTTGGAAGACCAGTCAACAATTGAAAATAGAATAACAGTCGGTCGGATGTTGTTAGTTGGGCCATTGGCGTTTGCATGGAAGAAAAAAGAAAAAATAGAGAGTGCATATCTCATCTTGGATTGGAACGATGGGACTTTTAATCACAAGACACTTTTTGAATTTACAGGGAGTAGTTCTATGCAGAAGGCAAATACAGCACGGAATAAATTAATTAATACCGTTAAGAAATCTGAAATAATACGAGATACTCAATAATTAACCATGGTGGAATTATTATAGGCTTCTACTTAAACATTTATTTAGCCTACGATTATTTTATTTTATGGTTGTTTTTCGGTAACTTTGAATAAGCAGAAAAAAGACATAAACAGAATAAGTTTATTAGTCTAAAATGTCCCCCACTTATCCCCCACTTTTACATATAGTGTAGTTCACGGGATAATAAAAAATTGAAAATCAATCACTTGGAGATGTACGTCTATGTAGCGTCTTAGTTACTCTTATACTATCCATTGTACTACGAGGCCATCAATGGCTGCAAAGTTAATGTTTAATTGGAAACTCTTAAAACTATCCCCGTCCGAACGGTGTCCAACCGGGCGGGCATTGTACAACGAGGCCGTTATATTGAAGATATGCAAAAGTAATTACTTAACTTCACTTCACTTCGATAGCATCAGTTAATGATTTTCCTGCCAGATGTGCAAAAAATAGTTATAGACCCCATGCCGGAGAACCGGAGATTGAAATAATTTTTCGCCTTTACTAACTTCGTTTTCCTTTTTTACAATAAAAAACGCATATTGTAGCGTATGCCGGGAAAAGTAAACAAACCACTTGCAATTGCACCATCTGCAAAAAGTGTAAAAAACGGTGTGGTAAAAAATATGAAGCCTGGGTTGCCTTCATGGGCGCCACTGGTTATAGTTGCGTTTACAGCATTGCTATATGCGCATACACTACAAAACAATTTTACAGTACTTGATGATGATGCCTATATCCTCAATAATCCTTTTTTAAAGAACTTCTCCTTAAAGGGCATTGTTGCTATTTTAAGCTCATTTTATTCAGGCAATTATCACCCGCTTACTACACTATCCTGGTTTATTGAGTACAACCTGTTTGAGGCAAACCCGCTTCCATTTCACTTAGTCAATGTACTGCTGCATCTCGTTAATACTTGGCTTGTCTATAAGCTGGCAGAGCGGCTAAGCGGAAGCAACATTACAGCCGCGGTTACATCTCTGCTGTTTGCCATACACCCCATGCATGTAGAATCTGTGGCGTGGGTATCGGAGCGCAAGGATGTGCTTTATGCTTTATTTTACCTGCTGACATTGCTGCATTATTTACGTTACATGGCATCAGGTTTTAGAAAAAAGAACTATTGGTTTTGCCTTGTTCTTTTTATTGCTTCTTTATTGTCCAAGTCGGCAGCAGTTACCTTACCTGTATTGATGCTGGTAGTTGACTATTACAAGGGAAGAAAAGTTGACGCCCGCACCCTCGCTGAAAAAATTCCTTTTTTCCTGTTGTCATTGCTGTTTGGCGTACTGGCCATTTTGTCGCAAAGAGCTGCGGGGACATTAAGCATTTCGCTGTTGTCTTATGGCATTATCAATGGTTCAGTCCTATTCCTTTCCGGTATTGCCTTTTATATTGCATGGCTTATTGTGCCGGCTAAGCTGGCCATTATGCACTGCTATCCTGCTGTGCATAATGGTATGTTGCCTGTTATATACTATTTGTCAGTTCCGTTATTGGTTTGTCTTGCATGGCTTTGTTTTCGCCGCACAGCATACCGCAGGGAGCTGCTTTTCGGCGTTTCATTTTTCCTGGTTACCATTTCCGTAATGCTGCAGATCATCTCTGCAGGCCTTGCGCTTACGGCAGAAAGGTACAGCTATATACCGTCCATTGGCCTGTTTTATATTGCCGGTCAGTGTATTACTTACTTCTCAGCAACGCGCAGGAGAACAATAACTATCGCGCTGTCTGCAGCAGTAATGGCCGCTTTTTTATTTGTTACTTACAACAGGATCGGTGTATGGAAAGATGACGGCTTGCTTTTTAATGATGTTATCGAAAAATATCCCGATGTTTATTATGGTTACTGGCTCCGCGGCAATATGGAAAAGAAACTCGGTGACCTGCAACCCGCACTTGCCGACTATACTGAATGTATAAAACTGAACCCGCAATATTACGATGCGGTATTCAACAGGGCAAACACATACGATGCCACAGGCAATCTGCAGGAGGCGCTGGCTGACTATAACAAGGCTATAGAACTTAAACCCGGTTATGCCGATGCGTATAACAACAGGGGCTGGTTATTGTTCAGGATGGGAGATACGGTAAATGCTATGACCAACTACAACAAAGCTATCGCCACCGACCCGTTGATGGAACAAGCTTATAACAACAGGGGATGGGCTTACCAGGTCGCAGGTAATAGGAAGGCTGCAATGGATAATTACAGCAAGGCCATTGAACTGAACCCCTCATTTATTCTGCCTTACCAGAACAGGGCGAATATAAAAGCAAATTCGGGAGACCTTTCCGGTGCGGCTGCAGATTACAGCACCATCATAAAGATCAATCCGGAAGATAAATTTGCTTACTATTATCGCGGCATTATACGCTATGATCTTAAAGATATACATGCCGCTTGTGAGGACTGGAAAATGGCTCAGCAGCTTGGGAATAATGATGCTGCAACAATGATCGGCCAATACTGCCATTAGCTGGTATAGCTGTGTGCAATGATCTATTTGCCGGGTTTATTCTTCCTTTCTGAATTTTTCCTTTGGATTTCTGCTGGTATGGAATATGGCAGCAATGTGGATAAGCTTTCTGCGTGGAAAAAATTCGTACACAATAACATACGGAAATTTTTCAACGCCGGCTTGTCTGTATGTGCCACGTAACCTGCTGTAGTATCCCGGATTTTCACAGATATCTGCAATCTGTCTGTCAATAACATCCAGAAACTTTTCGCCAAGGCCGTCACGTTATTTTCATACCATTCATACCCATTGGCATACTCGTCAATTGCCTGTGAATGTAACTTGTACGGGAAAGCCATTATTGCTTACTTTTTTCTTTGAATCTTTCCCTCGCTATTTTCCTGGCTTCCTCAAGCGTGTACATTTTCGCACTGCCATCAAGGAATGATTTGGTTCTGCGTTCCAATTCCTTGTAAGTCTCATCATCAATCACACACGCTACTGGTTCAATTTTATTTTCAACGAAAGTATATACGGCCTTTACGTCCTTTTCATCAGCCGTCTGTAGGTATTCAGTTATTTTCTTTCTCATTGCAATCACCGTCATAACTACACTGTTTTTACAAATTTAAGCAATATTTTGAAGATATAAAAATGTCATTTATACTTTTCAATCTCTATCCGCTCCTTGCAAAAGAAGTACTCCCGCTCATCATTTGATGCTACTATTACCAGTCTGTCCTTGCTATATTCTTCTATCCAGTTGCGGTATTGTTCTACACCTTGCTGGTCAAGGTTGGTGCAGGGTTCATCAAGCAGCAAAACCGGCGTATCAGAGAAAATAGCCTGTGCCAGCTTCACCCGTTGCTTCATCCCTGATGAGTAATCACCAATAGGTTTTTCTGCCGCGTCTTTTAACCGGCACAGTTCAATTATTTTGTCAACTGACAGGCCGGGTAGCGGATGTTTAAATGAAAAATGAAAATCAAAAAATTCCCTCAGGGTCAGTTCTTCCACCAATTCCATACCGGGGGCGCTAAAACTGATGTTGCTGAATACATCAGCAGCTATTATCTGGGTGCCATCCTTATTATGAAAATTGATTTTCCCTTGCGAAGGCGCCTGCATACCGGCAAGTATTCTCAGTAAGGTTGATTTGCCACTGCCGTTTAGCCCCAGCAATGCATAGGCTCCCGGCGAGGAAAAAGAATAATTAATATCCTTAAATATCCAGTACCGCTGAAAACGCTTGCTGATATGTTCAAGGGATATGTTCATAACGTCAAATGTAGAATAATGCAGGTAATAAAGATATATTCATTCCCCATAAAATAATTCCTGCCGTTCTATTGCCGACTGATTACCATAAGGGTAATCCCCAAAGCGGTGAATAATTTCATATTCATTAAAATCGAAAAACTGAATATAGGCCCATGTATCAGACTGGTTTTTGTTCAGATATACCAGGATCACTTTCAGGAGCTTGGCTCTTTTTTCATCATAAAGGTCATTAGGTATTTCAGATGTTTTGGATGCGCCATATTCCATTTGTGTCGCAGCCCGCCACTTCCTCCATGCTTCAAATAAGAAGGGCGAGTAAGAATTTTTATTGATGATCCTTTTCAGATAATACAGTCCAATAGAATCGGCTCCATTAATATTTATTGAATCTCTGAATCTTTTCTTCAGTAGCAGATCAGATAAATAAAGTAGTGCGGCGTCATTATTTAAATTTTCTTTATCGCTCAATACAACCTGGTAAGCCGCCATTACTTTATTATTAGCCAATAGTTGATCTGCTTTGTCTTGTTGAGGAAATTTTATATTATAAGCATCCTCCCTAACTTTACTCATTCCTTCAGAATCAATTTTCATATATGCCTCCATCCCGAAATAAGTAATTAGTGTGTCAAGATGCAACTTTAATTTTGGCTGGTATATTTCATCGCTTCTTTTAAACTGGCTACTCTGTGGTCCGTACTTATATAGGTTATCAAAGCATTGAATGATGATATCGAGGAGTCCGGTTATTTTATTTTTATTGGCAGCATACCTGGGTTCCACCTTTGATGATTGTACCTTCTTTTTTAATTTCTTTTCTTCTTCAACGCATTGGGCAACTAATTTTCTGTCCGCTTTCCAGCCTTCAGATCCTAGTGCAAAATATAAGGCAACGATCTCTTCATTTCGCTGAATAGCCCGCTCGAATTCAAAAAACCGGACGATTGAATTACTATTGGCAAGAAATTTCGAAGAATTTATTTGCTGTGAATAGCCTGAAAGGGCAGCAAATAATAAAATAAATAAAATAATTCTGCCCATTATTGCTTATTTGAAAATTATTTGACGCCGACCGACAGCCAAACAATTCTACAGTTCACCCACCGCCCACTGCAAACTGCCCACTGAAAAACTACCTACGTCAGGTCCTCCCCGTTGTGACGACGAACATAACCTTTCATAATACCCCTTCCAGTTTCGCGCACAAAAGAAATGATCTCGTCACGCTCATCTGAAACCGGTATTTCGGTTTCAATGATATTCAGCGCTTTTGAAACATTGTATCCCCGTACAAAAAGTATCCTGTAAATATCGAGTATGTGATTGATCTTTTCAATCGAGTAACCCCTGCGCTTAAGGCCTATTGAGTTTACCCCAACGTAGGAAAGCGGTTCGCGTGCGGCCTTCACATAAGGTGGTATATCTTTTCTGACCAGGGAACCTCCGGTTACGAATGCATAAGAACCTATGCGCACAAATTGCTGGATAGCTGTAAGCCCTGCCAGCACCACGCAATCACCTACTACAATATGGCCCGCAAGGGTAGTGTTGTTGGAAAAAATGCAATGATTGCCAATCTCACAATCATGAGCAATGTGTGTATAAGCCATTATCAGGCAGTTGTTGCCTATTTTGGTCATATTTCTGTCCACGGTTCCCCTGTTTATGGTTACACACTCCCTAATGGTGGTATTGTCACCTATGATGCAGATGGTATCTTCTCCTTTAAATTTGAGGTCCTGAGGTATAGCTGAGATAACAGAGCTTGGAAATATGCGGCAGTTCTTTCCAATCCGGGCGCCTTCCATTACGGTTACGTTCGATCCTATCCACGTACCTTCTCCTATCTCCACATTCCTGTGGATGGTAGTAAACGGATCAATTTTTACATTAGGTCCTATTTTAGTGTCCGGGTGGACATATGTCAGCGGATGGATCATTTTTTGTCTTTTCTTACGATTTGCGCTACCAATTCTGCTTCGGTAGCAAGTTTATTGCCTACATATGCAGCAGCCCTCATTTCGCAGATGCCGCGGCGGATGGGGTTAATTAATTCCAGTTTCAATATCAGCGTATCGCCGGGGCGTACCAGTTGCTTAAATTTTACTTTGTCTATTTTCAGGAAATAAGTATCATAATTTTCCGGGTCTGGTATGTTGTTCAGTGCCAGGATACCGCCGGTTTGTGCCAGGGCTTCTATTTGTAATACCCCGGGCATTACGGGGTTATTCGGGAAATGGCCCTGAAAAAATTGTTCATTAAAGGTCACATTTTTTACCCCTACTACATGGTTGTCGCTCAGTTCAATGATCTTATCTACAAACAGGAATGGGTACTTGTGCGGCAATATTTTTGTAATACGATTAATGTCGTATATGGCCTGCTGAGTCGGATCGTAGTGTGGTATATCAGACAGGTGTTTGTTCTTTTTGATATACTGCTTTATTTTTTTTGCAAACTCCACATTCGATGCATGTCCAGGCCTGCTGGCTATGATGTGCGCTTTAATGGAATGCCCCACCAGAGCCAGATCGCCAACTACGTCCAGCAGTTTATGCCTTGCTGGCTCGTTGGTAAATCGTAGTTGTATATTGTTTAATATACCTTCCTGCTTTACTTCTATTTTTTCTTTGTTGAAAACTTTTGCCAGCCTGTCCAGTTCTTCCTGGCTCACCACTTTATCCACTACTACAATCGCATTGCTCAGGTCGCCGCCCTTTATCAGGTTGTTATCCAGCAGGTATTCCAGTTCATGCAGGAAACAAAATGTACGGCACGGGCCAATCTCTTCCCTGAATTCAGCGATATTTTTCAGGGAAGCATGCTGCGTTCCCAGTACCGGAGAATTAAAATCAATCAGGGCGGTTATCATGTACTCAGTGGCGGGTATCGCCAGCATATCCACATTCTTCACCGGATCGTAAAAATGTATGTTACTGTCTATGCTATATACAATTCGTTTTGCCTCCTGTTCCTGTACACCAACACTTTCTATGGCCTCTATGAACAATTTAGAGCTGCCATCCAGAATAGGCACTTCCGGTCCGTCAAGTTCTATCAGCGCATTATCTATACCCATGCCCACCATAGCTGCCATGGTGTGCTCAACAGTATTTACCCTTGCGCCATTATACTCTATGGTAGTGCCACGGGAGGTGTCAACCACAAAATCGCAATCAGCTTTTACAATTGGTTTATCAGGCAAGTCAATTCGTTGAAAGCGAATGCAATAACCGGGGTTTGCCGGCTTTATGGTCATTGTCACTGTTTGGCCTGTATGTAATCCTACACCGTTCAGCGTCACCGGTTCTTTTACTGTCTGCTGGTTTTGACTGTTATTTGTTGAATGCAACTTATCAGTTTTTGTCCTGTTTTCTGAAATAGTTAAAATATCACCGTTCACTTTTTGTATTCCAGGTTTTGAGTACTTAATAATGCGGTTAATTCCTGAACAGTTTCCTCCAGTTTTTGAAGACGCTGCTGTAATTCCGGCAAATTTCTGAAAATTGCCTGACTTTTTAATGAACTTTTATATTCAAACGCAGGACTACCGTTCAATGTAGTATTAATACTAACCACCGATTTTGACAACCCGCTTTGGGCATTGATCTTGGTACCATCTGCTATATGTATGTGGCCAACCATGCCCACCTGCCCGCCTATCATGCAATTCCTGCCTATTTTGGTAGTGCCTGATATTCCGGTCTGGGCAGCAATTACCGTGTTTTCACCTATTTCCACATTGTGGGCCACCTGTATCAGGTTGTCTAATTTCACGCCCTTTCCTATGATAGTAGAACCCATTGTAGCACGGTCAATGGTGGTATTGGCCCCTATTTCCACATCATCTTCAATGATCACATTGCCTATCTGGGGTATTTTTTTGTAAGTTCCATCGGAAAGTGGTGCGAAACCAAAGCCGTCGCCTCCAATAATGCTTCCTGAATGGATCACTACCCTGCAGCCCAGTTTACACTCATCATATATTTTTACCCCCGAATATATCTTTGAGTTTGCTCCAAGGGTCACATTATTACCGATATAGCAACCCGGATATATCTTAACGCCATCACCTATCACTACATGCTCTCCTATATAGGCAAAGGCCCCAACATATACATCCTTCCCTAAAGAAGCAGTGGGAGATACATAGGATGGATGCTCAATGCCAGACTTGCTGCTGCCGGAAATGATCTCATTGTATTTCTCGAGCAAATGAGCAAAACTGCTGTAGGCATCCTGCACTTTTATCAGTGTGGGCTTTACCGGTTTTGTTATCTCAAGTGATTCATTTACAAGTATTACCGAAGCATTTGAAAAATATAAATATTCTTCATACTTCGAATTAGAGATAAAGCACAGGGAACCCTCCTCCGCCTCTTCGATCTTTGCTACGCTGCTAACCCTTGCGTCCGGGTCGCCTTCCAGTTTCCCTTGTAACAAAGTAGCTATTTGCTGTGCTGTAAATTGCATCCGTCTTCAGTTTCAGTATCCAATATTAATTTACAAATAATTTTTCAGCTCAGAAGGTCAGTTCCTCAAGGGCGGAATTTGGCGTAATAAAGCAAATGTAGTTTTTATGTACGGCTCTGGCAAGTGTTTGATTAACTAATGAATCATCTATTTCTGTAATGTTTTTAATAATTCCGCTTTTGGTCTCAATTTTTATCAGTTCGTCATTTATATTATAGGTGCTGTTGGATGTAATTCCGGAAAATGCAAAATAGGGCACTTCCTCATCTGTTAATCCCAATAAAGACTTTGCCTGTTCCTTTTTATCCCCCAAAATCCCTGCCAGATTTTCAGAACTGAGCACTACTTTGTATAATTTTCTTAAAATCAGCATTTTACTGAGTTTGGATAATACTTTATCTTCATGCGTTTGCCATACTTTAATGGAAACCATCACATCATTATCATCCAGTTCACAAAATTTTATTAAATGTTCAGGGTCCTTAATAAAATCATCCTCGGTTAGATGCCTTTTAAGGAAATAGTTTAATGCAGGGCTTGCAAATAGTTCAATTCCCTGCCTCACAAGCTCTTTTGCACGTTTAAAAATATTGATCAGCAGCATTTCAGCGCCAAGAACCGTCTTGTGCAGGTATACCTGCCAGTACATCAGCCGGCGTGCTATAATGAATTTCTCCACTGAATGGACTCCTTTCTCCTCCACCATCAGCTCATTATTGCGCACAGTAAGCATTTGCAATATCCGGTCATAACCAATCACCCCTTCCGAAACACCGGTATAAAAGCTGTCCCGGTTCAGGTAATCCATTCTGTCCACATCCAGTTGGCTGCTCACCAGTTGGTGCAGGTACCTGGCTCCATCTCCCTTGGAGAGGGCGGGGGGAGAGGCCGAATGGTCGAAAACATCTATTGCTTTTTCCAGCATACCGCCAAACTCAGTATCCATGCGCCGCATGATGATGCGTGACAATGTTTCGTGCGAGATACCCACCAGTTCCTCCTCCAAGGAATGAGAAAAAGGCGCATGACCCACATCATGCAGTAAAGCAGCCAATCGTGCCGCCAGGCATTCATCCTTGCCTGGAATGATCCCCTTGGCCTTAAGTTCATCCAACGCCTTGCCCATCAGGTGGCATGCACCCAATGAATGCGCAAAACGTGTATGCACCGCACCCGGATAAACCAGTTGCGCCAGCCCCATCTGCTTTATATTCCGCAGCCTTTGAAACCATGGGTGGTCAATAACCCGCACCAGCTCCGGCTCCGGAAACCGGATAAAGCCATAAACCGGGTCGTTAACAATCTTTACTTTTATACTCATTATCGCGGTGTAAATTACTTGAAAATTATTTGTTCAGGAAGGAAATTGAGTTGGTGGATAATTAGATAGCATTTTCCCATAGGTGATATAGCCCTATTGCATTTTGACCCTAAATCGTATATTGCTAATAATGGCCTTTTAAAGAAAGAATAATAATTCTGTTATTGCTCACTTCCTAAATCATGCTGTGTTCTTTATTAATTCTTCTCGACCATGTTCCGGTCAATTCATATCTTAATGGCTCCGGCTTTCCCAAACCCTCAAAAGGAGTAACTACCGCGGATTCAATGAGTTTCGATATTTTTTGCCTGATCGCCGCGTTCCGCTTTTTTCCCAAAAGTCGAGATACGCTTTTGCTTTATAGGTTTTTAGTATCAACAGTAGATATTTTTCCTTCATTTACCTGCTTCCGGCTTTCCAGTATTTTTTTACAAATTCAGAATCATATCCCTTATCCTTCTTCGAAATATTATCTACATTCAAAACTTTTAAAACTGCCTTAGGAACGTTGACGAAATAATTCCTACGATATGGCGCAGATATTTTTCTTTTTTTCAAGGCGTAAAATCTGCGAATACCACGGTATTTAAAGACTTTTACAACGCCGAAAAAATGGAAAAGAACAAGTCAGATTATAGGAATTATTTCGTCATCGTTCCTTAACAGCTTTCATTTGTTCACTATTTTCAGGTTTAACCAACAATATTTCCATTTCAAAAGAATTTCAATCCAAAATTAATGAAAATTGAAGCCATTGCAAAAAACGAAATGTTATATGATTAAGGCATGGGAAAGTAAAGCTATATACAGGCGTATTATCAATCGCACCTGGTTTAAGTTTTCAAAACTTAAATCCCCCCCCAAAAAAGGTCTCCGACCGGCAATCCATATTCCACCGCCAAATCAGGGTCTGCGTAACACAACTCCACTCATGGTAAGTATTTGCCGAACCACAAGGAGTCAATAGCTTAAAATCAGCGACCGCCGATTTCAGGCAGGATGATCGACTCGGACTCCGATGTCCCGGCAGGTCTTTTTAACCGTCATAGCTTTAGCGACGGCTCGTTTAAACAGAGCCTGGGTGCGGGCAAAGGACCTGCAGGATTAGGAAACTGAAGCCCGTTATGAAATGGGTTGTAACTTGTGCAAAACATAGAAGGCAGTACTCGGATAACCATTGGGTCCCGCAGAATAAGCGGAGTCCGGCGGCGCAGACGGGATATCAATTGTCCGGATTAGGAAAAAGTACCAGTAGAATAAAGGCATGGTATACCCCTACCTTTACATAAATTCTATAAGTGATGAATGCTGTGACGCCGGAGTATGTTGAAGAAGTGCAGGTTTATGACCTTGAACCTGTGCAATACCTTGCAATTGCACAACCGGCCGTTGCGCAACTGCATTGGACGCTGCTATCGCTGAACGAAAATTCACTGCAGTGCCACACACCGGTTACCGACTTTGTGCATGGCGAGGTAATAACCATAACCGTGGAACGGAACATGGCCACCTTCCGATGCAGACCTATAAATGACTACTGCCAGGATGAGGCGCAAAGCAGCATCAATGCGGTTCGTTACAAACAGGCTATGGCCATAATGCATGAAGCACAGGAAAAAGCCAATCGCAACATGCACCCTATGCATCGCGAAAAATATGGCGCAATCTTCCCGTCCAAAAGTTACATTGTAACTCCGCTTTTAGTCTATGCAAATGTGCTGGTATACTTAGCTATGATAATTGCCGGCATATCGCCACTCACACCTAACTCCCAGAGCCTGTTTGAGTGGGGAGGCAACTTCAGGGCGGCTGTAACCGCCGGTGAATGGTGGCGGTTGCTCAGCTATATGTTTTTACATGCCGGGGCATTGCACATCCTGATGAATACGTTTGCACTGCTGTACATTGGTATGTTCCTGGAGCCGCTTATGGGCCGGTTCCGGTTTGCATCGGCCTATGTGCTTACGGGGGTTTGCGCGGGGCTTATGAGCATTGTGATGCATGCCAACAGCGTGGGGGTGGGCGCATCGGGGGCTATATTCGGCTTGTATGGTATTTTCTTGTCGGTACTTACCACCAGCCATATAGAGCGTACGATGAGAAAGACAATGATCAGGAGCATACTGTTCTTTGTGGTGTATAACCTGATGGCGGGCCTCCAGGGCAATATTGACAATGCGGCGCACATTGGAGGGTTGATCAGCGGGTTCGTTATGGGATACGTTTATTATCCCGGCATAGCCGCAAAGGCAACAATTGGGAAGCAGGTGGTTACAACGGCTATTATTGCTATTGTGGTGACATTTATAGTCCTGGTTATACCGAAGTTTTTGTTGTGACGGAATGATGGTTTTCTCAAGAGATACACCCCTAACCCCTATTTGACCTTTCCGCCTTCGGCAAAGCTTCGCTCGTTCTCTTCGTTCACCCTTCAAAAAAGGGAAGGATTTTGGGAAGTGTTCTGCAGAGCTCATTTTGCAACCCTGTGCAAGTCAGGAATACCATTTTCCTTGCTATCTTTGATAAAATCAAAATCTATGAGCAAACTACTTTTACTATTCCTGCTATCAATTGGTATAAACAGCCATGCACAAGTGAAACTGGAAGAGGTGGTGAAACCCGGTACCAGACTGATCTACAGCGTAAAGAGCGATCAGGGCGATTATGATTTTATAGTGACCATAAGAGACCTGAAGGGAACTTCTTTCGATTGGGAGATGACCGCCCCGGCAAGTATAAAAGGTACCATCAAACACACACCAAAGGCACTGGCAGGCGCTTTTAAAATGTATAACTTCTTCCAGGCGGAAACTAAAACGCTCGACGATGCGACGCTGAGCGTATGGATCAGCCAGAAACTATTCAATGAGTTTGCAAAGGGTAAGGATGCCATGAAAGTATGTATGAACAACCCCAACGACGAACCTGCGCTGATGAAGCAAGTTGTAGATGGCGACCTTACTGTAAAAGTAGATGGTAACGCCACAATTATCCATGACAGGTTTGTGAAGCCCGCACGCAAAGCAAAAGACAAGTGGATCATAGACCCAACGATTGACGACTACTTCACTTATTACAATTCAGCTGCATTCCCAATTATATGCAGGATGCACACAAATTTTACACTTACGCTGAAGGAGGTGAAAACCCTAAATCCCTCCCGATGAAAAACAGGGACCTTGTTCCTGGACTTCACAGGAGAATATAGGTTCAGCTTCAGTACATAAATGGGGGGCAATGCAGGAAGAAATGCAGGGAATGTGATTGAATCACATGCTCACCTGAAGATCATGTTTTTCATTTTCCATAACAGGGATTCATTCTTGTGCAATACGAGGTACAGTGCTCTGCTGCCGCTAAAGCTGCGGAAGAAACGTTCTACGCCCTCATCCATACTGCCCTCCAGGTCGAAGGTTTTGTGGCCGCGTTTTTTGGCTTCCTTCATAGCTACCCACAACAGCAGCGACATAGCCTTGTAGCTGCCGGCCTCAGGGTTTTGTCCGCCCATGAAGTAGTAGCTGCAGTTGCCGTCCCACACCTGCCATACTATAGCCTGAATGGTATCTCCATCTTTTGCTACCCAAAGGGCTGCTGCATCATTGGCTTTGCAGGCATCCATTATGCGGGTCAGGTCGTGAAGGGTATAAGGCAGGAGTTTGCCTTTTCTTTCAAGTGTATGCTGCTGAAATTTGTACAGATCCGGTAGGTCACCGGCATTTTCGGTTACTGTAAGTTCTTTTTCTGCCTGTCGGATGTTTCGGCGGCGGGTGTCTTTCATATTAGCCAGCAATGTCTCTTCCGTTTCGCCCAGATCCATCAGGAAGGTCTGCTGCACTGCGGTACTTAGTTTGTATTTTTTAAACAGCCCAACCTGCTTTATCCCAGGTTCTATGGCCAGGTGCCACACCTTCACATCAGGTAGTTGCTTCATCAGCTCCGCAATAGTCTCATGCTCAAAACCGTCCTGCTTGCGCTCCTTAATATCCTCGGGATAAAACACATGGGGGCCAAGGTAAGGCGTCAGTATCGGCGACCGTAATATGCTTACACCAAGTTTGTTTTCCATGGGGTATGCCCACACGCCCGCCACATGCTCGCCCTTCATAGCAATAGCCACATCCCATGCTTCACAGACGGAATCGAGCCACCATGGCTGCATGAACAGAGGTATGCCTTTTCGTTCAGCACATATGTTTTTGTAAAGTTCCTTCATCTGTTAGTTGGCAGTTTACTGTTGGCAGTTGGCAGTTTACCCATGTTGTTTTCAGTTAGCAGTTTTTCAGTTGGCAGTTTACAGTTTACAGTTTAAGTTCCCCGTTTATAGTTGAGACATGTTGTTTTTTTTCAGGTAACAGTTTGCTCATGTTGTTCTGTCTGCAGTTTGCTATTGGCTGTTAATTGATGTTCATTAGTTTGCAATTTACAAAATTCAGCAACGGTGTAAACTGTCAACTGCAAACGCAGCTAACTTTTTTTTCTGTAACATTTTTCCGGTTCCCATGTTATATTATTTTTTAGATTAGTGATTTAATGGCTAACTATTCTTCAACTACAAACTATAAGCAATTGCCAACTGAGCACAACTGCAAATTGGCAACTGAAAACTGCCAACTTATTTAAACTGCAGCACCTTTGCCGGCTGTATCCTGCGAATATACAATGCGGGCAGCCACATACAAAATATGCACAGCGCCAGCGTTGTTACATCCACCAGCGCCACCTGCCACCAGATTACTTTTACAGGTACGTACTTCATATAGTATGTTTCTTCCGGAAGAGTTATAAAGCCATACTTCAACTGCAGCCGGCACAGGCCCAATGCAAGTATATTGCCCAGTAATATGCCTGCCGCGCCTATCAGCCCTGCTATACTCAGGAAGATGTTGCGTGTGCCCTCAAAGGGCATCCCCAGCGCCTTCAGCAGGCCTATCATTCTTGCCCGGTCCACCATCAGTATCACCAGCACCGCGCCCATGTTGATGATGGCCACAATAGCCATTATCACCAGCAATATGGTACTGTTGATGCCTGTCAGCTCCAGCCAGTCGAAAATGCCGGCATAGTTCTCACGTGTGGTATAGGCCTCCAGTGGCGCCTGAATCAGGTTGTAGTGAATGTAATTGGCCACTGTATCGGCATAGCCAGGGTCGGTGAGGTCTACCTGGTAGCCATTTATGCTGTCGGCAGTCCAGTTGTTAATGCGCTGGAGCATGCGCAGATCACAGATGCCATATATCTTGTCCACCTCCTCCATGCCGCTATGAAATAGCCCGCTAACCTTCACCCGCCTTATTCTTGGAATACCCTCCTCCACAAAGTTCAGTTGCACAGTATCGCCTATGTTCACATTCAGCCTGTCAGCTGTAGTTTTCGATAGTAGTATCTGCTTCGCGTAAGTGCTGTCGCTGTAGTCAATAGCCTTGCCACTGGTGGTAATGCCGCTCAGGAAACGGTAATTTTTATCAACACCCTTTAGCTGCAGTCCCTCCATGCCGCCATGCGCCTGCACGATTACCGGTCGCACCGCAAACGGGTTCACCCCTGTCACATGCGGTATCTGCCGCATTGAGTCCACCAGCCGGGGATTGTAATAAATGGGCTCTGCAAAAGTCAGGGCGTTCGACTTCGTTTCATCAAACGGAATCACATGCACATGCCCCATAAAGCTGTACAGCTTCTCGCTTACCGAATACTTAAAACCCGTGATAATAGCCATCGCTACTATCATCACCATCACACTAAGGGCCGTAGCCACAATAGCCAGCTTAATGATGAACGAAGAGAAAGCCCCCTTCTGCTTCACCAGGTACCGCCGTGCTATGAAAAATGAAAGGTTCAAATTTGGGGTTGTGTTGTAGGGGTAAAAGTAGAACATTTAGTTCCTTTTTTGTTATTCTGAGATGTGTAATACTGATCAGACTTCAAAATCCGGCACGAAGGGTTCACGCTAAAGCAGTCGCAAAGAATCGTAAAGGCCCTGCTATGCCTGCCGGCATATCCATCAACTCCACAAAATAAACTCCCGGTTACTAATATATTTAAACGACCTTTCATTAATTAAGTGAAGATGACAAGGATAATTGCCTGGAATTTTTCGCAAATCACGTTTACCTGTCTGCACAGAAAAAAGTAGGGTCGCGCAGGTTTGATGCCTTCCCGGCCCGGTTTTATTGTCTGATTGGTATCACCTGCATTTAGCAATGTATATGTCAAAATATGAAGAATAAAATAGAAATAAGGAAGTCGGGAATAAAGGACGCAGGCAGGGGAGTTTTTGCTACAGCGGATATTAATAAAGGAGCAATTATTGAGATTTGCCCAATTCTGATACTGGGAATTAAAGACTTTGTGCATCTTGAAAAGACCATGCTGATTCATTATTTGTATGAGTATACGGGGGATAGTACTTTGCTTGCATTAGGTTATGGGTCGTTATACAATCACCATAACAAGCCTAATGCAAAATATGAACTGGTAGAATATGAAGGCATGCAGGAACAGGATCGCGAGCTGTATATAACCGCTACCCAACCCATATCAAAGGGGGAAGAAATATTTATCAACTATGGGAACGACTACAAACCGGGTGGCAGGTAGTTTTCAAAAAATATCTGTAAACCGGCAGGAAAAGTTCTGTTAAAAAATGTCGCTATTTTCAAGACGATAAACCTTTATTAAACGAATGAAGCCGATGGCTTATTCACAAGCGAAGTCCCTTATATATTTTGGGTTAACAGTTGCATCAGCGACTGTATCTCATCCGCCTTCTCATCTTCCCTTTTATAGCGGTAGCAGAGGCACAGTTCTTCCATCATTTTGTATATGATACGCTTGTTATTAAGCGGGGTGAAGTAAAGGTCGCGGTCGGAAGCATTGATCTTGCGGAGGTACTGGTCTACGTCCTTCTGAGTGTATATCATGCCGTTTAACGGATCAATGTAGAACTGCACCTGCTGTATGCCTTTATTGCCCGGATTGAGGAAGCTGTGAAGCGTATCTATATAGGCGAAGATAAACTGGCGGGGCACATCTACCGCGAAAATGGGTATATCCAGTATCTCGCTTAGCGCCAGGAACAGAATGCCGATGCTGTAGGAATTGCCTTGCTTGCTCTCCAGCGCCTGGTTGATGAAAAAGTGTTTTGGTTCGCGCTCAGTGAGCTCGTGGCCATGGAGTTTGTAATAATTGTAGAGTATGCTGTTGAACACATTCACCTGCTCCAGAGGGGTGAGGTAGTTATTCAATTCCAGCCATATGTTACGCTTTACCTGGTCGAATTGAGTGAGTATAGCCGGCACGTTGAGATCCGGGAACTGAAATTTGGCAATAAGAATAGCGCCACGCAGCAGTTCGGGATGATCAGACCGGCTCCACTCCAGGAAGTCCTGCTGCAGATCGTGAAAGTGCACACGGTGAATGAGTAATTCTATACGCTCCTGTACGTTTTCATCAATGGTGGTCTCCCAAAGCTGTTCCAGTTTTGGGATAATCTCCTTACCATAATTGATCAGTTTATCGGCAACGGTGTCATATACCTCGTCGTCGGGGTCGTCTATCAATCTTAAGAGGGCCGTTATCTCTTTGCTGGTATTCATTTTTTAGTCTAAAGTCGTTAGTCTAAAGTCTAAAGCGAGTTTGGTTTATTAAGTCAAAAGTAAAAAGCTAAAAGTTGTTGCGGGTCTGCCTCAACGCGCTTCTCAATAATGATTCGCGAATTACGCGGCAGCTTCCGCCGCGGCGGATCAGGGGTTCCTCGCACTTTCTTTACAGAAAGGTACGAAAAAAACAAAACATGGCAAAGCCGAAATATCCACGGTGGTGGATAAGTAAGATGAAGCGGGAATTATCCTATTTCTTCTTTCTGCCTTTGGCTACTTTCTTCGGCGGGTTTGCTTTCACATCTTCTATAATGGCTTTCACATCCTCTATGGTCAGCGCTGCTGCTGTTTCGGCTTTCTCTTTTGGTATTTTGTAGTTACGTAATCCCTGCTTGATGTAGGGTCCGTAAGGGCCTTTGAGTATACGGATCTTTTCTTTTTCAAAGACCTTGATCTCGCTCTCCAGTTTCGACTGCCTTTTTTCTGCAATAAGCGGTGTTATCTCAGCCAATTCTACTGTATAAGGGTCCATATCCTTCTTCAGTGAGTAGAACGCGCTGTCATGCTGTGCATATGGTCCGAAGCGGCCAATGTTGACCACCACATCGCTGTCTTCGAACTGGCCAAGGTTCCTGGGCAGGCGGAAGAGTTCCATAGCTTCTTCCAGTGTTATGGTCTCAATGCTCTGGTTGGTGCGGAGTTTTGCAAAGCGGGGTTTTTCCGCTCCTTCGTCAGTAGATGTTACTCCTATCTGTACCATTGGTCCGAAGCGGCCCAGACGCGCTGTAACTGGCTTGCCGCTTACAGGGTCTGTGCCCAGTTCGCGCTCGCCATGTGCCCGGCTTGCAGTCTCAATGGTATGTTCCACGATCTCGTGGAAAGGAAGATAAAAGTCGTCTATCATTTTGTGCCACTCCTGCCTGCCTTCGGCAATGTGGTCAAATTCAGCTTCGATCTTTGCGGTAAAATCATAGTCCATCACCTTGGTGAAGTGCTCGCGCAGGAAATCGTTGACAACCATACCAAGATCGGTAGGGAATAGTTTATTCTTTTCAGCCCCGAAGTTTTCGGAGGAGGTAATAGTTGAAATTTTATCCTGTTGCAGTGTAAGTACCTGGAAGTTGCGCTTCACGCCGTCTTTATCGCGTTTCTCCACGTAGCCCCTTGCCTGTATGATGCTGATGGTAGGCGCATAAGTGGACGGACGGCCAATACCCAGCTCTTCCAGCTTCTTCACAAGCGATGCTTCCGTGTAGCGGGGCGCTGGCCTTGAAAAGCGCTCAGTGGCTATCATGCGCTGCAGTTCGGGCTTTTGTCCGGTTACCAGCGGTGGCAGCATACCTGCGTTCTCGTCATCTTCCTCGTCATCATCATGACCTTCACTATATACCTTCAGGAAGCCATCGAAGCGAAGTACTTCGCCTGTGGCGGTCAGCGGGTCAGGCTGGGTGGAGATGTCAATTTTGGCAATGGTACGCTCCAGTATAGCATCGGCCATCTGGCATGCCATGGTGCGCTTCCATATCAGGTCGTAGAGCCTTGTGGTATCGGCGTCACCGGCAGAGGTAGCGTTCATATCAGTAGGCCTGATGGCTTCATGTGCTTCCTGTGCCGACTCGTTCTTGTTTTTAAAAGCGCGCTGCTGGTGGTATTGCTCGCCGAACTGGGATATGATGGCCGCACGCGATGCATCAATAGCTGTTTCAGACAGGTTCACAGAATCAGTACGCATGTAGGTGATGTGCCCGTTCTCATATAGCTTTTGCGCCAGCAGCATGGTTTTTGATACGGAGTAACCAAGTTTACGGCTGGCTTCCTGCTGCAGCGTAGAGGTAGTAAACGGTGCTGACGGCGATTTTTTGCCGGGCTTCACCTGCACGTCTTTCACGGTGTAGGATGCGCCCTTGCATTTTTCCAGGTAGGCTGCTGCGCCATTCCCGTCTTTTATTTTATCAGGACCATCGGCCTTGAAGGTTACGTTCTTACCATTAATATCAGGTGCACTGAACAGCGCCTCTACTTTAAAACTACTGTTAACACTGAAACGCGTGATATCCCTTTCGCGTTCTACCAGTATGCGCACCGCTACCGACTGCACACGGCCGGCAGATAGGTTATTGCGCATGCTCATTTTGCGCCACAGCACCGGGCTCAGTTCGAAACCTACTATGCGGTCCAGTATCCTGCGCGCCTGCTGGGCGTTCACGAGGTCCATATTCACAAACCTCGGATTTTTTACCGCGGCCTGTATTGCCCCCTTGGTGATCTCATGGAAAACGATACGTTTGGTTTTATACGGATCAAGGTCGAGAACTTCACACAAGTGCCATGATATGGCTTCACCCTCACGGTCCTCATCCGTTGCCAGCCACACATCATCCGATTTCTTTGCCAGCGACCTCAGTTCCTTAACTACCTTCTGTTTATCTTCGGATATTACATACGTAGGGGTGTAACCATTCTTGATATCAATACCCATGTCTTCTTTCACCAGATCCCGTATGTGCCCATAGCACGATTTCACTTCAAAATCACTTCCCAGTATCTTTTCTATGGTCTTCGCCTTGGCAGGCGACTCCACTATCAATAAATGTTTTGCCATTCTTAATTTTAATTTTTTTGGCTATATCTTACGCTAAGCGTGTGCAATAATAGAATATTGTTTCCAAAAAGAAAAAAGAGGCTTTCCCCAAACGTTGAGAAAACCTCTTTATGATACAATTATTTATAATTAGTGGGCTGTAATTACCTTGCCTGTGCACCGTTCTTCTTTTATCTGTACATTATATATATACATGCCGTCCGGAAAAAAATGGGTGGCAAATTTGCCACCCATTAAAAACTATCAAAAGACCTGATTAATGCGCCACAACAATACGCCCTGTGGTATGCTGACCGTTAAACTCAATTGAGTAAAGGTACACGCCATTGGCGAGTGACGTAGTAACGAAAGCCGCCTTAGCTGGTTTGCCTGCTTTATTATCAATGTATTGGGTACTGATAACCTGTCCCATAACATTTGATAAGGTAGCGGTAACGGTACCATCTTCCATTAAAGTGAATGGAACAGCAACCGAAGTATTTGCAGGGTTTGGATATGCCTTGCCGATAAAGTTATTGCCGGAAATATTGGTTATGCCTGTACGGTTCTGAACAACGCCGAAATTCAAATTGATAAATGGCGTATTATCATTTCCATAAGGTAAATGACCTTGTCCGAATTCCTGGCTTGAGCTGCCGTCATTGTTTGACGTATCCTGCAGCCCCGTGTAGCCTGTAATGGCGTATGGTGCGGGGTTGTCGCCTTCCAGAACAGTAACGGTATCTGTGTTGCTGCTGCCTTTTACAACCGCTGCATAGTTGGTACCACCGGCTAATATAATTTTTCCGCCTATTGTTACTTCATCAACCATAAACGTTGCATAATTAATAGTGGAGGAGGTGCTGATTTCTCCCGAAACAAGGGCTCTGAATTGAGTGAGGCCGTCATATACCCAGTTTGTTCCGTCAAAATGATAAATCTGTACACCAACTACCTGTCCGGCTTTTGAAGCCTGCCCAAATGCCACAGACACTGACGTAAGGGTATCAGATTGGCCGTTTGGCACTATAAATTGTGTGGCAGGGCTGAAGGAATAAGCTGATGAACCGGGTCTGTGCACATAGCCGGAACTGGTAGCAACGGAGCCGGGTGTGTTTTCACTCAAGGCAGAGTCCGTGACATTGTAGTAAGTAGTATCAAAGTTATTTGCCGTTACCGCATCAGCGGCAGGGTTTACATTGAATGGAACCATGTACGATCCGATTGTGTTAGAAAAATAGTAAGCCGGAGAACCGTTGGAAAAATCCGCGAGTGAGTCGTATGCATTTACAGGTGCATTTACGGGAACGGTAGCGTTGTATACATTAGCAGCTCCCTTGAATATTTTTGCATTAACTGATACTGCAGGAAAAGCTGTATGGCCATAATTAACTACATAGGTAACAGGTACCACAGTATCCATCATTTTAGCAGGCATAGTGCCAAAAGAGTATTGGCTGCCGCTGCCACCGGGAAAATAAAGAATCGAGGGTTTACGCAGTGCAATATCCACTGAATCCATAGTTGACAAAGTCATATCGTCTATCATCCAGGAATAGGCGCCCTGATCCGGGCCCCAGGTAACAAAGCGGATGTAAACCGATGCCTGGCCACCTGCAGCCGCACTGATATTGATGTGCACGTTCTCAGGGTTGGCTGAATAGGTATTGGTCGTCAGCTCATTGTTGGTAACCACCGGGAAACTTGAATAGGTGGTAAAAGCAGGGTTGGTGCTCACCCATACATAGCAGGAGTCCTCGAATTTCCGGTAATAATCCTGGAAATTAAGGCGAACAAAAGGTTGGGTAGCACAGTTATAGGATGGAGACTGAAGCCAGCCAGCCGGGGCACAGGAACATGCCGCACCTATGGAATCAGAATCGAATATCATCCATCCGTTTGAGGCGGATGAAGATGCCATTGCACCCATGGTGTAGGTAGATGTGGACGCATGATTGGTCCATTTCCAGGTGCCGCCGGTGAAGCTGCCTGCGGTCCAGCCCGCCGGTAAAACGCCGGGTGAGCCTGTGCCGAAATCTTCGGTTACAAAAGCAGTGGTGGTGGTTTTAGCTCCTGAATGGTGAGCAGGAGGCGCCGCATGTGCCTGAGCGCTCACAAAAGGCGCCTTTTCTGAATGGCTGAGACCTGCATTATTCTTAATATACTGACCATTTGCCGAAAAAACGATCAATCCTCCTGTAATTAGTAAAAGTGTTCTTTTCATGCTACTTCTTTTTTAAATGAATTTATTTTGTGCAAAGTTAATTAGTTATTATTTCTTTATTGTGACAAAAATCATACCAAATTGTTTAGGGCTTGTCAGGAAATAAGTTGTGCAATAGTGGCGCAGTTATTTTTCTTTTTTTCATCCCGATAGCTATCGGGATACAACGCAGAAAAAATGGAAA